>JBPCRE010000180.1:0-2582 GCA_050997195.1 Thermoleophilaceae bacterium
ATGGCCCGGTGCTCGCCGGTGCCCATGCCGATGCCGAGCAGCGCCTGTCCGGCCGAGGCCATGATCGTGCGCACGTCCGCGAAGTCCAGGTTGATGAGCCCGGGCAGCGTGATGAGGTCGGAGATGCCCTGGACGCCCTGGCGGAGGACGTCGTCGGCCACGCGGAAGGCCTCGACCATGGAGGTCCGCTTCTCGAGGGCGGTGAGCAGGCGTGCATTCGGGACGACGATGAGCGTGTCGACCTCGGCCTCGAGCTCCTCGACCCCGCGATCGGCCTGGGAGGAGCGGCGCGAGCCCTCGAACCCGAACGGCTTGGTGGTGATGCCGACCGTGAGCGCGCCGACCTCACGGGCGATGCGCGCCACGACCGGCGCGGCGCCGGTGCCGGTGCCCCCGCCCGCCCCGGCGGTGATGAAGACCATGTCCGAGCCCTTGAGGAGGCCCTTCAGCCGGTCGTAGTCCTCGAGCGCGGCCTGCCGGCCGAGCTCGGGGTTCGAGCCCGCGCCGAGCCCGCGCGTCACGTCCCGGCCGATGTGCAGGCGTACGTCGGCTTCGGAGGAGGCGAGCGACTGGACGTCGGTGTTGATGGCGAGGAACTCGACCCCCTCCACCTCGGCCTCGACCATGCGGTTCACGGCGTTCACGCCGGCCCCGCCCACGCCGATCACGCGCAGCACGGGCTCCGCCGGCAGAGAGGGAGAGGACGCCCGCCGCGGAGGCTCCTCGACCACCGGCGCCCGGCGCGGGCGCTCCATGATGTTCTCCGGGATGTCAGCGGCGAAGACCTGTCGCAGGCGCTCCGGCGGCGTGGCCCCGGAGCGCTCCTCTGACGAGGGCGCGGGATTGCGCCGAGGAGTCTCCCGGGAAGGCTCGGGACGCACCTCGGGCCGGCCTGGAGAGAGGGGTGCGGCGGGAGCCTGATTCGCCGCCGGCGCCGGCTCCGACGCGCCCGGCTCGCGCACGCCGTGGCCTCCGAGGCCGTCCTCCTCGGTCTTGCGGAAGAGCGCGGCCAGCGGCCCCTCCCTCATGCTCGCTCGCTTACCGCCTGCCATCGAGGACCTCCCTTGCCAGCTGGCGGTAGGCGTAGGCCGCCTTCCCGTCAGGGTCGTACCGAAGAACGGACATGCCCTGCACGGGCGCCTCCGCGAAACGCACTGTCTTCTTGATCCGCGAGGCGAACACCTGGTCGCCGAAGTTCTCCTCGAGCAGCTCGAGCGCCTCCTTGGCGTGCACGGTGCGCGAGTCCACCAGGGTCGGGAGTATCCCCTCGATCTCCACGTCGGGGTTCAGGTTCTCCTTGATCATGGAGAGGGTGTTCTGCAACTGGATCAGGCCGCGCATGGAGAGATACTCGCACTGCACGGGGACGATCACCTTGTCGGCGGCGGTGAGCGCGTTGATGGTGAGCAGCCCGAGGCTCGGCGGGGTGTCGATGCACACGAAGTCGTAGTCGGCGCGAACCTCGGCGAGCGCCTTCTCGAGCGAGCGCTCGCGCCCGATCTGGGTTGACATGGCGATCTCGGCTCCGGCCAGGTCGATCGAGGAGCAGGCCACGTCGATCTCCCGCGCCGCGATGGCCTCGCGGATCGAGGTGTGGTGCACGAGCACGTCGTACATCGAGACCTCGACGCCGTCGGGGTCCACGCCCTGGCTCATGGTGAGGTTGCCCTGGGGGTCCATGTCCACGCAGAGCACCCGGTGGCCGGACTCCTGGAAGGCCACGGCCAGGTTGAGCGTGGTGGTGGTCTTGGCCACGCCACCCTTCTGGTTGGCGAAGGCGATCACCTCGGGGCCCTTGGCGCCCTTGCGGCCACCCTTCGCGCCTCTGCCCGATGTGCGCTTTGCCCCGTTGCCAGCCATCTCGCAAGGCGTATTCGCACGGGGGCGGCCGATTCCTTCACCGGCGTAGCCTCCGCCGCGATGTCCGCCGTGCTCGACAAGCGTCTTGTGTTCGTGACCGGCAAGGGCGGCGTGGGCAAGAGCACCGTGGCCGCCGCGCTCGGCACGGCCGCCGCGGCGCGCGGCCGGCGCGCGCTGGTGTGCGAGGTCGCCGGGGTCGAGCGGATGCCGGGGGCGCTCGGCCACGCCGGGGTGGGCTACCGCGAGACCGAGCTCAAGCCCAACCTCTGGGCCATCTCCATCGACCCGGAGCGCGCGCTCGAGGAGTACCTGCGCGACCAGATCGGCTCGAGCACGCTCTACAACGTGCTCTTCGAGAATCGCATCGTCTCCTACCTCGCCGCGGCCACCCCCGGGCTGCGCGAGCTGCTCACCATCGGCAAGATCTGGGAGCTTGCCCAGCTCGAGCGCCGCTCGCCCGCGGACGCCCCCTACGACGTGGTGATCGTGGACGCTCCGGCCACCGGCCACGGACTCGGCCTGCTGCGCACCCCGCGCACGTTCCGGGACGTGGCCCGCGTGGGTCCCATCCGCCGCCAGGCCGACCTCATCCACTCCTTCGTGACCAACCCGACGCGCACCGGCGTGGTGTGCGTGGCCCTCCCGGAGGAGATGCCGGTGAACGAGACGCTCGAGCTGCGGCGCTCGCTGGCCGCGGAGATGGGCATGGAGCTCGACGCCGT
>JBPCRE010000183.1:0-8727 GCA_050997195.1 Thermoleophilaceae bacterium
GCGTGCCGGCGCGCTGGTTGCAGGCCGGGTAGACCGCCCGGCTCGGCGAACGCGGCGAGGGGTTGCGCCGCTGGAGGTCGCGGAAGCAGTAGTAGACCTTCGGCCCGAGGCGCTCGAGCCGGACGCGGCGACCGGCGTCGTCGAGGCGCCGGAGCTCGAAGCGGGCCGCGTTGCGGAACTTCCAGAAGCGGCCCTGTCCCGGGGTGGGGTAGAAGCCGAGGCGTGCGAGGGTGGGGACGTCGAGCGGTGCCCCGCCGATGCCGTAGATGCGCTGGGTCACCGCCATGGTCGGCCCGTCGCGGCGGCCGCGCAGCTCCACCGGGCCGGCGCCGACCGAGTCGATCGAGTTCGCCGCTCGCAGCAGCACCCGGCCCGGACGCTCGCGGAGGTCGATCCGGAGGTCGTAGGGAGCGCGCATAACGAGATCCGGACAGCGGAGGCTCGGGGCGAGCGGGCCGAGGCACGGGTTCGCACCCGCCGCGGGCGGCTCCGGAGCCTTGGGGGGCGCGGTCGGGTCCTGGCCGAGCGCCGGGGCCGCGAGGGCCAGGAGGGCCACGAGGGCGATCGAGACGGATCGCGAGGCGCTCATCGAGCGATTGGTAGCCGACGCGGCCCGAGATCGCCCGGACCGCTCGCCCTTCGGTAGACCTTGGCGCCCTCGACCCAGCCCTCTCCGCCCGTCCTCACCCCGCCGAGCAGGGGCCGGTGCTCACGCGCTCGTCGGCTCGAGCGAGCGCTCGTTCGACGATCGAGGCCGGGACGCCGTAGCCCGTGCGCTGCCGGCTGCCCACCGAGGAGGCGAAGATCGTCGTGACCACGCGGCCCTGGCCGTCAACCATCGGACCGCCGGAGTTGCCCTGGCGCACCACTCCGCGCAGCGCGGTGATGCGCCGGCGGACCGGCCCGCGCCCGTAGGCGTCCTGACTCGCGACGGTCTGCGTCTGCCCGAGCCGTCCGGCGCGCACGTTGAACGGGCCGTTCTGGGGGTAGCCCATGATCGCCGCGGAGGTGCCGCTGGACGCGCCGGAATCCTGATCGAGAGCCGGCGTGCCCGAGATCCCCGAGACCCGCAGGATGGCCAGGTCGTTGTCGGGGTCGAACCAGATGGCGTCGGCGTCGTGACGGGTGCCCTCGCCTCCGAGCTGCACGGTGGTGTCGTCCTGGCCGGCCACCACGTGCGCGTTGGTCACGACGACCCCGTCGTCCGCCACCCATCCCGACCCGGACACCCCGAGCCCGCACGCGGTGCCCAGCACGCGCACGACGCTTCGCCGTGCTGCCCTCACCTCGGGATCCTTCGCGATGGCCGAGCTCGGCGCCCGCACGTCCGGCGAGGGGCCGCGGATCTCCGGGAAGGGATCGAATCGGGAGAGCACGTTGAGCAGCGGCCCCGAGGGGGGCAGCGTGGTGTTCAGCGCGGTGAGGATCTCCGAGCGCTGGATGTCGCGGCGGAGCTGCGTGAAGCCGGGCGTCTGCAGGGCCACGGCCCCCGCGATCCACGCGATGCCGAGTGCGATGCAGGCCACGAGCGCCGCCCCGCCCATCCCGTCGAGGGGCCCGAAGCCCGAAGTGAGACGACCGCGCAGGCGAAAGCCGAGCACCTCGAGCACCGCCGCCAGCATGCCCCCGATCAGAAGGGCTCCGGCGAGGGCGAAGAGGGGGGCGAAGGGCGAGCCCGATCCCTCCTCCAGCACGATCGGCCCGAGGCGAGAGCCGAGGAACCCGCCGAGCCCGAAGCCCACGAGGGCCAGCGCGCCGACGATGAGGCCCTGGGCGTATCCCCACACGGCCATCAACAGCGTGACCACGATGATGATCCAGTCGATGGGGCTCACGAGAGCGCCGGACGTTACCCAGTGCCCCCTTCCCGGGCGCCGTCATCAGTCGCCGGTAGCGTGCCGTAGAGATCCCGGTGGCGCCCAGTGAACCAGACTCTGGACGCCGCGAGCGCTTTTCGCGCCGGGGCGTTCCCCTCCTCGCGGGCCTGGCCGGCGCGGCCCTCTGCGCCGGGGTCATCGCCGGATCGCTTCGGCCGAGCGAGGACGAGCGGGCGGCGGCCGCCTTCGCCGCGGCCTGGGAGCGCGAGGACTACCGGGTCATGCACCGCCTGCTCACACCGGCCGCCGCCCGGCGGGTGAGCGTGTCCCGGTTGGCCCGCCGCTACCGGCAGGCCATGGTGACCGCGACCGCCGGAGGGGTGGCCACGGGCGTCCCCGACTCGGACGGCCACGCGGTACGCCTACCCGTGGCCGTTGGCACCCGTGTCTTCGGCAAGGTTCTCGGCGAGGTGGCCCTCCCCATGACCGACGGTCGCGTCGAGTGGAGGGCCCACCTCACGTTCCCGGGGGTGCCGCCCGGGGAGCGCCTCTCACGCCGCACCGAGGCCCCGCGGCGGGCGGCGCTGCTCGCCCGCGACGGGCGCACGATCGTCTCCGGGCCGGCGTCGGCCCGCGAGGTGGCCCTCGGGGAGGCCGGCTCGAGCGTGGCCGGCACCCTCGCCCGCGCTGCGGGCCCGGAGGAGGCCCGCGACCTCTACGCCCGGGGCTTCTCGCGCGGCTCGCTGGTGGGCGCCTCGGGACTCGAGCGGATCCTCGAGGTTCAGGCGGCGGGGGTGCCCGGGGGCGAGCTCCGGGCCGGAGATCGAGTCCTCGCTCGCAGCGCTCCGCGCCCGGCCGGCCCGGTGCGAACCACGCTCGAGCCCGAGGTGCAGGCCGCGGCCGCGCGGGCCATCGAGGGGCGCGTGGGCGGCGCCGCGGCGCTCGACGCGCGCACCGGCGAGGTGCGCGCCATTGCCGGGATCGCCTTCTCGTCCCCCCAGCCGCCGGGCTCGACGTTCAAGATCGTGACGGCTACGGCCGCCCTCGAGGCGAGGCTCGTGCGCGCCTCCGACCGCTTCCCGGTGGAGACCAAGGCGGTGATCGACGGGACCGACCTCGAGAACGCCAACGGCGAGCGCTGTGGCGGCACCTTCGCGCAGAGCTTCGCCGAGTCCTGCAACTCGGTGTTCGCCCCGCTCGGCGTGAGGGTGGGCGCACGCCGCCTGCTCGCCGCCGCCCGCCGCTACGGCTTCGACGAGGATCCGGGCATTCCCGGCGCCCTGCCGAGCACGCTGCCGCGGCGGGAAGAGCTCGCCGCGCCCTTCGCACTCGGCTCGACGGCCATCGGCCAGGGCAAGCTCCTCGCCACCCCGCTCCAGCTGGCCTCGATGGCCCAGACGGTGGCCGCGGGGGGGCTGCGGGCGCGCCCCGCGCTGCTCGCGCGCCGTGGGGTCCGCCCCGTGCGGGTGACCTCCCCGGAGGTGGCCCGCACGGTGGGTCGCATGATGGCCGATGTGGTGGCCTACGGCACGGGCAAGAAGGCCTCCCTCCTCCCGGTGCGGGTGGCCGGCAAGACGGGCACGGCCGAGCTCGAGGACACCACCGACGAGGAGGCTCCCGGCGAGGAGGGCGAGGCGGGGACCGACACCGACGCGTGGTTCACCGCCTACGCGCCCCTCGCGCGCCCGCAACTCGCGGTGGCCGTGCTGCTGGTGCGCGCCGGCGCGGGCGGAGACACGGCGGCCCCGGCGGCGCGCGAGATCCTCGAGGCCGGCCTGCGCGAGCCCCCGCGGGGCCGGTAGGGCCGCGCGAGGCGGCCAGGGCTGACGGCGTCCGGCTTGGCTAGATGTCCAGCTCGATCTTCGCCGTCGCCCCGCGTCCCGAGGGCGGCTCGATCTCGAGCTCGATGGGCCGGTTCTCGGTGGCCGAGATCGGCAGCTGGAAGATCAGGACCGCCCCGGAGGTCGGGCCCTGGGCGGCCAGGCTGAGCGCGTTGGGGATGCACTGCTCCACCGGCAGCCGGCTCGGCTGGTAGGCGAAGACGTTGTCGCGCTGGGGCTCGACGGGCTCGAACTCCGAGCCTTGGGTGTCGGCGACCTTGAACCGCCCGGCGGCCATCGCGGTGGCGTCCCCGTCGTTGCACACCTTCATGAACACGCCGTACAACGCCGAGCCGGGCGGCGGAGGAGGGCCCTGGTAGTACCCGCGGTCCTCCGGATCCTGGGGGTTGAGCTGGCGGGTGACGAACACCGTGTAGGCGAGGCCCTCGAGCTCGATGGCCACGCCCTCGCGCACGGCCTCCTCGGCAGCCTCGATGCGCCCCTCCTTGATGCCGTCCTTTCCGGCCTCCCGACCCTCTCCGGGGGACTTGAACGTGCAGGCCGACATCGTCGCCGAGAGCGCGATCAAAGCCGCGAGCGAGGCGACGGGGCGGCGGGCGGCGAACATGCGCGGCGGGAGTCTACGCACCGAACCGTGCCGCCTTCAGAGGCTCGTAGCCGGACACCGTGGCGCGGGCGAGGGGCTCCTCGGGACGCTCCTCGAACACCTGCCGCAGGCGCTCGAGCGACGCGCGGGTCTGCCGGCGGTACCAGCGGCGCGCGCCGAGGGACTCCTTGAAGCCGTCGAGGCGGGTGGCCGGCTGGGTGGAGAAGCTGATCTCGACGCGGGTGGCGTCGCGCCCGACGGGCTCGAACTCGTACCTCCACTCGCAGCGCGTGCGGCCGAGGCGGCCGAGGCGGCCGTCCTCCAGGATCCCGCGCGGGGGGTCGAGCTCGGCGATCGAGGCCTCGGCCCAGGTGTGGAAGCCGGGAGCGTCCATGCGAAACCGCCCGGCGGCCCCGATCCCCGACGCCCGCGGACGCGTGAGGTGGAAGTCGTGCATGTAGTGGTCGGTCCACGCCACCCGAGCGGCGAGATCGGCCACGTAGTCGAACACCTCCTCGCGAGGCGCGGAGATGACCGTGTGGGCGACGACCGGGACCATGGGCCGACGGAAGTCTACGGTCGCCCGGGGCGCCGGACTCCCATCCGTCCCCGCCGCGCCGGGACTCAGGCCGCGAGAGGGCGCACCGCGAGGCGACGCTCTCCCGCCCGCACGCGCTCGGCGCGGGCGCTCTCCCGGGCCGATCCGGACAGCGTGGGGCGGCACAGCGCGCAGACGGCGGCCGCGGATTCGAGCACGTAGAGGAGCTCCCCCGGAAGCGGAGTGCGGCTGCAGGCCGCGCAGCGCTCGCGATGCCCGGCCATGTTGCCAACGCTCTTGCGAAGGAGGTGCGCCTCGAGATCGGACGGCATGCGGAGGTTCTTCGCGTCCCGTCCCCCCGGTCCTTCCTCGAGGCGCTTTCCGACGGCCGTGCGGGTCTATAGTCGCGCCCGATGGCCACCACGATCGCGGTCCTCTCCCAGAAGGGCGGCACCGGGAAGACCACCACCGTCAGGACCCTGACCGACGTGTTCCGACGCGTGGGCCTCGAGGCGCTCGCCGTGGACCTCGACCCGCAGGGCAACCTCGCCGACTACTTCGACGTGCCGGCGGACGCCGAGCCCACCATCGCCGACGTGCTGGCCGGCCGGGCGCGCGCCGTCGATGCCATCCACGGGGACGTGATCCCGGCCAATCTCGGCCTGGCCGAGTCCGAGCTCATCCTCGCGGGGAAGATGGGTCGCGAGATGACCCTGCGGCGCGCGCTCCGGGAGGTCAAGCGTCGCTACGACCTCATCCTCATCGACTGCCCGCCCTCCCTCGGCCTGCTCACCGTGAACGCCGTGGTGGCCGCCGACTACGCCCTCCTCACCACCGAGGGGCAGTACTTCTCGCTTCAGGGCGTCGAGCAGGCCCTCGAGGTCATCGATCTCGCCCGCGACAACCTCCAGCCCGACCTCGAGTGGCTCGGGGTGGTGCTCAACATCGCCGATCTGCGCACCACGCACTCGCGCGAGGCCCAGGCGCAACTGCGCGAGCGCTTCGGGGAGAAGGTGTTCTCCACGCCGATTCGGGCCTCGATCCGCTACGCCGAGTCGGCCGAGCGCGGCGTGTCGATCCTCGATCACCAGCCTCGGCTGGGGGCCGACTATCTCGGCCTCGCCGACGCGGTGCTCGAGCGCCTCGGCTTCACCGAGGAGCGCACCCGCCTCGCCGAGCTCCGCGCGGAGCTCACGCCCGCGTAGACCTCCCCATGTAGGGGAGCACCGCACCTTCCGCGCCCGCCCGCGGTTCAAGCAGCCGAGCACCTCGGCGCGCGCGAGCCGGGGCCTCACCCCCCATCCGACCGAAGGGCGATCAGCCGATGAGGCCGAGCGCCCTTCCCCTGTTCAAGGAGGCCCCAAGTGGTCAAGAAGATACTCATCGCCGTGCTCCCCGCCCTCGTGGTATGGGCGGGCGTGGCCGTCGCCCAGCAGCCGGGCGGCAATCCCCTCAACCGCGACAACACCATCACCGGCACGTCCGGCGACGACGTGCGCAACGGCTCCGCCGGCAACGACGCCGTCAACGGCGGCGACGGCAACGACGTCCTCGACGGCGGCACCGGGGACGACTCGGTGAACGGCGAGAACGGAAACGACACCCTCGACGGCGGGTCCGGCCAGGACCGCCTGGACGGGGGCGCCGGCCTGGACTTCGCCGAGGGCGGGACGGGCAACGACGTGCTCGACGGCGGCGCCGAGCGCGACCTCCTGGAAGGCGGCGTCGGGTCCGACGTGATCTCCGACGACGAGGGCCTGAACATCATCTCGGGCGGCGAGGGCAACGACCTGCTCACCGGCGGCCCGTTCCAGGACTCGATCAACGGCGGCTCGGACGAGGACACAATCCGTGGCGGCGACGCGGGCGACGGCCTGAGCGGCAACTCGGGCAACGACGCGATCTTCGGCGACGGCGGGGCCGACCGCATCGACGGCGGCCTCGGCAAGGACACCATCAGCGGCGGCGACGGCAACGACAACATCGTCTCCTTCGACGCCATCCGCGACGTCATCTCGTGCGGCTCGGGCACGGACATCGTCCGCGCCGACGGCGGCGACTCCGTCTCGCGCGACTGCGAGCGGGTCTTCGTCACGGTCGGGCGCTAGAAGGTCCTCGCCCGCCACGAGACGGCGGGAGGGCGGCGCCTACGCGGTGCCGCCCTCCTCGTGCCGGAGCGCCTCGACGGTCGCGCGGTCGCGATCGTGGGTGAGCATCGCGGCGGCCTCCTCGCGGGGCAGCCAGCGCAGCTCGTCGACCTCGCGGTTCTCGCGGAACTCGCCCCCCACGACGGCCATGACCCAGTAGCGAACCGTCTTGGGGCGGCCCTTGGGGTCGATGTAGGAAACGGCGTCGAGCTCTCGCTCGAGACGGCAGACGAGCCCGGTCTCCTCCTCCACCTCCCGCAGCGCGGCCTCCTCGTGGCTTTCGCCCTCCTCGAGCTTGCCCTTCGGCAGGGTCCAGTCGCTGTACTTCGGCCGGTGCACGAGTGCCACCTCCAGGCGACCGGCGGGGTCCGCGCGACGAATGACTCCTCCGGCGGCGCGCACGCGCCTTGCCTCGGCCATCAGAGCTCCTCGAAGCGGTAGTTCACGCCGGTGGGCCCGAGCGCCGCCACCTCGAGCCGGGGCAGGGCCTCGGCGAGGACGGCGGAGAAAACCTCGCCGCTCTGGCCGATGAGGCGAAGGAGATCCTCGACCGCGGTGGGCTCGGAGGCCACGCCGTTCGCGTAGTCGGTGGCGTAGCCGAGCAGGGCGAGCGGCAGCTCGGCCTCGCCGGCCAGCACGGTCTCCGGCCCGGCGGTCTGGCTCACGGCGGACACGCCCGCGCCGGCCAGCAGGCGGATCTCCGAGCGGGTGTTGAAGCGGGGGCCGTCCACGTGCCCGTAGCACCCACCGCCGCGAACGGGGAGATCGGCGGCCTGCGCGCCGTCCACGAGCGCGCGGCGCAGCGGCTCGGAGAACGGATGGTCGAAGATCCAATGGCCGCGGCGGGGCTCTCCGGGCTCGGTGTGGAAGGTGCAGAGCGAGCCGTCGGGCAGGCGGTTGGAGAGGAAGTGCAGGTCGTCGAAGACCACGAGCGAGCCGAGGGGGATGGAGGCATCGACGGCACCGCACACGGTCACGGCGAGCACCGCGTCGACGCCGGCCTCGGCGAGCGCCCACACGTTCGCACGGTGGTTGACGTGGTTCGAGAGCCTCGGGTGCCCCTCCCCGTGGCGAGACACGTGGATCACCTCGAGATCGCCCGCTCGGCCGGGGGTGAGAAGAGCGGGCCCGTAGGGGGTCTCGACGTCCCGCGGCGGCTCGGCGGCGAGCCCCGGTAGCCGGTAGGTGCCCGTGCCCGTGATGATTCCCACCCTCATGGCCGCGCAATGGTAGGCAAGCACTCACTCGCGAGCTCCGCGGCGCTCGCCCTCGCGCTGCTCGCCGTGGCGCTCGTGGCCGGCGTGGGCCTGCGTGCGGCCGGCACCGTCCCGAAGACCTCGCTGACCCACGACGAGGCCATCTCCTACCTCTCGGCCACCTGCCACCAGGGGGAGTGGTACGCGGTGACCTTCGGCCCGCGGCCTCCCTTCGGCGGGTGGGCCCCGGCCTCGGCTTGGCAACGCCTGCTCAAGATCGAGGACGTGGGCTGCTTCGGGCGCATCCGCGACGACCTGGCCCGCTACGACATCCATCCGCCCCTCTACTTCTGGCTCCTCCACGCGGCGAGCCTCGCCGCGGGCACGAGCCTATGGACCGGGGCCGGGCTCAACGTGCTCCTCTCGGCGCTCGGCACGCTCGCGCTCTTCGGACTGGCCCTGCGTGTGCTCGGCGACCGGCTGCGCGCCGCCCTCGTGGCCCTTACGTGGGCGGTGAGCCCCGCCGTCGTGCAGGTGTTCGCCGAGGCCCGTCAGTACGAGCTGCTCGGCCTGCTGACCATCCTCTTCACCTGGCAGGCGCT
>JBPCRE010000024.1:0-17815 GCA_050997195.1 Thermoleophilaceae bacterium
CTCGAAGACGCTCACCAAGCGGATCGAGCGCGATCGCCGTCGAGCCGTGCGCGCGCCGACCACCCGGCGGCGCCGGGCCGCGGCGCTCCGCGCGAGCCAGCTCGCCAGCGCCCGCCGCGCCGTGGACGAGCGCTTCGACCCGCGCGCCTCGCTCGACGGCGCCGCGCTCTACCTCGCCGACAACACCGCCCGCTTCGGGCGCGAGGATCTCGCCGTGGCCTCCTACCACATGGGGGCCGGGAACCTCGAGAACGTGATCGACAGCTACGTGGCGCCCCGGCCCCCGCGCCGGCGCACGCGGCGCACGGTGGCCGACTACGAGCTGTCCTATCCCCGCCTCTTCTTCGACTCGACACCCACCCGCAACCCCGCCACCTACCGCCGGCTGGCCGGCCTCGGCGACGACTCGCGCACCTACGTCTTCCGAGTCGAGGCCGCGCGGGAGATCCTGCGCCTGGCCGCCGAGGACCGCGAGGAGCTGGCGCGGCTCGAGCGCCTGCACCTGGCCAAGGCGAGCGCGGAGGAGGTCCTCCGACCTGAGGAGGACAACGAGCCCTTCGAGGGGCCGGAGGAGCTGAGAGAGGCCTACGAGGACGGCGACCTCGTCTCGCTGCCCAACGGCCCGCGGCGCCTCGGCTACCGCGTGGATCGCGGCATGGGCGCGCTCGCCACTCGGCTCGGCCAGCGCCCGGCGCTCTACCGCGGCGTGCGCCCGGAGGCCCTCGCCGTGCTCCTCTACATCGCCAAGGAGACCCGCCGCATCTCCGGTGGCGAGGGGGACCTTCGCGTTACGAGCACGGTGCGCGATCGCGGCTACCAGCGGGCGCTGCTCCAGTCCAACAGCCAGGCCACCTCCGCGTTCTCGCTCCACACCACGGGCTACGCCGTGGACGTGGGCCTCAACTTCCGCACCCCCCGGGAGCGGCGGGCCTTCGTGGCCGTGCTCGAGCGCCTGCGTTCGCTCAACGTGATCGACTGGGTCTACGAGCCCACCGCCGTGCACTTCACGGTGGGCCCGGAGGCCGAGCGCTACATGGTGCTGGTCGACGGGCTCGTGGCCCGCGACGCCGACTGAGCGCCGTCGGCGTAGACCGCGGCCACCTGCTGGGCGATGTCAGCCCAGTCGAAGCTGAGAATGTGCTCTGAGGCCTCGGCCACCAGTCGCGCGCGCAGCGCCTCGTCGGTGAGCAGCCGCTCGGCCATGGCCCCGAGCGACTCGGGATCGCGCGAGCGGAAGCGAAGCCCCGCCCCGTCGCTCGGCACCACCTCCCGCAGCCCGCCGGTGTCGGCCACGAGGCACGGGCACCCCGACGCCATGGCATAGAGGGCCACGAGGCCGAAGGGCTCGTAGATGGAGGGCACCACGGTGAGGTCGGCGATGCGGTAGAGCGAGTGCAGCACGTCGTCCCCGATCCAGCCGAGGAAGCTGCCGTGGGCGTCGAGGCCGAGGGCCGTGGCCTGCGCGCGGAGCTCGGGCTCGTGGGTCCCCGATCCGGCCACCAGGAAGCGAACGTTGCCGAGGCGCTCGACGAGCCCGGGAAGTGCCTCGAGCGCGAGCTGAAAGCCCTTCTCGTACACGAGCCGGCCCACGAGGAGCACGAGCCGCTCCTGCGGAGTGGCGAAGCTCGCCCGCAGGCTCGCAAGGTCGGCCACCGGCTCGAGCTCCGACGGGTCGATGCCGTTGGGGATCACCGTGACCTGCTCCTCGTCGAGCCCGTACACGTCGGCCACGTGCTCGCGCATGTAGGACGAGCAGGTGATGAGGCGCTCGGCGCGGTTGGCCATCCAGTGCTCGACCGAGTGGATGTGACTCTGGGGATGGGTCTCCACATACCCCTGGTGGCGCCCGTACTCGGTGGCGTGGATGGTGGCCACCAGCGGAGCGCCGAAGCGCTTGGCCAGATGGTCTCCGGCCACGGCCACCAGCCAGTCGTGGGCGTGGACGACGTCGAAGAAGAAGCGGTCGCCGAGCTCCACGCCGGCGGCCAGCATGTCGGCGTTCATGTGCTCGACCCAGGTCACGAAGCGGCCGAGCTCGCGCGGGCGGTCCGGCTCGCGGACGCGGTGCACGCACACTCCGGCCACGTCCTCCTCGGCCGGGGACTCCTCGTGGCCGCGCGTCAGCACGTGCACCTCGACGCCGTAAGCGGCCAGGTTCTCGGACAGCTTGCGCACGTGGCGGGCGAGCCCGCCCTCGATGAGCGGCGGGTACTCCCAGGAGAGGACGAGGACCCGCACGTGGCTTCAGGAGCGCCGCTCGCGCGGGCGCAGGCTCCTCACGATGCCGGAGTGACCGAGCATGGCCCCGATCACGAGGGCGTCGGCCTCCACGTGGGTGCCGGGAAAGACGATCGAGTCGCGCACCGAGGCTCCGGCGCCGATGCGGGCGCCGTCGCCGATGGTCACGGGACCCATCAGCCGCACGCCGTCCTCGACCCGGGCTCCCGCGCCGATCCACACCGGAGGGTCGAGCTGCTCGAGCTCCCCGAGCTGCACGTCCTCGCCCACCCACACGCCCTCCTCGCGCTCGCTGCCCGAGCGCTCGACGACGAGGCGTCCCTCCAGAGCGTCGAGGGTGCCCTGGCGCAGCTCGGCGAGCGATCCCACGTCGTTCCAGTAGGCGTCGATCTCGTGCACGTGGAAGGGAACGTCGTGCTCGAGCAGGACCGGGAACACGTCCCCGGCCCAGTCGACCGGGTCGTCGTCGGGGAAGTAGTCGAAGATCTCGGGACTGAAGCAGTAGATCCCGCAGTTGGCGAGATCGGACAGCGCCTCGGAGGGCTCCGGCTTCTCCTGGAAGCCCTGGATGCGCCCTTCGGCGTCGTGGATGACCACCCCGTACTGCGCCGTCTCGGTCACCCGCTTGACCGACAGCGTGGCGATGCCGCCCGCCTCGCGGTGGCGGGCGACGAGCGCGCGCAGATCGAGGTCGGTGAGAGCGTCGCCGGAGATCACCACCACCTCGTCGTCTCCGAAGAAGTCGGCCACGTTGCGAACGCCGCCCGCGGTTCCCAGCAGCCTCTCCTCGTGGCGCCACTCGAAGCGATCGCCGAAGTAGCCCCGGATCTCGTCGGGGTACCAGTGGAGGTTGGCCACGAGCTCGTCGAAGCCCTGGGCGTCGAGGAGGTCGACGATGTGGGCCATCACCGGGCGGTCGAGCACCGGCACCATGGGCTTCGGTATCTCGAAGGTGATGGGCTTGAGGCGCGTGCCGAGCCCCGCCGCGAGAACCATGGCCTTCATCGGCGGGCACGCTAGCGAAGCGGGTCAATGCATATCGGTGCCTTATGAGTATGTTTCGATGAGTGCGCACGACGGTCAACCTCGACGACGCGCTCCTCGGCTCGGCCAAGCAGGCCGCGGCGGCGCGTGGAACCACCCTCACCCGCCTCATCGAGGACGCGCTCCGGGAGGCGCTCGCGCGCCCGCCCGTGGCTCAGTCCGAGCGCGTCGAGCTGCCGACCTCCGGGGGCGGGGGCCTTCGCGCCGGCGTCGACTTGAACGACTCGGCCGCCCTGCGCGATCTCATGGACGATCTCTGATCCTCCTCGACGTCAACGTCCTGGTGGTCGCCCACCGAGTCGACGCCCCCGATCACGCCCCCATGCGCTCCTGGGTCGAGCGCCTCATCCACGGAGAGGCGGCGTTCGGCGTGCCCTCAATCGTGCTCAGCGGCTTCCTCAGAATTGTCACGCATCCGGGGATCTTCCTCGGCCCAGCCACGCTGCACGAGGCCTTCGCGTTCACCGAGGCCATCAGGAGCCGGCCCTCCTTCGTCGAGGTCTCCCCGGGCGCACGGCACTGGTCGATCTTCTCCTCCCTGTGCGAAACGGCCGACGCACGCGGCAACCGGATCCCGGACGCCTATCTCGCCGCCCTGGCCATCGAGTCGGGTAGCGACTGGGTCACCCTCGACCGCGGCTTCGCCCGCTTCCCCGACCTGCGCTGGCGCCTCCCCGACGCAGACCCAAGCCGCTAGCCGAGCGCCCGCTTGAAGTTCTCGAGCACGGGCACCGGCGTGGGATCGCGGCCGGCGAGGATCGCGAGGTAGCACGACACGAGGTCGCCGAGCAGGACGAGGGAGAGCACTCGCTCGGCCGGGGTGTCGCCGCGGGCCACGATCCGCTCGGTCCCCGCGGCGCCCAAGCGGGCGGCCACCTCGGCCGTGAGCTCCATCCGCCGCGCCACCCGAGGATGTTGGTCGGCCGACTCGAGGAAGATCGCCTTGAGCGGTGCCAGGCCGGGAGCCCCCTCGTAGCCGCAGAGCTCGTTGTGATCGGCGTCGGGAAGCACCGCCCAGAAGGCGGGGAGCTTCGCGTTCTCGTTGATCTGGGACTTCCAGCGCTTGGCGGCCGCCGTGGTCGGCTCACCGCCGTGCACCACGGGGAGAGTGCCGTGCAGGCGCCGCGCGAGGGCCTTGGCCTCGGACTGGTCGTCTGCGTCGGGCCCCCACTCCGCCACGAGCGTGTCCAGCAGACGGCGCGCGCCGTCGAGCTCCTCCCGCATGGAGCCCACCACGCCGGCCGCCTCGGCGCACGTCAGGGCGCCCACGGTCATGTAGGCCACGGTGGCGCGGGGCTGGAAGCCCGAGGGCACGCCGATCACGGGTACGCCCGCTCCGCGCGCCGCCTCGGCGAGCGGGCCCCCGGTGGTCAGGGCCACGCGCTCGGCGCCCACCGCAGCGGCAGCCTCGAAGCACGCGAGCGTCTCCTCGGTGGCGCCGGAGTAGCTCGAGCAGAGGATGAGCGACCGATCGCCCCGCCACGGCTCGAGCTCGTAGTCGTGCACGACCCGGATCGGGCGCGCGGCGCGGCGCCCGATGATGGCCGCGGCCAGCTCCCCGCCGATCCCCGAGCCTCCCATGCCGCACACGGTGAGCCCGCCGGCTCGCTCGCGCACCTCCACGCCGGCCGACTCGGCGCGCCACCGCGCGTCCGCGAGCTGCTCGGGGAGGTCAAGCACGTCGTCGAGCATGCCCGCGGGGTCGAGCTCGGCGACGCGGGCGGCCGAGAGATCGTCGCTCATGCCGTCGCCCCAGGTGGTACGCGTGCGCCCGCCTCGACTCGCCCACCCGCAGCCACACGCGCTCCTCGGCCGAGCATGGTCCCGCCCTCGACCCGCGCTCCGTCTTCCAGGACCACCTCGTCGGCGAGGACGCTGCCGCGCACCACGCATCCGGCGCCCACCTGCACCCCGGAGTGGAGCACCGCTCGCTCGATCTTCGATCCGGCCCCGACCGAGCAGCCGGGGCCGAGCACCGACAGCGGCCCGATCTCCGCGGCTGCGGCGTCCACGCCCTCGTAGAGGAGCGAGCCGCCCGCGTCGCGCTCGGGCAGCGTGCTCTCGACCCGCCCGCTCAGGAGGTCGTGGGTGGCCTCGAGGTAGCGCTCGGGCGTGCCGATGTCGATCCAGTAGCCCTCGGAGGCGTGGCCGTAGAGCGTGCCCTCCTCCGCGAGCCGCGGAAAGATCTCGCGCTCGAAGGAGACGGGCCGTCCGGCCGGGATGGCGTCGATCGCCGCGCGCTCGACCACGTAGGCCCCCGCGTTGATGCGGTCGGTGGGCACCGGCCCGGTCGACTTCTCGAGGAAGGCCTCCACCCGGCCGTCTCCGGAGGTGGGCACCACGCCGTAGCTCGCGGTGTCCTCGACGACCACGAGCGCAAGGGCGGCCGTCGCTCCCGCCCGCTCGTGAAGGGCGAGCTGAGCGGTCAGGTCGATGTCGGTGAGCACGTCGCCGTTCAGCACCAGTAGGCGATCCTCGAGCAGCCCGAGGTCGGCGGCCAGGCGCGCCGGACCGGCGGTGCCGAGAGGCTCGTCCTCCACCACGTAGCGCAGGCGCACGTCTCCGTGAGCGTCGCCCAGCACCGCCTCGACGGCCTCGGCCAGGAAGCCGCAGGCCAGCACCACGTCGTCCACTCCATGTCCGTGCAGCCAATCGATCATGAAGGAGAGGAAGGGACGCCCGGCGAGGGGCATCACCGGCTTGGGGACGGTCAGCGTGAGGGGCCGAAGCCGGGTGCCCTCGCCGCCCGCGAGGACGAGCGCCTGCATGCGCTACCGGCCGACGCCCTCGTAGACGAAGCCGGCCGCCTCGAGCATCTCGGCGTCGAGGAAGTTCCGCCCGTCCACCACCACCGCCTGTGCCATGTGCTGCTTGACCTCGCCCGCCCAGTCGAGCTCCGAGAACTCCGGCCACTCGGTCACGAGCACGGCGGCGTCGGCCCCGTGAAGGGCCTCGAGGGCGGACTCGCAGATGTGGGCTCCGCCCAGCATCTCACGGGCGTGCTCGGCGGCCACCGGGTCGTACACGCGAACGTTGGCACCCTCTCCCTGAAGTCGGGCGGCGAGCACGAGCGACGTAGCGTCGCGTACGTCGTCGGTGTTCGGCTTGAACGCCACTCCCAGCAGGGCGATGTCCTTGCCGATGAGCGAGCCGAGGTGCTTCTGCAGCTTGCCGATGGCGCGGCGCTTCTGGAGATCGTTGACCTGCTCCACCGCGGCCAGGAGCTGGAAGTGGTAGCCGGTGTTCCCGGCCATGAGCTTCAGCGAGGACACGTCCTTGCCGAAGCACGAGCCCCCGTAGCCGATCCCGGCTTGGAGGAACTTCGGCCCGATGCGGGAGTCGAGGCCCATGCCCCGCGCCACCTCGGTCACGTCGGCTCCGAGCTCCTCCGACACGTTCGCGATTTCGTTGATGAACGAGATCTTGGTTGCCAGGAACGCGTTGGAGGCGAGCTTGATCATCTCGGCGCTCGCCACGTCGGTGCGCACGATCGGCGCGGCGAGCGGCTCGTAGAGGGCCGCCACCCGATCCCCAAAGGCCTCGGAGCTCAGCTCGTTGCCCACCGCCACCCGTTCCGGATGCATGAAGTCCTCGACCGCGGTGCCCTCTTTGAGGAACTCGGGGTTCGACACGTAGCCGAGCTCGCCGGCCCGGCGTGCGATCGAGCGCCCGGTGCCCACCGGCACCGTGCTCTTCATCACGAGGGCGTGCTCGGGCGAGGAGCCGATCTCCTGGAGCACGCGGTCCACCCGCGAGAGGTCCGCGTCGCCCGAGTACGTGGGGGGCGTGTCCACGCAGCAGAACAGAAGCCGCGCGCCCTCGAGCACGGTGCCCATGTCCGTGGTGAAGGCCAGGCGAGAGGCGCCCCGTTGCACGAGCTCGGCGAGACCCGCCTCGAAGATCGGCACCTCTCCGCGGGAGAGCGACTCCACCTTCTCGGGCACGATGTCGCGGCAGACCACGTCGTGGCCGAGCTCGGCGAAGCACGCGGCGGTCACTAGACCGACCCAACCTGCCCCTATGACCCCGATCGGCTCGCGCTCAGCCACGACGCACGCGGCCCTTATACGACGGGGAGGCGCTCACGGGGCGAGGCACCCTATACGGTCGTCTTATAAGGCACGGGTCGAGCGGGCGATGGCGATCATCTCCTTCTCCGAGAGCGACTGCAGGAGCGTGTTGGAGATCCAGTACGCACCGCCGCGAGCGCGCCAGGCCACGAGCCGAAGGCGATCGCCGTCGTAGTGCAGCTCGAACCGCCGTCCGCCGATCTCCCGCGTCTCCGACGGCGTGCGAAGGATCGGCGGATCGGGCCACGCGGTGCCCTGCACGCCGTAGTACTCGCCCACCAGATCGCGGCGGAGCACCATACGGTAGGCGTTGTGCACCCGGCCGTCGGGTCCGCGGAGGGCGTAGACGCGAGGAGCGTCGTCGAAGGTCGAGCCGGCGATCCGCTGGCCCGGGAAGTAGACGGGGATCCGCGCACCTCCGCGCACCGCCTGAAGGGCCTGGGCGCGACCCTCGGCCGAGGCGTCCTCGAGGTCGGCCCGGGGTTCGGGGCGCGGGCGCCTCCGCGCCCGCGGGCGGCCGGGGTCGCCTCTCGGGCCGCGCGTATCCTCGGCCCCGAGGAACTGGCGGGTGAGCTTCTTGACGCTCGCCGAGCTGGCGGTCACGAAGCTCTCGCCGATCCGGCCCTCGAAGTGGACCTCGGTGATGGCCTGGCCCGCGGCCCCTACTAGCAGCTTCAGCACGCTGAGCACCGAGGCCCGGTCGCGAAGGTCGGAGGTCGTGTTGCGGCCGAAGATCCGTACCAGCTCGTCGCGGTCGCCCACGAGCCGGGGCACCCCGACCTGGGCCTTGGCCTGGCGGATGAAGTCCTGCTGACGAGCGGAGCGCACGAGGTCGTTGTCCTCGTGGCGGTAGCGCACGTAGTCGAGAGCGTCCTGGCCGCAGAGCCGCTGATAGCCCTGCTCGACGTCGATGGTGGCGTACTTCTCGGGACCCGAGTTGTCGTTGAAGTAGCGGCGGTCGATGTCGGCGTACACGCAGTCGATGGCGTTCACCGCCTGGCGGAAGCCCTTGAAGTCCACGTTGATCACGTGGTTGATGCGCAGGCCGGTGAGCTCCTTGATGGTCTCGAGCGTGAGCCTCGGTCCGCCGATCGAGTACGCCTCGTTGAGCTTGCTCGTGCCGTGCCCCGGGATCCTCACCTTCAGGTCCCGCGGCAGTGACATGAGCGCGGTGGTCCTCCGCGCGGGATCCAGCCGCACGAGGATCACCGTGTCCGAGCGGGCGCCCGCGGCGGCCCCGCTGAGCGAGTCGCGCGCCGTCCGTGCCCGCTTGTCGGAGCCCACGAGCATGATCGTCTGCGGTGTCCCGGCGTCGGCCTCGGCGAGGCCCACGCCGAAGTCGAGGGGGCCGTTGGTGCCGAGCGCCGCCACGATCTTGTCCACCTCGCGAAAGGCGGCGAACGACGTGGCGGTGGCCGAGGCCAGCGCGATGAGAAGAGCCCCGAGGAAGAACCTCGCCCAAGGCCGCGGGGCCTTCAGGGGCTCAGGCAACGCGCAGGTCGGCCGAGGTGCCGACCCTCTTCGGCAACAGGTGCACGAAATCCACGAGCGCTCCCTTGTAGCGCTCGAGCGAGGAGACCGAGACCCACTCCTCGGGCCCGTGGTGGCCGCTCCCTCGAGGGCCGAACTCGACCGCCGGGATGCCCGCCTCGAGGAAGGAGACCGCGTCCGAGGCCCCGTGGCGGCCCACGGAGGTGCGCTCGGCCGGGGCTCCGTCGGCCACCGCCTCGGCCAGGCAGGTCACGAACGGGTCGGTACGCTCGACGATGGCCGGAACGCGATGGAAGATGACCGACACCGAGGTGTCCGACAGGTCGTGGACGGCGGCCAGGATGCCCTCGGGCTCCTGGCCGGGCAGGTAGCGCACGTCCACGTCGATCACGCAGCGGTCGGGCACCTTGTTCAAGGCGTCGCCCCCGGAGATGCGTCCGAGATTGATCGATGGTCGGTCGAAGAGATCGGAGGACTCGCGGGCGAAGGGCAGAGACTCGATTCGCCGGAACACGTCGAGGGCCTTCAGCACCGCGTTGTCTCCGAGCCACGGAGTCGATCCGTGCGCGGCCCGCCCGCGCACCTCGATGCGCATGGCCAGCACCCCCTTGGCCTGCACGCCGATGCGCAGATCCGTGGGCTCGCCGGTGATCGCGAAGTCCGCGGTCAGCCCGTCCTCGATGAGGCGGTCGGAGGCCCGCGTCTCGTCGGTCTCGAGCTCCTCGTCGGACACGCAGAGAAAGAGCACGCGCACGGCCCCCTGGCCTGCGAGGTCGCGGACGGCGCACATCATCCCGGCGAGGCCGCCCTTCATGTCGTAGGCGCCGCGTCCGTAGAGGCGATCGTCCTCGTAGCGGGGCGAGAACTGCTCGGGGGGAGCGGGCACCACGTCGAGGTGGCCGTGGAAGACCACGGTGGGCCCGGTGCGGGCACCCACCGCGGCGGTCAGGTAGGGCCGCCCGTTGTGGGTCCCGCCGCCCACCTCCACGTCGCGCGCCTCGAGCCATCCCTTGACGAAGCCGGCGGCGCTCTGGATGCCCTCGTGCGTCGAGGTCTCGTAGGTGATCAGCCGCTCGGCGAGGGCACGCTCCTGCATCCGCGGACTGTACTCGCGCCGGCGGGATGTTCCCGGGCTCCCCGGGCCCTTGACCCGAGTCACGGGTCAGGTAGAAACCGCGGTACGCGGACCCGCGGAGCCCTCGTCCCGGCGTCGGGCGTCCGCACGTGCTCCGGGAGGACCCCGACGCCCACCAGCCGGGCGGGTAGGCGCCGCACGAATCCGATCCGCGCGAGGTGGCGGACCGGCCCGAAGCCGGCGCCGGGAGCCTGGCCCTGAAGCAAGGGGCGGATGAGGCGGCGCTGCACGAGGCGCTGAAAGGCCTGTGTGACCGCGGTGGGAAGCCATCGGCGCCGCTGGACGCGTGCGAGCTCGCGCTCGGTCACCCGTCCCCGCGCCAGGGGCTCCGCGAGCAGGTTCGCCGCGGCCACCGCGTCCTGGATGGCCAGGTTGATGCCGACCCCGCCGACGGGCGACATGGCGTGGGCGGCGTCGCCGATGAACAGGAGGCCGGGCAGGTGCCAGGGCCTCAGGCGGTTGACCTGGACCTCGAGCCCCTTGACGTCCGACCAGCTTCGGAGCTCCTCCACGCGGTCGCCGAGGAACGGCAGGAGCTCCGCCACCGAGTCGCGCAGCGTCTGGATGTCTCGCCGTCGGAGCTTCGCCTCGGTGCCCTTGGGGATGGCGAACGCCACCTGCCAGTAGTCGCCGCGGTCGATCATCGCCGCGAAGCGCCCGGGGGTTATCCGGCCGAAGCTCCCCTCCCGGTCGGAGGAGCCGCGGGAGAGCCGGAACCACAGGATGTCCATAGGCGCTCCGTAGGCCACCGGGGTGAGCCCCACCACCCGCCTGACGTCGGAATCCCGCCCGTCGGTGGCCACCGTCAGAGCCGCCGCGACCTCGTGCGTCCCGTCCGGGCCGCGGTAGCGGAGCCCTGTGACCCTCCCGTCGCGCCGCGTGACGTCGAGCACCTCGGCGTCCATGCGCAGGGTGAAGCCGGGGTATCTCTTCGCCTCGTCGGTCAAGAAGTCGAGGAAGTCCCACTGCGGGACGAACGCGATGTAGGGGTGGCGCAGGCCGAGCTCGCGGAAGTCGGCGAGCGTGGCGGTGCCGGAGTCGGTCACCGCATCGAGCGTCGCCATCCTCCGCTGCGGGATCGCCGAGAACCCGTCGAGCAGCCCGAGCTCCTCGATGATGTCCATCGTGGCCGGGTGGATCGTGTCGCCGCGGAAGTCGCGGAAGAAGTCCTCGTGCTTCTCGAGGACGAGGACCTCGATGCCGGCGCGCGCGAGGAGTAGGCCGAGTGCCGCTCCAGCGGGCCCGCATCCCGCGATGCAGCACGTGACGGCCTCGTGGTGAACCGCGTCGTGTTGGGCGTGAATGGCCGGCATCGAGGCCTCCTTCAGCTATTTCATCAAGTGATGAATAGACCGTACCGGTTCGAGAGCTAGATTTCAACACTCGATGAATAGCTCTGGAGCCCATGTCCGTTGACGCCGACCGCGAAGGGCGCCCGCGCGAGGGGCCCGGACGGCGCGCGGGTCCGTCCACCAGCCGGGAGGAGATCCTCGAGGCCGCGCGGGCACGATTCGCGCGCCACGGCTACGACGGCACCACGGTGCGCGGTGTCGCCGCCGACGCAGGGGTCGACGCCGCCCTCGTCCATTACTTCTTCGGCACCAAGAGCTCCCTGTTCGGCGCCGCCATGGCCCTGCCCGTCAACCCAGCGGATGTGCTCGCCGGCGTCCTCGCCGACGGCGTCGAGGACCTGGGCTGTCGGCTCGTGCGCGCGCTGCTTCCCATCTGGGACAAGCCGGAGACGGGCGGGCCGCTGGTCGCGCTGCTGCGCTCGGCCGTGGGCCACGGGGAGGCCGCGGCGATGCTGCGGGAGTTCGCCGGGCGGGAGATCCTCGGCCAGCTTGCGCGGGCGCTCGAGGACCCGCAGGCCGAGCTTCGAGCGACCCTGGTCGGCTCCCAGCTCGTGGGGCTGGCGATGGCGCGTTACGTCCTGGCGATCGAGCCGCTCGCCTCCGCGGACCACGACACGCTCGCGGCCGCCCTCGCCCCCACACTCCAGCGCTATCTCACCGGAGAGCTCGAGGGCTAGGAGTTCTTCGCAGCGCCTCGAGCACCTCGTGGCTTGGGGCGTTGTCGGCGGAGTCGTCGTTGTAGTGGGCGTAGAGCACGGCGCCGTCGCGACCCACAACGAAGGTCCCGGGGTTCAGGGAGATGTCGCCGCCCTTGGGGTTGCCGACGAGGTGCCCCTCCCGCGCGGCGGCGATCGTGGCCTTCAGCATCTGCGGGCCGAGGTACTGCTTGATCGATCCCTTGCCGAGCCCCACCGCGTCGTAGCCCTCGAGCTCGGGATCGCCCAGGCAGTCGAAGAAGACGCCCTGGTCCGCGCAGAAGTCGCGCGTCTGGGCGCCCGTGTACTGAAAGGCGGCGACGACATCGCCTCCGGCGGCGCGGATGCCCTCGAGGTCCTCACCCAACTGGGCGAGGTGGCGGCGGCAGTGAGGTCAGCCGAAGTGACGTTCGAAGGCCACGACGAGCGGCCCCTTCGCCCAGCGCTCGCTGAGGCGTTCCGATCCGTCGGGGCCCTCGAGCATCAGGTCGGGGAAACGGTCCCCCTCGTCGAGCTTGCTCATTAAGGCACGGTAGCGCCCCCTCCACCCCCGCGCCTCAGCCGGTGGCTACCAGTTCTCCATCGACGCCCGGATGATGCCGGCGAGCTCCTTCGGCCCCGCCTCACGTGGCGCGATCACCAGCAGGCGCTGCTGCTTGAGGGCGCCCTCCACGAGCTGCTCCACGTCGTCCTCCTCGTAGCCGAGCTCGGCCACCCCGGTCGGGGCGCCCACGTCGCGCATCAGGGCGATGAGGGCGTCGGGGAGGGTGTGGGCGTCGGCCTCGGGCACTGGCTCTCCGAGCAGCAGCTCGGCGGCGCGGCGGTGCTTCTCGGGGTCGGCCTCGAACGTGAAGCGAAACGCGGCGGGCGAGGTCACGATCACCGAGAACCCGTGGGGCACGAAGGGATGGTCCTGCGGATAGCCCGGCGGCATGTACTCGTGCTTCAGGGAAGCGATCGGATACGCGCACGAGTGCGGGATGTGCACCCCGGCCGAGCCGAAGCCGATCCCTGCCAGGGAGGCGCCGAGCATCATGGCCCCCCTCGCCTCCACGTCGTCGGCGTCGGCCACCGCCCGGCGGAGGTACTTCCCCCCGAGCTCCAGCGCCCGCGCCGACCACATGTCGGAGATCGGGTTGGCGCCCTGATAGGGAGGGCGATCGTCGGGCGAGTCGGGTGCGTCGCGCGAGTCGTAGGGGCGCGAGATGAACGACTCCGCGGCGTGGCACACCACGTCGAGGCCGGTGGACGCGATCACCTGGGAGGAGACCGAGCGGGTGAGCTCGGGATCCACCACGGCCTGGTGCGGGCGCAGGTAGCGGTGTGAGATGCCGGTCTTCACCTGCTGCTCGGGGATGTCGAGGATGGCCACGGTCGTGGCCTCCGAGCCCGTACCCGGCGTGGTGGGCACCATGAGCAGGGGCTTGAGCGGCCCGGGAGGCTTCTTGCCTCCCCCGACCGGCGGGTTCACGTAGTCGAGGATCTCGGCGGGATGGGTGGCCACAAGGTCGGCCACCTTCGCGGTGTCCATGCTCGAGCCGCCGCCCACGCCGACGAAGCCGTCGAACCCCCCGTCGACCGCGAAGTCCGCGGCCTCCTGGAAGGACTCGGCGGTGGGCTCGACGCGAGCCCGGTCGAAGACCACGACCTCGATGCCCTCATTCTCGATGGACTCCCGCACCCGGTCGGCGATGCCCGCCTCGCGCACGCCGGGGTCGGTGACCACCATGACCCGGGTCGCGCCCATGCGCGCGAGCTCCCAGCCGGCCTCGGCCGAGGCGCCGGCGCCGAACTTCATGGGCGTGGCCTCGAGAGTGTAGATCGTCTCCTTGCCCTGCGTCATGAAAGTCTCCCAAGCGTCGAGTTCGGGCGTGGCCGGTCGGAGCCATCTTGATGGATCCGCCACCATGGCTCGTCACTGTGGAGCCCCTCGACCAGACGAGCCTCGACTCGCTCGCGAGCGACCTCGCCGCCGTGGTCGGACCCGCCCACGTCATGTCCGATCCCGAGCTCCGAGCCCGCTACGAAACGGACTGGACCGGGCGCTTCTCCGGCTGCGCCGCGCTCGTGGCGCGCCCCGCCGACACCGGCGAGGTGGCCGGCGCGCTCCGTGCCTGCCGCGCGGCCGGCGCGGTCGTGGTGCCCCAGGCCGGGAACACGGGGCTCGTGGGCGGAGGCGTGCCGCACGGCGGGGAGGTCGTCCTGAGCCTCTCTCGCCTCACCGGCCTCGAGCCCGTGGACCCGCTGGCCGGGCAGGTGCTCGCGGGCGCCGGCGTGACCCTCGAGGCGCTGCAGGCCCACGCACGCGAGGCCGGCTTCGACTTCGCCGTGGACTACGCGGCTCGCAGCGCGGCCACCGTCGGCGGGATGGTGGCCACCAACGCGGGCGGTGTGCACGTGCTCCGCTACGGCACGATGCGGGCTCAGGTGATGGGCCTCGAGGCGGTGCTCGCCGACGGCTCGATCCTCCGGCGCCTCACCGGCCTCGTGAAGGACAACGCCGGGTATGACCTTCCGGGGCTGATCGTGGGCAGCGAGGGCACGCTCGCGGTGATCACTCGGGTGCTGCTGCGGCTCGTCCCCCGGCTGCCGTCACGAGCCACCGCGCTGATCGCGGTCGACGGCACCCAGGAGGCCCTCGATCTCTACATCGCGCTGCGCGAGCGGCTGGACTCGCTCGAGGCCCTCGAGGTCTTCTACGCCGACGGACTCGAGCTCGTCCTGAGCCACACCCGGGCCTCCTCGCCGTTCGCCGAGGATCACCCCGCCTACGTGCTGGTGGAGTGCGCCGCGCGCGAGGATCCGCTCGACGAGCTCGCCGCGGCCGTCGACGAGGCCGGGGGCACGCGTGACGTGGCCGTGGCCCAGGACCCCCGCCAGCGCGGGGCGCTGTGGGCGCTCCGCGAGGGCCACACCGAGGCCATCAACGCGGCCGGTGTGCCGCACAAGCTCGACGTGAGCCTCCCCCTGGCGAGCCTCGCCGAGTTCGAGCGCCGGGTCCGCGCGCGAGTGGAGGAGGTCGCGCCCGAGGCACAGACCATCCTCTTCGGTCATCTGGGTGACGGCAATCTGCACGTGAACGTGCTCGGGCCCGACGCCGAGGACGAGGTGGTGGACGAGGCCGTGCTGCACCTCGTATCCGAGTGCGACGGCTCGATCAGCGCCGAGCACGGTGTGGGGGTGGCGAAGCGCCGCTGGCTCGAGCTCACGCGGAGCCCGGAGGAGATCGCCGTCATGCGGGCGGTGAAGACGGCCCTTGATCCCGACGGGCTATTGAACCCCGGGGTGCTCTTCGAGCCGTAGCCCGCCCCGGCAGCCGTGGCCCCCGCGTCGTGATCGTGCTGCTCCGGCATGGGATCGTCTAGCTGGGCCGCGCTTTGTCGAATGAGACGTTGATTGATCGGCGCGGGCACTGGAAGCCGTCAGTG
This sequence comes from Thermoleophilaceae bacterium, assembly GCA_050997195.1. Classification (GTDB taxonomy): domain Bacteria; phylum Actinomycetota; class Thermoleophilia; order Solirubrobacterales; family Thermoleophilaceae; genus JACCZP01. The sequence continues at coordinate 15,454 of JBPCRE010000024.1, forward strand.
CCCTCCGTATTAGCGGGAGGCGGCCCCCCACTTGACGGACCCAGGGCTATCGCTTGAACGCGATATGCAACATGCGCTATACAAAGGGTGTGAGTAGCGCTGCGACCCTCGTTCGGGAAGCCCGCCTGGCCGCCCACGTCACCCAGGCCGAACTGGCCATCCGGCTGGGGACCACCCAGTCTGCCGTCGCGCGGCTCGAGGCGCCGGGCGCAAATCCGACGGTCGCGACCCTCGAGCGGGCGCTCGAAGCCGCCGGCCGCCGACTCGAGCTGGCGGCGGCGCCGGCGGCCCCCACGGTCGACGAGACGCTCATCGACCGTCAGCTCCGACTGTCCCCCGCTCAACGCGTGACCGCCTTCATGACCGCCTACGAGAACGTCCGGCGTCTGTTCGGTGGAGCGCGTGGCGGCGTGGCCTGACTTCGATCCGCGAGAGCTGCTGCGGCGGCTCACGGCGCGCGGCGTCGACTTCGTGCTCGTGGGGGGTTTAGCGGCGGTGGCCCACGGCTCGCCGCGCCTCACCCAGGACCTCGACCTGACGTACGCGACGGCCCAGGCGAATCTCGAGGCCCTCGGTGAGACGCTGGTCGCGCTCGACGCGCGGCTGCGCGGAGTGAAGGAGGAGGTCCCCTTCAGGCCGGACGTGAGGACGCTGCGCCGGACCGAGCTGCTCACCCTCGACACCTCGGCTGGGCCTCTCGATCTTCTCGCGCGGCCTCCGGGTGCGCCGTCCTATTCGACCCTGCGCCGGCGCGCCGAGCGGCTTGACCTCGGCGGCTTCCTCGTCCATGTGGCCTCGATCGAGGATCTGCTGTCCATGAAGCGGGCGAGCGGCCGACCCAAGGACCTAGGCGACATCGAGGAGCTGCAGGCCATCCGGCGGCGGGGGGGCGCGAGCAAGGGCCCGCCGAACGCAAGCCGCTAGGAGGAGCCTCCCGCGACCTCCTGGAAGGCCTCGTAGCGCCGAGCGTCGCGCTCCGCGCGCTTCTCCTCCTCCGAGCCGTCCTCGGCCTGCTCCTCGCGCTCGCGCGCCTCCTTGGCCTTCGACTCGAGGTCCGAGGCGTCGAGCTCGCCCGGGTCGATGGCCTCCTCGACGAGCACGAGCGCGTGGTTGCCGATCACCTGGAGGTAGCCCTCGCCCTGCGCGAAGCGCACCGGCTCGCTGCTGCGGTCGGTGAAGAGCCGGAGCTCGCAGGGGTCGACCAGCGCGAGCAGCGGCGAGTGGTTGGCGAGAACCCCGAGCGAGCCGGTCGGCGTCCGGGTGGAGAGCATCTCCACCTCGTCGTTGAACACCTCTCCCTCCGGAGTGAGGACCTCGACCGGGAACTTCGTTCCGGCCACCTAGCTCTTCTCCTCTGAGCTCGACTCGGAGGAGTCGCCGTTCGACTCCGAGGAGTCGCCCTCTCCGGAGTCGGAATCGCCCTCTTCCGAGCCGGACTCGTCCTCGTCGGACTCCTTCTTGCCCTCCTCGGCCACCTGGTCGATCGTGCCCTTCAGCAGGAAGGCCCGCTCGGGCACCTCGTCGTGCTTGCCCTCGATGATCTCCTTGAAGCCGCGCACGGTCTCGTCGATGGACACGTACTGACCGGGCGTGCCCGTGAAGTCCTCGGCCACGAAGAACGGCTGCGAGAGGAAGCGCTGCACGCGCCGTGCTCGCTGCACGGTCTGCTTGTCCTCGTCGGAGAGCTCGTCGATGCCGAGGATGGCGATGATGTCCTGCAGCTCCTTGTAGCGCTGCAGCACCTCCTGGACATCGGTGGCGGTCTTGTAGTGCTCCTCGCCGAGGATGTCGGGCTTGAGGATCGTCGAGGTCGAGTCGAGCGGATCGACCGCCGGATAGATCCCCTGCTCGGAGATCGAGCGCGAGAGCGTCGTGGTTGCGTTCAGGTGCGCGAACACCGAGGCCGGCGCCGGGTCGGTGAGATCGTCGGCGGGCACGTAGACCGCCTGGATCGAGGTCACCGACCCCTGCGAGGTCGACGTGATTCGCTCCTGCAACTCGCCCATCTCGGTCTCCAGGGTCGGCTGGTAGCCGACCGCCGATGGCATCCGCCCGAGCAGCGCCGAGACCTCCGAGCCCGCCTGCACGAAGCGGAAGATGTTGTCGATGAACAGCAGCACGTCCTGGCCGCCGACCTCGCGGAAGTACTCGGCCATCGTCAGGCCGGTCAGGGCCACGCGCAGGCGGGCGCCCGGTGGCTCATTCATCTGCCCGAAGACCATCATCGTCTTGTCGAGGACCCCCGACTCCGCCATCTCGACGTAGAGGTCGTTGCCCTCGCGCGTGCGCTCGCCGACGCCGCAGAAGGCGGAGAGGCCCTCGTGCTCCTCGGCGATGTTGCGGATCAGCTCCTGGATCAGCA
>JBPCRE010000273.1:0-4053 GCA_050997195.1 Thermoleophilaceae bacterium
CCATGGTGGCCGCCTACCTGATCGACCCCGCGCGTCGGATCTACCCGCTGCCCGAGCTGACCGAGGACGCCGGCATCGTCGCGCGCGTGACAGGCGCCGACGGCCTCGCCGAGCGCGCGGTGGCCACACGCGCCCTGGCCGAGTGTCAGCGCGAGATCCTCGATGAGCAGGGCCTCATGCGCCTCTTCGAGGAGATCGAGCTGCCGCTCGTCGAGGTGCTGCTGGCCATGGAGCGCACGGGCATGAAGGTCGACACCGATCGTCTCGGGGAGATCGAGGCGCGCTTCTCCGAGCGCATCGACGCCCTCCAGGCCGAGATCCACGAGATGGCCGGGGGGGAGTTCACCATCGGGTCCCCGCAGCAGCTCGCCGAGATCCTCTTCGAGAGGCTCGGGCTCTCCCGCAAGCGGCGCGGCAAGACGGGCTTCTCCACCGATGCCCGCGTGCTCGCGGCCATCCGCGACGAGCATCCGATCATCGAGCGCATCGAGCGCTGGCGCGAGCTCACCAAGCTCAAGAACACCTACCTCGACGCCCTGCCCGAGCTCATCTCCCCGGTCACCCGGCGCCTGCACACCACCTTCAACCAGACCACGGCGGCCACGGGCCGGCTCTCGAGTACCAACCCCAACCTCCAGAACATCCCCATCCGAACCGACGTGGGCCGCGAGATCCGCTCGTGCTTCGTGGCCGAGCCGGGCCACCTGCTCATCTCGGCCGACTACTCGCAGGTCGAGCTCCGCATCCTCGCCCACATCGCCGGCGAGGAGACCCTGCGCCAGATCTTCGCCCGCGGCGAGGACGTGCACGCCGCCACCTCGGCCGAGATCTTCAACGTGCCACTCGACCACGTGGACCCCGGCCTGCGCTCCAAGGCCAAGATGGTCAACTACGGCATCGTCTACGGGCTCTCGGCGTTCGGCCTCGCCGATCGCCTGCAGATCCCGCAGGAGGAGGCCGCCGAGTTCATCGAGCGCTACCTCGACGGCTTCCCGGCCGTGCGCGACTTCATGGCCGAGACCATCGAGCAGGCCAAGGTCGACGCCTTCGTGACCACCCTCTCGGGCCGCAAGCGGCGCATCCCCGAGATCCGCGCCCGGCAGTACCAGACCCGCATGCTCGGGGAGCGCCTTGCCGTGAACACGGTGATCCAGGGCACGGCCGCCGACATCATCAAGGTGGCCATGGTGCGCTGCTACCACGCGCTGGCCGAGCGCGGCCTCGCCACCCGCCTCGTGCTCCAGATCCACGACGAGCTCCTCTTCGAGGCACCAGAGGCGGAGATCGAGGCCGCCTCGAGCATCGTGCGCGAGGAGATGGTGGGCGCCTTCGCTCTCGACCCCCCGCTCGCGGTGGACGTCGGGGTGGGCCCCAACTGGCTGGAGGCCAAGTGAGCCGGCTCTCGCCGCGGACCCGCCGTGGATAAGGGCCTCGCCATCGGCCTCACCGTGGTGGCCGGGGGCATGATCGCCCTGCAGGCGCCCATCAACGGCATGCTCGGGCGCACGGTGGGCTCGCTGCCCGCCGGCGTGATCTCCTTCGCGTTGGGCACGCTCGCGCTGATCGCGATCACGGCGCTGATCGGCGGGTTCGGTTCCGTGGGGGAGGTGCGATCCCTGAGTCCCGTCTACCTCATCGGCGGCGTGCTCGGCGCGGTGTACGTGACCACCGCGCTCACCACCGTGTCGGCGCTCGGCGCGGGAGGGGTCACGGCCGCCACCATCGCCGGGCAGCTCGCCATGTCGGTGGCCGCCGACCGGTTCGGCCTCCTCGGCCTCGCGGCGAAGCCGCTGTCGGCCGGGCGGATCGCCGGATTGGTGCTGCTGGCCGCGGGGACCTTTCTGATCGTGCGCGACTGAGACCTTGTTCCGGGTTGCGGGCGTCCACTCCGCGGCGTAATGTCTCTTCGATGCCGGTCTGGCGCCAGCCCACGGTCCCCAAGCCGGACAAGCCCTGGGAGGTCTCGGCCACCTACCCGGGTCAGTCGATGTGGCGCGCGGCCACCGCCGCGTTCTTCGCCGTCTGCGGGGCTCTGGTCGTGCTCTACGTCTTCGTCTACTCGATTGGCGGCATCGCCCCTATCGACAGCCTTCCGGTGTTTTTCGTGACCCTCCTCCTCGCGCTCGTCTGGCTCGCGGGAGCCGTGTACCGGTACCGGACCGGAGCCGTGCGGGTGCAGCGTCCCGACCGCGAGCGGCGCGGCTTCTAGGAGCCGTCAGGCGGCGGCGCGCTCCCGGGCCGTTAGCGGCTCTGCGCCCGACCGACCGGATTCGCCCTGGTCCACGAACGAGGGCGGCGCGATGTTCAGGTAGTGCCTGAACGACCAGTCCACGAAGCGCTGGGAGCCCATGACCCGGACGGCGGGGGCCAGCAGCCGGGGCGGCACGCGGGGCACGAGGCGCTGGGTGCGGAGCATCCAGTCGAACTTCCAGGCGTGCTCGGCCGAGAACGCTCCGTAGCGGCGGAGCGCCTCCTCGCGAGAGCGGCGGCCCTCGAGCACAGCGCGCAGCTCGCGCCCGCAGGCGATGCCGAAGTAGAGAGCGGTGCGGATGCCCTCCGCGGTGAGAGGCAGGCAGTGACCGGCCGAGTCGCCGACGAAGAACACGCCGTCCTCGACCGCGGGGCGGAGCTCGTGGGGGATCCAGTTGCCCTGGTAGCCCACCGCCTCGCTGCCGAGGTCCTCGGCCAGGGCCACGGTCGTGTCCTTGACGTGGAAGCGCGGGTCGAAGGAGCCCACCCCGATGCGCACCTCGTCCTCGGCGGGAAAGCTCCAGCCGTAGCCCGCCGGCACGTAGCGGCGGTCGATCCAGATCTCGAGCTCCTCGCTCCTTCCGCCCGGGTGCACCTCAAGGCCTCGTGAGAGCGGGGCATCCGGAGGCTGAAAGCCGCTCTCCGTGCTCAGGATGCGCCTCCATCCGAGGCCGTCGACGATGAGCGGGGCCTCGACGTCCCCCCTATCGGTGTGCACCGTATGCCCGGTGCGGCCGTTCACCTTGGCCGTCTCGAAGCGGGCGTCGGCCTGCTCGGCGAGAAGGGCGCAGAGCGTCCGGTAGTCGAACGTCGAGAAGGTCCACGGAAGGTGGTGGCGGGAGGTGCCGTGGGGGGTGTGGATGACGAGGTCCTCGAAGGTCTGGCGCACGGACTCCGTGAGCCCGAGGGCCTCGAGCCACGCGGTGGGTGCGGCGCAGGCCGAGGTCTGGCGCTCGCCGATCTCGTACCGGTCGAGCACGAGCACGCGAGCGTCCGAGCCGGCCAGTTCGCGGGCCACGGCCAGTCCGGCGAAGCTCGCCCCGCACACGAGCACGTCCACGCGCTCCGAGAGAGGCGTGCGCTCCGCGCCGCGGGTCGTGCGTCGCACGGGCATGTGTGCCAGCGTACCGGCCCCCCGGGGCGTCTCCGGCGCGCGGATGCGGGCCGGAGACGGGGTTCGGCCGCCGCAACCCCGGTCGTTGCCGGTCGCGCTCGCTAATCTTCCGTGGTCGTGGCCGTCGATACACAGACCCTGGAGCCCGCCTTCGCCGAGGTCGAGCCGCAGACCGTCCCCGGATCCAACGGGCTCCTGCTCGAGATCGACGGTCAGATCGTCCCCAACTACGACGCGACGATCGTGCCCTTCTCCGAGGGCGACGTGGTCACCGGCAACGTCGTGCGCATCGACAAGGACGAGGTCCTCATCGACGTGGGCTACAAGTCCGAGGGCGTCATCCTCGTCAACGAGCTGTCCATCCGCAAGTCGGTGGATCCCCACGACGAGGTGGAGATGGGCGAGGAGGTCGACGCTCTCGTCCTCACCAAGGAGGACCCGGACGGGCGCCTCATCCTGTCCAAGAAGCGCGCGCGCTTCGAGAAGGCCTGGCGCCGCATCGAGGCCGCCGCGGAGTCCGGCGAGCCGGTCGAGGGCTCGGTTATCGAGGTCGTCAAGGGCGGGCTCATCATCGACCTCGGCGTGCGCGGCTTCCTCCCGGCCTCCTTGGTCGACATCCGGCGCGTCCAGAACCTCGAGGACTTCCTCGGCACCAAGATCGAGTGCAAGGTCATCGAGCTCAACCGCTC
>JBPCRE010000059.1:0-4976 GCA_050997195.1 Thermoleophilaceae bacterium
CCGCCGATCCACCCACCAGGGAGGGCACCGTGGCCGCGGCCCACTGGATCACCTGCTCGGAGGCCTTGCGGGTGGCGATCGACTGGGGCTCCTCGCCCTTCTCGTCGAGGTGGTCGAAGCGGGGGAGGCCCTCGCGGAGGCCCTCGGGCATGCGCGGCTGCGCCGTCTGATCGAACCACTCCCATAGATCGGGGTGCTCGGAGCGGTAGGCCTCCGCGCGCTCCTTCCACTCGCGCTCGGCCTCGGCGCCGCGCTCGCCCACGGCGGCGTAGCGCTCGAGCACCTCCTCCGGGACGTGGAACGGCTCGTCCGTGGGCCAGTCGTAGGCCTCCTTGGTCAGCCGGATCTCCTCCTCGCCGAGGGGCGAGCCGTGGGCCTCCTTGGTGCCCTGCATGTTCGGCGCCCCGGTGGCGATGTGGGTGCGCAGGATGACCAGGGAGGGCCGGTCCTCGACCGCCTTGGCCCGAAGGGCCGCGGCCTCGAGGGCGTCGAGATCGGTCTCCTCGCCGAGGTTCTCGACGTGCCACCCGTAGGCCTCGAAGCGCTTGCCCACGTCCTCGGAGAACGAGAGCTCGGTGTCTCCCTCGATGGAGATGTGGTTGTCGTCGTAGAAGACCACCAAGCGGCCGAGCCCGAGGTGGCCGGCGAGCGAGCAGGCCTCCGAGGAGATGCCCTCCTGCATGTCTCCGTCGCTGGCGACCACGAAGGTGTGGTGATCCACGAGCTCGTGGCCCTCGCGGTTGAAGCGCGCGGCCAGCATGCGCTCGGCGAGGGCGATGCCCACGGCGGTGGAGATGCCCTGGCCGAGCGGCCCGGTGGTGGTCTCGATCCCTGCGGCGTACTTGCGCTCGGGGTGCCCGGCGGTGGGGCTCTCGAGCTGACGGAAGTTCTTGATCTCCTCGATGGTGAGGCCGTACCCGCTCAGGTAGAGCGCCGAGTAGAGGAGCATCGACGCATGGCCGACGGAGAGCACGAAGCGGTCGCGGTCGTGCCACTCCTGGTTCGCCGGGTTGTGGTGCATGACCCGCGTGAAGAGCACGTGGGCGAGTGGGGCGAGCGCCATGGGCGTGCCCGGGTGACCGGAGCTCGCCCGCTCCACGGCGTCCATCGAGAGCGTGCGGATGGTGTTCACGCACAGCTCGTCGACGGCGCGGGTGTCAGTGCTCACGGCGATGGTGTGAGCCTATCGATCCGTCTCAGCTTTCGCTCCGCCGGCCCGCGCCCTCGCGAGCCGGACGGCGAAGGCGACCCCCGAGAGGAGGAAGAGCACGCCCGTGAGCAGCAGCCAGCGCTCGAGGTAGCCCTCGGTGCTCTGGCCCGTGGTCACGGCGTACTCCTGCTCGGCGACGCCGAGGATGAGCGGGAACCAGACCACGAAGAAGAGCCCCGAGAGCAGGAAGGGAGCGCGGACGTAGTTGACGGCCGACACCGCGGAGGGGGCTGCGGCGTCCGCGCGGTGCACGCCGGCGCCGCGCACCACGAGCCGGTCGATCCCCGAGTACAGGGGGAAGAGGACCATGTCGTGAAGCAGGATCGCCCCCACGAACCAGATGGCGAAGTTGAGCATCTGGGAGCCCTCCTGGACCTCGAAGAGCATGAGCACCGCGAAGCCCGCGATGGCGAAGGCGGCGATCACGGTGAGCAGGTGCAGCGGCCCGGCCCCGTACTCGTGGCGGAAGCGGCGCATCAGACGGCGGCCGGCATGACCGTCATGCGGTCCACCCACTTGATGTTCCGCACCCCCGGGAGAGCCGGCACGATGATCCGGGCCGGAAAGCCGTGGTCGGGCGATAGGTCGACGCCGTTGACCTTGAGCGCCAGCAGCGCCCTCGGGTTCATGACCTTGTTCTCGCTGAGGGTGGTCGAGGTGAACCCGCCGGTCTTCTGGAAGGACTCGACGAACACCTCGGCCGGGGCGTCGGTTCCGAGGGCCATGCGCGCGAGGTCGCGGATGGACACGCCCGTCCAGTCCTCGGTGGTCGACCAGCCCTCGACGCAGGCGATGGGCAGGGTCTCGGTGCGCTGCGGCATGGCGAGGAGCTGATCGCGGGAGAGCTCCACCTCGCGATCGCCGGCGGTGAGGGTGAGGCGCCAGTCCGGGCCGAGGTCCTTCTCGGTGAGCCCCGCGGCGGCCAGGGTCTTGTTCACCTGGAAGTCGTTCGGGCCGGTGCCCACGCCCCGCCCACGGGGGGAGAGGAGGCCGAGCGAGCGCAGGGGACCGCCGATGACCGGGCCGGCGGCCATGATCGCCAGACCGAGCGAGCCGGCGCCCACCAGGCCGAGGAGGCCGCGGCGCGAGACGGTGGCCGGGCCGGGGGCGGGGGCCACGGTCGTGTGCTCCTCCGAGGTGGGCGCCGCCGCGGCCATCGCGTCCCGGGAGAGCAGCGGCTCGGGCACCGTGTGCGCCACGTCGTCCTTCAGCGGCCTCAGGACGCCGTTCTCGCGGTAGGCGCGAAAGATGATCGGGGCCTTGACCACCAGGTGCAGCCCGAGCCCCGCGAGGAACACGAACGACGCGTAGTAGTGGGCGTCGAGGAAGGAGAAGGACCAGAGGAAGGCGATCTGGATATTCAGCACCCCCGTGAAGAGCACGAACAGCGCGCCGCCCACGAGCAGGGCGAGCGCGAGTCGCTCGACGCCGTGGGCCAGCGACCGCACGGGAGGCCACTCGAAGAGCTTGGGGATGACCGACCACAGCTTCGCGAAGAGGATGGGGATGGCGGCGAGCCCGGCGATCACGTGGAGGCCCTGGGTGACCACGTAGAGGTAGGTGGGCCCCGCCGGCCAGGAGAACAGGTAGAGGTTGAACTGACCGGAGCCGCTCGGGTTCGGGTCGTAGGCCGCGTGGGAGAGAAAGCCCGTGAGCGCGGCGACGACGATCAGCGGCAGCAGCGAGGAGCCGAGCACGGTGGTGAGCCACGGGCCACGCAGCGGGCTCGACCAGAACTCCCGCTCGAACGGGGTGCCGGACGGGGGATCCTCGGGGACCGGGAGGGGGGGCCGGCGAGCGCTCATCACTCGACTATGGCGTACGCCCGAGAGGCTCGACGGGAGCGGACGCCGCTCGTAAGGAAGTGTTGAGGCGCGACGGCTACGCCGCGACCTCGAGCCCGTTGGGCCTCGAGGGCTTGACTCGAGCGGAGACGGTCTGCGCCCCGCGCCGTCAGACCGCGGCGGCCCGCTCGCGCCGGCGATGCTTGTGGCCGCAGGGCCCGAAGCCGGCGCGCGGCGAGCCGCCCCTGGCCACCCCGAGCGCCCAGGGGGCGGCGAAGAGCAGCGGCCAGAGGAAGCCGAGCCCGGCCACCCCGAAGGAGGCGATGGTCACGGTGAGCACCAGGAGCGGCAGAACCCTGAGGGCAGCAGGCCGTAGCCGGGAGCGCTCCGGGCGGACAGACGGCGGACGCTCGGGAAGCTCTCGGAGCGCGCGCTGGAGCTGGCCGAGGGTGCTTGAGGCGTAGGCCTCGTCGAGGCGCTCGGCGAGCTCCTCGGGGCCGAGGCGCCCCTCGGCGCCGTGTGAGCGCAGGGTCTCGACCACCTGCTCGCGCTCGGCGTCGGAGGCGCGCAGGTCGGGGCGGTGAACGGAGTCGAAGGGGTGGAGGCTCTGCTCGGGACGGGGCATGGGTTCTCTCCTGACGCGGGTGCGGTCGCAACGATGCCTCTGAAAGATACATCGTAAAGATACGTACGTCAAGGTCTCGGACCCTGCGGCGCTCGGCCGGACCCGCGTCGGTGCTTCGACCTCCCGGGTCAGGGAATCCGGCCGGCGTCCTCGCGGGGCGAGACGGGAAACGCTCGCCCGAGCCCGGCCACCGCGGGCCCCCCCGCGCCCACCGCGGCGCGCCGGCGCACGAGGGAGAGCAGGCGCCGCCCCTGCGCCGACGTGTTGCCGTAGCGCGGGTCGCTCACCGGCAGCTCGGAGACGAGCACGCCCCCGCCGGCCAGCTCCTCGACCCACTCGTCGCCGTGGGCCGCGAGGTGGCGCTGGGTGGCGGCGTAGACCCGGGTCTCGGGACGCATGGGTCCCACCACCCGGGGGAAGATCCCGCGCGCCACGTTGTCCACCACCACGCGGTCGGCGCGGGGGATGAGCCCGGTCGGGTCGAGTGGCGGGTCGTCGGCGTGCAGCGCCGCCGCCGAGAACCCGCCGCAGGTGAGAAGCGCGGCGAGGCCGGCGGCCGCGATCGGGGCGCGCAGGCGGGTCGGCAGGTGGGCTAGTGCGAGGACGGGGACGAAGGCCGCGAAGGGCCAAACCGCCGCGAGGTACTTGGGAGTCATGGCCAGGCCGTGCGAGACGAAGGCGAGGAAGAGTCCCACCGTGGCGGCGGCCATCCACAGGAAGAGGCCCACCATGGCGCGGGGGCCGGCGGACGAGGCCCGCTCGAGGCTCGCGCCCGCCGATCCGCGGTGCGCCCCCTCGCCTCGGAGGCCGCTCTCTCCTCGCACGCGAGCGAGCAGCCAGACCGCAGTCCCGATGACAAGCGGTGCGAGAACCCACCGCAGGGGCGTGGCCGCGAGCCCGGGTGGGAGCAGCAGCTCCGAGAGCGTCTGCGCCGATTGCGCCAGCCGCTCCGGGAACTGCCCGGGCACGAAGCCACCGGCCTGCGAGCGCTGGGTGGAGAAGGCCTGCCAGAACCCGGGATGGGCCACCAGGAAGAGCACGGCCCCGCCCGACAGCGCGCCCGCTCCTGCCAGCAGCCGCCGCATGGCCGTACGGCGCACGACGAGCAGCCCGCTCACCCCGAGGATCACCAGCGCGAAGTGGTAGTGCGTGAGCATCCCGAGGCCCGCCAACAGCGCCAGCCCGACGGCGTCTCGCGCCCGTGCCCGCTCGGGCCGTTCGGCGAAGCGAAGCGCCTGCCAGGTGAAGAGGATGGTCAGCAGGCCGAGCAGCTCGTACTGACGGGCCTCGGCGAACACCTGCACGACGGCGGGGCTCACCGCCCACGTAAGGGCCACGAGGGCGGCGCGCAGCCGGT
>JBPCRE010000013.1:0-25942 GCA_050997195.1 Thermoleophilaceae bacterium
GGAGGCATCTCCGCGTACCAGTCGCCGAGCGCCCGGAAGGCGTGCCAGAAGTCGCGCTTGGCCGACTCCTCGTCGAGCGAGGCGTCGAGGTCGGGCACGTAGAGGGCGGCGCACGAGGGGGTGAGCCGTTGAACCTCACCGGGCAGGCGCTCGACCTCGCGACCGAGCGGCACCTCGAGCGCGTTCAGCTCCGCGAGGGCCTCCGGGCCCATGGCCACGACGATGGCCGGGCTCACGATGGCCAGCTCCTCGAGCACGCGGGCCCGGCACTCCGGCGCGGAGAGGTCGGTGTCGGGCACCGGGCACTTCACCGAGAGGGTCCCGTACACCGCGAGGGGATCGATGCCGAGCCGCTTGAAGGACTTCATGAGCGCGCTGCCGGCGCGCCCGTAGAAGGCCACGCCCTCCTCGATCTCCGAGGGGCGGGGGGCGTGCTTGAGCAGGAACACATCGGCCTGCGGATGCCCCGAGCCGAGCACCGGCATCAGGTTGCCGCGGGGGCAGTACGGGCACTCCTGGAGCTCGTGGTTGACGCGGTTCAGCTCGCGGATGGCGCGTTCCAGGTACTTCTCGCGGATCTCGTCGTCGGTGGCGGGCATCTGGCCTGGGGGTTTGGACGGCCGCTGCCGCTGTCCTTTCGGGTGCATCAAGAGTTGCCCTCCCGGTGGGCGACCCCGGCTCGGCCGGCGCCACTCGGCCACGCCTTGGTCTGCAGGAACTTCAGCGCCTGCACGTAGAGCAGGGACTGGCGCCGGCGAACGATGTCGGCGTCGCGCAAGGAGGCGAGGAACTCCTCCGGACCGTCGAAGTCGCGCATCACGATCCGCACCGACCCGAGGCCCTGGGCCACGTGGGAGTCCGACCCCGCTCCCGCGGCGATGCGGTACTTGGCCGCGAAGCGGGCCGCCTCGTCGTTGAACGCGGAGAAGGCCACACGGGGGTTGAACACCTCGATGGCGTCGATCTCCTCGACCACCCCGAGCAGATGCTCGTAGTCGGGCACGGTGTGCATGCGGTCGAAGGGATGGGGCACGTAGGCCAGCCCGCCCTGGCGGTGGATCTCCGCGATGGTCTCTTCCAGGCTCATGCCGCGCGCGATCTTCTCCTCGATGAAGAGCCCGATCACCTCACCCTGCCGAGCGGTCTTCACCTCCTCGGCCACGATCACCTTGAGAGCGTCGCTCGTCCGCTCGCGCGCCTCGAGCGCGCCCGAGATCTCGTTGTGGTCGGTCACCGCGATGGCGCCCAACCCCCGAGCCCTCGCGGTGTCGAGCAGGACGTCCACCGGCGTGGCGCAGTCGGGCGAGTGGTCGGTGTGCATGTGGAGGTCCACCTCGATCGTGGGCCGCGAGGCCAGGCGCCGGCGCACGGCGCCGTCACGCGGGGCGTGCCGGCGGGCGGCGAGCTCCTCGTAGAGGGCCTCGAACTCGTCGGCCACCCGGCTCCAGGACAGCTCGGGCCGCGCGGCCGCCACCTCCCGCGCGTACCGGCCGCGGAGCTCCGGGTCCCCGACGAGGCGCGCGAGGTGGGCGGAGAGGGTCTCCACGTCGCCCGGCTCGAAGAGGGGGCCGCGCCGCCCGTGGTCGAGCGCCTCCTCGTACTGGGGAAGTCGCGAGGCCACGGGCACCGCGCCCGCGGCCATGAGGCGGAGCGGAAGCTGGGAGGCGGGAGCCGCGCCGCTCGAGGCCATCACGGCCACGTGGGCGCGCGGAAGGTGCTCCTCCTCGCTTCCGCTCACGAGCCGAACCCGCTCGCGCAGCGCGCGGGGAAGCGTGCCGGCGGAGTCGGCGGGCCCGTTGGGGTAGAGGACGGTGGCCCGCCACGGGCCCTCCGGAGGAAGTCGTCGAAGGGCGCGGAGAAAGAGGCGGAGCGCCTGGCGCCCCTCGGTGGCCACGTGCAGCAGCTCGACGGCGTCATCCCGCCCCGCGTGCGGCTCGAGGAGATCGGCGCCGGGGTGGACCACGCGGTAGTCGCCGGGGAAGAAGGACTCCACCAGCGCGCGGGTGGCCTCGAAGGAGGCCGTGCGCCCGTCGAGGCGACCGAAGAGGAGCTTCACGATGCGGCGGGCCATCTGGGTGGAGAGCGCGCGCTCGGTGGTGGAGTGGAAGGTGCCCACGTTCAGGGCGCGGGAGTGGCGCAGCGCCGCGGAGGCCGCGCTCGGCGCGAACGGCTCGTGCACGTGGACGAAGTCGAGCTCGGCCGTCTCGAGGAGCTCCTCGATCGTCTTCGACACGTCGAGGGGAAGGGCCACCGCCCCGCCGCGGTGGCCCCGGGGGGAGACGACCTGGCCGACCCCGAGCACTCCGCCGGCGCGCTCCTCACGCCACAGGGCCTCCGGATCCCCGGCCAGCCGGCTCACCGTGGCACGGGAGGCACGCACGAGCGTCCGGGAGGAGCTCGGGGCCACCACCACGACCCGGTGGCCCCGAGCCCGAAGCTCACCCGAGAGCCGCTCGACGAAGCGGTTGACCTCGTGCGAGAGCTCCCAGGCGTAGGGCGTGACCTGAGCGATCGAAAAGCGCTCCGGCGCCACCGCCTCAGGCGTCGGTGGTCGTCCGTACGCGTCCGGCGCCCGGCAGCTTGGGCTCGCCGCCGTAGCGCTCGATGAAGCGCTCGGTGGCGTCGCGTGCGACGGAGTCGTGGGTCTGGACGGGGGGGGACTTCATGAGGTAGGAGCTCGGGTCCTCGAGCGGGCCGGCCACCCCGTGGTTCAGCGCGAGCTTGCACAGGCGCACGGCGTCGATCACGATGCCCGCCGAGTTGGGCGAGTCCCACACCTCGAGCTTCATCTCGGCGGTCAGCGGCACGTCTCCGAAGGCCTGGCCCTCGAGCCGGATGTGGGCCCACTTGCGGTCCTCGAGCCACGGGATGTAGTCCGAGGGGCCGATGTAGACGTCGTCCTCCGGCAGGACGTGGCCCATGATCGAGGTCACCGCGCCCGTCTTCGAGATCTTCTTCGACTCGAGGCGCTCGCGCTCGAGCATGTTGTAGAAGTCCATGTTGCCGCCGACGTTGAGCTGCGAGGTACGAAGGAGCTTCACGCCGCGGTCGCCGAAGAGCTGCACGAGGGCGCGGTGGACGATGGTGGCCCCCACCTGCGACTTGATGTCGTCGCCGATGAGCGGGAGGCCGGCCGCGCGGAAGCGCTTGCCCCAGTAGTCCTCCTTGGCGATGAACACCGGGATGCAGTTCACGAAGGCGCACCCGGCGGCGAGCGCCTGCTCGACGTACCACTTGGTGGCCTGCTCGGAGCCCACCGGGAGGTAGGACACGAGCACGTCGGTCTTGGATTCTTTAAGGATCCCGACGATGTCGGCGGTGTCGCCCGGCGCCTTGGTGATCTTCTTGGAGAGGTAGTGGCCGAGCCCGTCGTGGGTCATGCCGCGGTCCACGTTGACCCCGAGCGGCGGCACGTCGGCGAACTTGATCGTGTTGTTCTGGCCCGAGAAGATGGCCTCGGAGAGGTCCTTGCCCACCTTCTCTCCGTCGATGTCGAAGGCGGCGGTGAACTCGATGTCGCGGACGTGGTACCCGCCCAGGTCCACGTGCATGAGGCCGGGGACCGTCTCGCCGGCGTCGGCCTCGCGGTAGTGCTCGATGCCCTGGACGAACGCCGAGGCGCAGTTGCCGGCGCCGACGACCGCCACGCGGACCTTCTCGGCCTGGTAGCGCGACGCGCCGTTGATGGATGGGGTGGGTTCGGTTGTCACTCGGGTGCGACCTCCTGCGAAGGAAAGGGAACGTGGGGGGCTCCCGCGTCCCCCGCGGAGCCCGTCGATCTAGTACTTACTGCCCGCCGGGGGGTCCGGTTACGCGGCGCCGACTCGACGGAGCTCGCGCCGGACGTGGAAGATTCGTTGCAGGACGGTGACCGTGGAGAGCGCCGCGAGCAGGTACACCGCCGGCTCGAGCAGGCCGAAGGGGAGTATCCCCGCTCCCTCGGCGAAGAGCACGCCCGCGGAGAGGATGACCACGCGCACCGGCCGGGTGGCCAGGCCGACCTTGCACTCGATGCCGAGGGCCTCCGCCCGGGCGCGGGTGTAGGAGACCATGATCGAGGAGATCACGGCCACCACCACGGCGCCGCTCGCCACGTCGTCGCCCACCGCCGAGAAGTAGGCGGCCACCGTGGTGAGCACGATGCCCTCCTCAATGCGGTCGATGGTGGAATCGAGGAAGGCCCCGAAGGGCGTGCCCTTGCCGGACATGCGCGAGTAGCGCCCGTCGAGGGTGTCCATCACCGAGCCGAGGACGAACGCGATCCCGGCGAGTACGAAGAGGCGTTGGGTCACCAGAGCGGCGGCCACCACGCACAAGAAGAGCCCGGTGAGCGAGATGCCGTTGGGGGTCAGTCGCGACTCGATGAGCCGATCGCGAGCGCTCAGGCGCGCGGCTCCGGGGCGAGGCGCTCGCCCGCGTGCGGGAGCCGCCCGAGCGCGCCGCGGGGGCCTGCTCGGGGCGGCGGGGCCCGGCGTGCTCACGCCGTGGCCTCCACGGTCACGGCCTCTCGCGCAGAGGCGGCGCTCTGCGCGGTCAGCGCCACCCAGGCCGAGAAGGCCGCGACCAGGGCGCCGAGCGCAGCGTCGAGCCAGAAGTGGTTGGCGGTGACCACCACGACGAAGGTCACGAGCACCGGATAGGCGGCCCAGGCCGCCTTGAGCGCCCTGCTGCTCACGAGCCGGGAAGCCGGGATGCCGACCATGAGCGCAAAGGCCACGTGCATGCTCGGCACGGCCGCGTAGGGGTTGTAGAGCAGCTCCGCCCCCTTCGACGCGGCCGAGCCCACGAGCTCCACGACCGAGTCGGTGAAGCCCCACTCGGGCATCATCCGCGGCGGTGCGGTGGGGAAGAGCAGATAGCCCGCGAGCGCGATGCCCATCGACACCATGAAGGCGTCACGGACCACGTTGAACGAGTCGTTTCGCTGCAGGTAGAGCCACACCATGAAGCCGCTGGTGATCACGAAGTGCGAGTGCACGTACATCCAGCTCGCGGCGTCGGCGATGAGCGGCGAGGTGGCCACCGTCCAGGCCTGGAGCCCGGGCTCGAAGAAGAGGCCCATGCTCCGCTCGATGTCCACCAGCAGGCGCGCGTTCTCGAAGGCGGGGCCCGCGCCTCCCTCGAACACGAGCCCGCGCACGAAGCGGTACGCGACGTAGGCGAGGGCGAAGAGGCCGAGCTGGCGCAGCGCGTCGATGCGGCCACGTGGGAGCCAGCGCCCCGTCCAGTGCCACGCTCGCGCCACGGCGGGGGAGGGTAGGCGATGACTTTGACGCCCCACTAAAGGGGCGCGCACCGGCGACCGCGAACGAGCGTCCTTCCCAGCGCGAAGTCGGCACGGAGCTCCCGGCGGCCGGGAGTGGTGGTCGAGATCCTCGTCCAGTCGCCGGCCCGCTCCACGCACCCGCCCCGCATAGCCGCGTAGGGCGACCATCGAACCCGCACGAGCGCCGATCCCGGACGACGCACGTCGAGGAGCACGCGGCCTGGCTCGAGGCGCACGGCACGCACCTCGGCGCCCCGCTCGCCGGTCGCGAGCGGGTGCGCTCCCCGAACCTCGTAGAGCCGCCACGGGCCCGCTCGCACGGGTGCCGAGAGGAAGGCGGGCTTCTTCGTCACGATGGCCGCCTCGGCGCGCGCCGAGTAGTCGAGCGGCGCGTCGGCAAGGGCCACGACGCCCACGGCGTTGTCCGCGAGCCAGCGCCGGTAGCTCTCGGCGTCGAGCCCGGGCTCGTAGAACAGGCGATTGTGCGCGATGTCGATGGTGCGCAGCCAGCCGCGGGCGAGGGGGAAGCGAAGGGCCACCTCGGCGGCCTCCCAGTGCTCGCGGGTGAAGGGAATCTCGACGCGCTCGGCACCTCGGCCGCGCCGCTCCAGCGCCCTGTTCAGCGGCGCGTAGAACGCCGCCTCGATCGAGGGGTTGGCCCGGGTCTTCGACACGTCCCGCCAGGCCGGCGTGAACTGCCACACCACGAGCGTCGCAACGAGCAGCGCCCACGCGCCGGCCCGCGTGCGC
Source organism: Thermoleophilaceae bacterium (assembly GCA_050997195.1). Classification (GTDB taxonomy): domain Bacteria; phylum Actinomycetota; class Thermoleophilia; order Solirubrobacterales; family Thermoleophilaceae; genus JACCZP01. The sequence goes on from JBPCRE010000013.1 coordinate 6,017, forward strand.
CCCGGTCCCGTCAGGGAGGCCAGGCACAGGGCTAGCCCGGGGCCGAGCACCTGGCCGAGGCGTACCGCGTTGCCTCCCATGGGCGTGGGAACGAGAAACGACGCCACGGACGCGACCGCGTAGAGCGCGACTCCCACCCGGAGCACGCGCTGCTCACGAGGAATGAGGATGAAGAGCGCCGCCGCGAAGAGCGGGACCGGGACCAGCGAGGAGAGGACGAAGGGCTGGTTGCCCCCCTCGGGGAAGGCGAGGGTCAGCAGCCCGGGGGGCGCGAGGGCGGCGAGGGCCACGAGCGCGGCGTCCCGACGGCGCAAGCTCGCGGCGACGGCGACGCATCCCAGCGCCAGGAAGAGCCCGGCCACCGGACTGGCCAGAGAGCAGGCCACGGCCAGGAGGCCGGCGGCCACCGCGCGACCGCGCTGGAGGGCGAGTGCCGAGGCCAGGCCCACCGCGATCCCCAGCGAGAACGTGAGCCGCCCCGCGAACAGGGTGGCGGCGGTGCCCGCCGCGAAGAGCATCGTCCCCGCCCACGCCCGGGGCCCGAAGTGCCTCCGGGCCAGCGGCTCGAAGAGGGCTGCGCTCGCCACCGCGCCCACCGCCCCGGCCAGCCATGGCCCAAGCGCCCAGGCGAGCGGGGGGAAGAGCACGCTGTAGGCCGGTGTGTGATGGCCGCCGTACCAGGCGTTGTTCCACACCGTAAGACCCTCACGGCCGAAGAGCTCGGCCCGGAAGACGTGCGCGGCGAGGTCCCCGGTGCGCGGGGAGAGGAACACGTAGAGCGCGGCCAGCCCCGCGGCGAGCAGTGCGGGTGCGGCGCGCGCGCCCCGGCGCGATGCGAAGAGTCTCCTAACGGGTCGCCGCCGACCGGGAACCCCCGCCCGACAGGAACCCGGCCACGGTGTCGAGCACCTCGGGCCGGTCGATCCACGGCCAGTGGGAGGCGCCGGCCACCAGGTCGAGTCGCGCCGGGCCGCCGAGCGCGCGCGCGTAGGCGTCGGCGAAGGCCGTGTCGATGTAGGGGTCTTCCTCGCCCCAGAGCACCAGCGCCGGACAGCGCACGTCCCCGAGCCGTCGCCCGGCCTCGGCCAGCACCTCGGAGGGCGCCGAGCGGTAGAGGCGAAGGATCGCTCGCTGGGTGCCCTGGTCGAAGGCCTCCCACACGTAGGCTAGGAACTCCTCGGGCATCGGGCCGGGCCGGGTGGTGGCCTCCCGGGTCAGGGCGCTGAGGACCCGTCGCGTGGTGGCGCCCATGGCGAGCTCGCCGAGGCCGCGCCGGCGCCAGATCCGGGCCAGGCGGTGCCAGCTGTACCCGGGCAGGAGCGGCACGCAGTTCATCACCACCAGGCGCTCGACTCGCTCGGGCATCTCCTGGGCCAGCGCGAGCCCGACGCCGCCCCAGTCGTGCACCACCAGGGAGAAGCGCTCGAGCCCCAGGTGGTCGACGAAGGCCGCGAGGAAGCGTTCGTAGCCGGGGATCGAATAGTCGAACTCGGCGGGCTTGCCCGACGCCCCGAAGCCGGGCAGATCCGGTGCGACGCCCCCCGTGCGCTCGAGGAACGGCACCCAGTCGGCGGAGTGGGTGGGCACGCCGTGGAGGTAGAGCACGGGCGCACGCCCGGCCTCCGGCGACGCCTCGCGCCAGTGCACGGGCACGCCGGCCACGTATCCGGAGCGCTCCGTGATCGGTGTCGTCGGGTCGCTCTTCACGGCCGACTGCTTATCACGGGCGCCACCCGAGCCTCCACCGCGGCTCCTAACGTGTCCGCCGTGGCCGAGCCCGCCGCCTGGAGGCGCCCCGACCGCCGACGGGTGCGGCGCATCCTCGAGCGACTCCGGGAGGCCTACGGGCGACCGGTGCTCACTCCGCACCGCGCCCCGATCGACGAGCTCGTGCTCACGGTGCTCTCCCAGCACACGAGCGATCGCAACCGCGACCGTGCCTACCGGCGCCTGCGCGCCCGCCTGCCCTCCTGGGGGCAGGTGAGCGCGGCGCCGGTCGAGGAGGTGGAGGAGGCCATCCGCCCCGGGGGCCTCTCCAACCAGAAGGCCGAGCGCATCAAGCGGATTCTCGACGCGGTGGGCGAGGACGACCTCGGGTGGCTCGAGCACGCGCCGCTCGCCGAGGGCCGCGACCACCTCTGCTCGCTGCCCGGGGTGGGCCGCAAGACGGCGGCGTGCGTGCTGCTCTTCTCCTACGGGCGCCCCGACGTGCCGGTGGACACCCACGTGCATCGGGTGGGCACCCGCCTCGGGCTCTTCCGTCCCGGCGCGTCGCTCGAGGAGGCCCATGACGAAGCCGCGCGCCTCCTTGGCCCCGAGGACGCCTACGAGCTTCACGTGTCTCTCATCCGCCACGGTCGGCGCACCTGCGTGGCGCGTACCCCGCGGTGCGCGGCCTGCCCGCTGCTCTCGCTCTGCCCCGAGGGGCGGACGCGCATGCGCGCGGGAAACGCGGCCCGATCTCGGCCTCGATGAGCCGGACCCGACTCGCCGAGGTGGGCCTCGTGGCCATGGCCGCCGTCTGGGGGCTCACGTTCGTGATGGTGCAGGACGCCATCGCGGTCCTGCCCACCATGGCCTTTTTGGCCTACCGCTTCGGGTCGGCCGCGCTGCTGGTGGCGCTGGTCTTTCGCCGGCAGCTGGCTCTCCTGGGGTCCGCCGGCTGGCGCGCCGGGGCGCTCATGGGCGTCTTCCTCACGGGTGGGTACGTGTTCCAGACCCTGGGGCTCGAGGCCACCACGGCCTCGAACGCCGGTTTCATCACCGGACTCTTCGTGGTGATCACCCCGGTTGCGGCGGCCGTCGTGCTCGGTGACCGGATCCCGGGCGTGGCGTGGGTAGCGGCGGCGGTGTCCGCGCTCGGCCTCTACCTGCTGTCGGGCGCGGCCGGGCTCAACCTGCGCGGCGACGGGCTCGAGCTGCTCTGCGCCGTGGCCTTCGCCGGCCACATCCTCGCCACGGCTCGCGCCGCGCGCGTCCACGGGGTGGGCGCCCTGCTCGCGGTGCAGCTGCTCGTGTGCGCGATCTTCTGCCTCGCGGTGGCCGCGGCGCTGGGCCAGCTCGAGGCGCCGCGGGGTGCCACCGTGTGGTCGGCCCTGCTCGTGACCTCCGTAGTGGCCAGCGCGCTCGGCTTCGCGTTCAGACCTACGCCCAGATCCATGCCTCCTCCGCCCGCACCGCGCTCATCCTCGCCTCCGAGTCCGCCTTCGCCGGACTCTTCGGCTACGCCCTGGCCGGCGACCGCCTGACCGCTCTCGGGTGGCTCGGTGCGGCCCTCATCATGGCCGCCATCGTGGCGGTGGAGATCGCGCCCCGGCTTCGGCCACCGCGTCCGTTGCCCGAGGGCTGACGGCCACGGGTCGGTCCCGCGCGCCGGGATCTCTATAGTCCTCACTTAGATTTTCTCAAGGCAGACCCCGAAGCACCCAAGGAGAGCGACTCACATGGCAAAGACCATAGGCATCGACCTCGGTACCACGAACTCGTGCATGGCCATCCTCGACGGCGGGGACCCGAGCGTCGTGGAGAACGCCGAGGGCGCACGCACGACCCCGTCGGTGGTGGCCTTCACCGGCAGCGGGGAGCGCCTCGTGGGCGCGGTGGCCAAGCGCCAGGCCGTGACCAACCCGGAGAACACCGTCTTCTCGATCAAGCGCTTCATGGGCCGCAAGGCCGGCGAGGTGACCGAGGAGGAGACGATCGTGCCGTTCAAGGTCGTCAGCGGGCCCAACGGCGATGCGCGCGTGGAGGCGGGCGGCAAGCAGTACAGCCCGCCGGAGATCAGCGCGATGATCCTCCAGAAGCTGAAGACCGACGCGGAGGCCTACCTCGGCGACACGGTGGACTCCGCGGTGATCACCGTCCCGGCCTACTTCAACGACGACCAGCGTCAGGCCACCAAGGATGCCGGGCGCGTGGCCGGCCTCGACGTGAAGCGCATCATCAACGAGCCCACCGCGGCCGCGCTGGCCTACGGGCTCGACAAGGAGGGCGCGGACCAGACCATCCTCGTCTTCGACCTCGGCGGCGGCACCTTCGACGTGTCCGTGCTCGAGATCGGCGAGGGCGTGTTCGAGGTGAAGGCCACGGCCGGTGACAACCACCTCGGCGGCGACAACTTCGACAAGGCGATCGTCGACTGGCTCGTGAAGGACTTCCGCGCCTCCCAGGGCATCGACCTCTCGCAGGACAAGATGGCCCTGCAGCGCCTCTACGAGGCGGCCGAGAAGGCCAAGGTCGAGCTCTCCACCACGCAGGAGACTCAGATCAACCTGCCGTTCGTCACCGCCGACCAGTCGGGGCCGAAGCACCTCGACACCCGGCTCGGGCGGGCCAAGCTCGTCGAGCTGGTCACTCCGCTGCTCGACCGCACGGTCTCCCCGGTCAAGCAGGCCATGAAGGACGCCGGCGTCTCGGGCGGCGACATCAACCACATCGTGCTCGTGGGCGGCATGACCCGCATGCCCTCCGTGCAGGAGAAGGTCACCGAGCTCACCGGCAAGGAGCCCCACCGCGGGGTGAACCCCGACGAGGTGGTGGCGGCCGGCGCGGCCATCCAGGCCGGCGTGCTCTCCGGCGAGAAGCAGGACGTGCTGCTGCTCGACGTGACGCCGCTCACCCTCGGCATCGAGACCAAGGGCGGGGTCATGACCAAGCTCATCGAGCGCAACACCACGATCCCGACCAAGCGCGCCCAGGTGTTCTCGACGGCCGAGGACAACCAGCCGAGCGTGGAGATCCACGTGCTCCAGGGCGAGCGCGAGATGGCGCACGCCAACAAGTCGCTCGGCAAGTTCCAGCTCACGGGCATCCCGCCGGCGCCGCGCGGCGTGCCGCAGGTGGAGGTGGGCTTCGACATCGACGCCAACGGCATCGTCAACGTCTCGGCCAAGGACCTCGGCACCGGCAAGGAGCAGAAGATCGAGATCAAGGCCGGCTCCGGGCTGGAGGACTCCGAGGTGGACCGGATGGTCAAGGACGCGGAGGCCCACGCCGAGGAGGACCGCCGCGAGCGCGAGCTCGTGGAGGCCAGGAACACCGCTGAGAACGCGGCCTACCAGGCCGAGAAGCAGCTCGCCGACATGGGCGAGCAGGTTGACGCGTCCTCTCGGACCGAGATCGAGGCCGCCATCACCGCGGTCCGCGAATCGCTCTCCTCGGAGGATCCGACGGAGATCAAGGCGAAGACCGACGCCCTGCAGGAGGCCTTCCACAAGGTCTCCGAGCAGATGTACGCCGCCGCGGCGGCCGCTCAGGGCGCCGACGGAGCGGGCAACGGCACGTCGGGCGACGGTGCGGCCGGTGGCGCGGGCGCCGAGGAGGAAGAGGTCGTGGACGCCGAGGTCGTGGACGGGGAGACCCGCTGATGACCCGGCCCACGCCCGATCGGGACGCCGTGCGCGAGCAGCTGCGCGAGCAGCCGCCCGGGGCACGGGATCAGGCCGGCGCGGAGGAGGCGCCGGCCGCTCCCGGGGGTGCGCCCGCGGACGATCGGCAGCCCGCGGAGGCGGACTCCGACGCCCCTCAGGGGGCGCCCTCGGCCGACGCCGAGCCGAGCAACGGCGGGGAGCCCGCGGCGGCCGAGGCGGAGGTCGTGGACCCTCTCGCCGAGGCGGAGCGGTCCCGCGACCAGTACCTCTCGCTGGCCCAGCGCACCCAGGCCGACTTCGACAACTACCGGAAGCGCGCGGCCAGGGAGGCCGCCGCGGCGGGCGCGCGGGCCAAGGCCGGTCTCGCCCGGGAGATCATCCCGGCCGTCGACAACCTCGAGCGAGCCCTGGCCTCCGCCTCGGAGGCCGAGCAGGCGCTCGCCGGCGGCGTGCGCCTCGTGCACGCCGAGATGGTGGGGGCGCTCGCCCGCGGGGGCATCGAGGCCTTCGACCCGGAGGGCGAGCTCTTCGACCCCGTGCACCACGAGGCACTCACCACCCGCCCGCAGGAGGGCGTCGAGGCGGGCATGGTGCTCGACGTGGTGGAGAAGGGCTATCGCCTCGGGGATCTCGTCCTGCGCCCCGCGCGCGTGGTGGTGTCCGCGTAGATCATGGCCACGCGCACCGATCCCTACAAGACGCTCGGCGTCGACAGGAAGGTCTCCCCGGAGGACCTGAAGAAGGCCTACCGCCGCCTCGCGCGGCAGTACCACCCCGACCGCAACGGCGGGGACGCGCAGGCCGAGGAGCGCTTCAAAGAGATCCAGGAGGCGTACTCGGTCCTGTCCGACCCCGAGAAACGCCGCGAGTACGACCAGGGCGGCGGCATGTTCGGAGGGGGGTTCGACCCAAAAGGTCGCGCCGCGGGAGGCTTTGGCGCCGGTGGGTTCGGGGACATCCTCTCCGACCTGTTCGGCGGCGCGTCGGCCGGTGGCGCCGCCGGTCGCCCTAGGACCGAGCGCGGCCGGGACCTCGAGACCGAGGTGCACGTGTCCTTCGACCAGGCCGTGCAGGGCGCGCAGCTGCCGGTCAGCGTCTCGCTCTCGGCACCGTGCCCCACCTGCCGGGGCACCGGCGCGCGCCCGGGCACGACGCCCACGGTGTGCTCGCGCTGTCACGGCCGCGGGATCGAGTCCCAGGGGCAGGGACTGTTCTCGATCTCGCAGCCGTGCTCGCGCTGCGGCGGCACGGGCACCGAGATCACGGACCCGTGCTCCACGTGTCACGGACAGGGCAACACCCGGCAGGTCAAGCGCTACCGGGTGAACATCCCCGCCGGGGTGCGCGACGGCAGCCGCGTGCGCCTGGCCGGCAAGGGAGAGGCCGGTCCGCGTGGCGGGCCCGCCGGCGACCTCTACGTGGTCACCCGCGTGGAGGCCTCGTCGGTGTTCCGACGCAAGGGCGACAACCTCGAGGTCGACGTTCCGGTCACCATCGTCGAGGCCATCCGGGGCGCCACCGTGGAGGTGCCCACCCTGGCCGCCACCAAGCGCATCCGCGTGCCGGCCGGCACCCAGCACGGCACGGTGCAGCGCCTGCGCGGCGAGGGCCCGCCGAAGCTGAACGGCAAGGGCCGGGGGGACATCCACTACCGCCTGAACATCGACGTGCCCCGCTCGCTCTCCTCCGACCAGAAGGCCGCGGTGGACGACCTCGCCGAGGTGCTCGACGGCAATCCGCGCGAGCGGCTGTTCTCGGAGGAGGGGGCCTGATGGCTGCCTCGGGGTCGGGGCGCGGGCGCTCCGCCGGGCGCGTGGGCGAGGAGCGCGTACGCGGCGTGTACATGATCTCCGTGGCCGCGCAGCTCGCGGGCATGCACCCGCAGACCCTGCGCATCTACGAGACGCGCGGGCTCGTGACCCCGGGCCGCTCGGGGGGCAACACGCGCCTCTACTCCGAGGACGACGTCGAGCGCTTGCGCCGCATCCAGGCGCTCACCGGCGAGCTGGGCCTGAACCTCGCGGGCGTCGAGCGGGTGCTCGAGCTCGAGCGCGAGCTCGAGGCCGCCCGGCGGCGCCTCGAGGTGCTCGAGCGCCGTGCCGAGCGGGCCAAGCGGATGCTCGAGGCCGAGCTCGAGGAGGTGCGGCGCTCAGCTCGGGCCGAGCTCGTGCGCTACGAGCCGCCGGCCGGCCGCGAGCTGGTGCCGGTGCGCGACCTGCGCGCGGCACGGGTGCGGTTGCGGGTGCTTCCGAGCGACGGGGTGGCGTAGAGGCGTCTACGCGGTACCGACGGCGTCCCCGACGCGGATGGTGCCACTCCCCAGCAGATCGGCCCGCAGGCCGCCGCGGCCGCTCAGCGCCCTGAGCATCCCCGGCGCGGTGAGCCGCTCGAGGTGGCGGCAGGGATCGCAGGGGCGGTCGCCGGCGCAGTCGACCTCGCCGATGCGGAAGCGCTGCCCCACCAGCGCCTCGAGAGAGACTCCGCGCGTCACGACGTTCCGCCGAGCCATCGCCCCGGTCACCTCGAGGCCGAGCTCCTCGGCGGCGGCCTCGAGCGCCTCGGCCTCGACCAGGGTCAGCGCCTGGCCGGCGGTGATCCCGCGCCAGTCGGTCCAGGTGCCCACCCCGTCGTGGTAGCGGTCACCCGCGAGCCCGCGCCCGGCCACCGCGGCGGCGGACGCCACCGATCGAGGCTCCTCGGTGGCCGTCGAGCCGATGAGGATGGCCTCGATGCGGCCGGACCCGCTCACCGTGGGGGGTCGGGATCTTCTCCGCGGACGCGCCGCACGAGCTTCCATGCCGCGGGCAGGAGCCCGGCGGCGAGGGCGAGCTTGAAGAGATCGCCCGGGATGAACGGCACGAGGCCGAGGCCGAGGGTCTCGACGGCGCCCGAGCCCGTGACCGCGGCGAGCCAGGGAAGCCCCACCGCGTAGATGGCCACGCTTCCGGCGAGCATGGCCACCGCGGCCGAGGGCACCCGGCGGTCCCACCGGCGCTCGGCGAGCGCTCCGGTGATGGCCGCGGCGATCGGGTAGCTCAGGAGATACCCGCCGGACGCGCCGAAGATCACGCCGACGCCGTCCGCCCCCCCCGCGTAGACGGGGGTACCCACGATCCCGAGAAGCAGGTAGAGCCCCATGCTCGCCGCCCCGCGCCCCGCACCGAGCGAGGCGCCCACGAGCAGGACGGCCATGGTCTGCCCGGTGATGGGAACCGGCGTGAAGGGGAGGGGGATCGAGATCTGGGCGGAGGCGGCCACGAGCAGCGCTCCCGCCAGGACGAGCACGGCGTCGGCCACGAGGCTCGTGCGCGGGAACACGGCGAAGCGAAGGGTGGCTGCCTGAGGTTGCATGGGGGCCTCCTGCTCGGCGTTTACGAAGATGAAGGTGCGATGCGGCAGCGGAACCTAACAAGCTCGCCCCGAAGCCGGGGTCGCGCGCGGCCGCAGCGGACTGGGCACATCGACTCAATCTTGCTATAAAGGCACTTAGATTTCCTTAACGCCAATCCGTCAGCCCGCGAGGAACCCCATGCAACCAGACCGACTCACCATCAAGACGCAGGAGGCACTCGCCGCCGCGCAGAGCCTGGCGGCCGCGCGGGGCAACCCCCAGATCGCGCCGCATCATCTTCTTCTCGTCCTCCTCGAAGCCGAGGGGGGCATCGTCGTGCCCGTGCTCCGCCGCGCCGGAGCCGACCTCGACGGCGTCCGCCGCCGCGCGGGCGAGGCGCTCGAGCGCCTGCCCACGGCCACCGGCGCCACCCAGCAGCCCACGCTCGACCACGCCACGGGCGAGCTCCTGCGCCGGGCCGAGGCGGAGGCCCGGGGGCTCGGCGACGAGTACGTGTCCACCGAGCACCTCCTCCTCGCCCTCGCCTCCGACCCCAAGGTCGACGCGGGCGCCACACGCGACCAGCTGGCCGAGGCGGTGGCCGCCGTGCGCGGGCCCCATCGCGTGACCGACCAGAGCCCCGAGGACAAGTACCAGGCCCTCGAGAAGTACGGTCGAGATCTCACGGAGGCCGCGGAGAACGGCAAGCTCGACCCGGTCATCGGCCGCGACGACGAGATCCGGCGCGTGATCCAGGTCCTCTCCCGGCGCACCAAGAACAACCCGGTGCTCATCGGCGAGCCGGGCGTGGGCAAGACGGCCATCGCCGAGGGGCTCGCGCAGCGCATCGTGTCCGGCGACGTGCCCGAGTCGCTGCGCGACCGCCGCGTGGTGAGCCTCGACATCGGCTCGCTCATCGCCGGCGCCAAGTACCGCGGCGAGTTCGAGGAGCGCCTGAAGGCCGTGCTCAAGGAGATCGCCGACGCCGAGGGGCGGATCATCGTCTTCCTCGACGAGCTTCACACCATCGTGGGCGCCGGCTCGGCCGAGGGCGCGGTGGACGCCTCGAACCTCCTGAAGCCCATGCTCGCCCGCGGCGAGCTGCGCGCGGTGGGTGCCACGACCCTCGACGAGTACCGCAAGCACATCGAGAAGGACGCGGCGCTCGAGCGGCGCTTCCAGCCCGTGCACGTGGGCGAGCCCTCGGTAGAGGCCACCGTGGCGATCCTGCGCGGACTGAAGGAGCGCTACGAGGTCCACCACGGCGTGCGCATCCAGGACGCCGCCGTGGTGGCGGCGGCCATGCTCTCGCACCGCTACATCGCCGACCGCTTCCTGCCCGACAAGGCCATCGACCTGATCGACGAGTCGGCCTCGCGCCTGCGCATCGAGATCGACTCGATGCCCACCGAGATCGACGAGGTGGAGCGGCGCATCCAGCAGCTCGAGATCGAGCACCAGGCGCTGAAGGCCGAGACCGACCCCGCGAGCGCCGAGCGCCGTGAGGCCATCGAGCGCGAGCTGGCCGAGCTGCGCGAGCGCTCCGGCGCGATGAAGGCGCAGTGGCAGGCGGAGAAGGATGTGATCGCGGCGGTGCAGGAGGTCAAGGAGCGCCTCGAGCAGGCGCGCGCCGAGGCCGAGCGCGCCGAGCGCGACGCCGACCTCCAGCGCGCCGCCGAGCTCCGCTACGGCGAGCTGCCCGACCTCGAGCGGCGCCTTGGCGAGGCCGAGGCGGCCAGCGACGGGCGCGCCGGCTTCCTCAAGGAGGAGGTCGACGAGGAGGACGTGGCCCAGGTGGTGGCCGTGTGGACGGGCATCCCGGTGTCGAAGCTCCTGGAGGGCGAGGTGGAGAAGCTCGTGCTCATGGAGGCGCGGCTCCACGACCGGGTGGTGGGCCAGGACGAGGCCGTGGACGCCGTGGCCAACGCCCTGCGTCGCTCTCGCGCCGGCCTCCAGGACCCCAACCGCCCGATCGGCACCTTCCTGTTCATGGGCCCGACCGGCGTGGGCAAGACCGAGCTCGCCCGTGCGCTGGCGGAGTTCATGTTCGACTCCGAGGAGGCGCTGTTGCGGGTCGACATGTCCGAGTACATGGAGAAGCACTCGGTGTCTCGGCTGGTGGGCGCGCCCCCGGGCTACGTGGGCTACGACGAGGGCGGCCAGCTCACCGAGGCCGTGCGCCGGCGCCCCTACTCGGTGGTGCTGCTCGACGAGATCGAGAAGGCCCATCCCGACGTGTTCAACGTGCTGCTCCAGGTGATGGACGACGGGCGCCTGACCGACGGCCAGGGTCGCACGGTGGACTTCAAGAACACCGTGCTGATCATGACCTCCAACGTGGCCGGCGGCATGGACGGCGTGCGCGCCACCTTCAAGCCGGAGTTCGTGAACCGCCTGGACGACATCGTGGCCTTCGACCAGCTCACCCGCGAGCAGATCGGCCGGATCGTCGAGCTCCAGATGCAGGAGCTCGCCGCCCGCGTGCGCGAGCGGGGCGTGGAGATCGAGCTCACCGACGCGGCTCGTGAGCTCGTGGGCGACCTCGGCTACGACCCGGTCTACGGTGCCCGGCCGCTCCGGCGCGTGATCCAGAAGCGGCTGATCGACCCACTGGCCCTGGCCCTGCTCGAGGGCCGCTTCGGCGCGGGGGACGCCGTGCGGGTGGACGCCGACGGCGAGGGTGGACTGGCGTTCGTCTCCGGCGTCGAGGCGGCCGATGTGGCCGTCTCGGTATAGCCCTCTCCGGGGGCTGGATCTGGCGTAGGCTCCCGGCGTGGACTACACCTTGGTCATCGTCGTCGCGGTGGTCGGCCTCGTGGTCGGCATGGTGTTCGCGGCCTCTCGTCGCGGGCGTGGCTCGGGTCGAGGGGGCGGCGGTGGCTATGCGGGCGGGCCGGGGTCCGGGGACGGGGAGGATCGCGGCGCGGGCGACGGCGGCGACGCCGGGGCAGGAGGCGACGGCGGAGGTGGCGGCTACGGCGGAGGTGGCGGCGACGGAGGCGGCGGCGGCGGAGGCGACGGCGGAGGTGGTGGCGGCGGCTGAGGGCCTGGACGAGCCCCACGACGCGGCGCTCGCGAGCATGGGTCACCATGGACCGATGGAGCCGGAGCGGATCGCCGCGCTGAGCGCGCTGGGGCGTATTGCCATCGGAACCACGGCGCTCGCCGCGCCCGGGCTCCTGGGTCGGTTGTGGTTGGGAGCGGGCGGGTCGAGCCCGGAGGCCAAGCTGCTCATGCGGGCACTCGGCGCCCGCGACCTTGCCCTGGGCATCGGGCTCCGTGCCGCCCTCAAGCGCGGCGCTCCCGTGCGGGGCTGGCTCGAAGGGGGCGCCGTGGCCGACGCGGTGGACTGCGGTGCCACCCTGGCGGCACGCGGGTCGATCCCTCCGGTCAGCCGCCTCGTCGTGGCCGGGATCGCCGGATCCGCGGTGGCCACCGGGACGTGGCTCGCGCGGACGCTCGGCACGGGCGCGCCGCCACCCCACCCCTGATCGCGCCCGCCGTGGCTACGCCACCGCCGGCGCTCCCGTGACCGCCCAGCGGCCGCTCGAGAAGCGGGGAGCGAGCGAGACGAGGCGGGCGACGATGAACCCGAGGAGCGCCACCCAGACGCCGACGATGCCCCAGTCGAAGGCCAGGGCGAGCAGGGCGAGGGGCGCACCCACGCCGAGCGAGGCCACGAGCATCCAGCGCATGAGGTAGCGGGTGTCGCCCGCGCCGATGAGGATGCCGTCGAGGGCGAACACCGCGCCGGCGGCCGGCTCCATGAGGGCGAACAGCGGCCACATCGCTCGTGCGCGCTCCGTGACGGCGGGATCTTCGGTGAAGAGCGCGGGCAGCACGTCGACCAGCGCCAGCAGCGTCACCGAGAACAGCGCGCCCACCACGACCGACCACCCGATCATGCGCCGCGCCGCCGCGTGCGCACCCGCGGGGTCTCCGCCTCCGAGGCTCCGGCCCACGAGGACCTGTCCGGCGATGGCGATGGCGTCGAGCGCGAGCGCGAGAAAGGCGAAGAGCTGGAAGGCGATGAGATGGGCGGCAAGCGTGGGCTCTCCGAAGCGCGAGGCCACCGCGCTGGCGAGCGCGAAGGAGGTGTAGAGCGCGGCGGTGCGCACGAAGATGTCGCGCCCGATGCTCGCCAGCGGACGCATGTGCGCGAGGCGGGGACGACGCTCGTCGGCGGGCGCGCGCAGCAGGAGCACGATGAAGGCCGCGCCCATCCCGGCCTGGGCGAGCACGGTTCCCCAGGCGGAGCCGGCGAGGCCGAGCTCGAGCCCGTAGACGAACCACAGCTCGAGCACGACGTTCACCGCATTGCCGGCGGCCACGACGATCAGCGGCGTGCGCAGGTCCCCGACCCCGCGCAGGTAGCCCTGGCCCGCCAGGGCCACGATGGCGAAGACGGCCCCGAGCGACGAGATGCGCAAGAAGGTCACCGCCAGCGTCGCGGTTCTCCCCTCTCCCCCCATGAGCCCCACGAGCGGCTCGGCGAGCAACAGGAAGGCCACGCCGATGCCCGCGCCGATGCCGAGCGAGAGCCACAGCGACTGGGCCGCGAGCCGCCCCGCGGCCGCCAGCTCGCCGGCCCCGTGCAGGCGCGCGACCTGGGCGGTGGTGGCGTAGGTCAGGAAGTTGCACAGCACGAACGCGCCGGTGAGGAGGGTGGCGGCGATGGCGAGCGCGGCAAGCTCCGGCGTGCCGAGGTGCCCGACGATGGCCGTGTCCGTCAGCAGGTAGAGCGGCTCGGCGGCGAGCGCCCCGAGCGCGGGCACGGCGAGGCGGAAGATCTCGCGGTCGTAGGGCGAGCGAAGGGACACGGCCGGCGAGGCTAGGCCTCAGGGGTCCCGCTCCGGGAGCACGGTGCGCCAGGGCACTCGACATGTCTCTGCTCCTCCCCCGCCGCGACTATAACTTCTCTCCGGCGCTCGCGCCGGGCTTGCGCCACGCCCCGCCATGTGCGACAACGGTTGCCACCCCGACCGGAGGACCGCTATGCCCACCTTCATCATGCTCAGCACGCTGACCCCCGAGGGGGTGCAGACGCTGAAGAACAACCCGAGCCGGCTGCGCGAGGTCAACACCGAGATCGAGCAGCTCGGAGCCAAGGTCACCGCCCAGTGGGCCGTGCTCGGGCGCTTCGACTTCGTCAACGTGATCGAGGCGCCCGACGAGCAGACCATGGCGCGTGTGTCGCTCGAGCTCGGCTCGCGGGGAACGGCCAAGTACGAGTCGCTCGTGGCCATCCCCGTCGACGACTTCGTGTCGGGTCTCTGAGCTGGCCGCTCCTCTTCCGCCGACTCGCTCGGTGAGCCGCGTCCTCGTCCTCGGCGGGGGCGGTCGCGAGCACGCGATCGTCCGCGCGCTGCTGCGCTCGCCCGCCCGCCCGGAGCTCCTGTGCGCGCCGGGCAACGCGGGCATCGCCCGTGACCAGGTGCCCTGCCTCGAGCTCGACCTCTCCGACGTGGATCGCGTGGTGGCCACGGCCGAAGAGCACGCGTGCGACCTGGTGATCGTGGGACCCGAGGCACCGCTCGTGGCCGGGGTGGTCGACGCGCTGAGCGCCGTGGGCATCGCCGCCTTCGGGCCGACCGCGGAGGCGGCCCGGCTCGAGGGCTCGAAGGCCTACGCCAAGGAGGTGATGGCCGCGGTCGGGGTGCCGAGTCCGGCGCACGCGATGCTCCGCTCCGAGGCCGAGGCGCGCGATCGGCTCTCCCGCGCCCGCTACCCGGTGGTGCTGAAGGCCGACACGCTCGCCTCCGGCAAGGGCGTGTTCATCTGCCGTGACGAGCAGGAGGCCGAGGCGGCGATCGGCGCGCTCTTCGTCGAGCGCCGGTTCGGGGACACGCCGGTGGTGCTCGAGGAGTTCCTCGTCGGAGAGGAGCTCTCGCTGCTCGCTCTCTGCGACGGCGAGCGGGCCGTTCCCCTCGCTCCCGCGCGGGACTACAAGCGCATCTTCGACGGCGACCTGGGCCCCAACACCGGAGGCATGGGCGCGTTCTCGCCGGTGCCCAACCTCGACCCCGAGCACGTCGAGGTGCTGGCCCGCACGGTGCACCAGCCGATCGTTGACGAGATGCGGCGGCGGGGCACGCCGTACCACGGCGTGCTCTACGCGGGGCTGATGCTCACCGCCGAGGGCCCGCGGGTGCTCGAGTACAACTGCCGTTTCGGAGACCCGGAGACCCAGGCCGTCCTGCCCCGCATGCGCACCGACCTGCTCGGGCTCCTCGAGCGCTCCACGCGGCTCGGAGGGCTCGCGGGCACGACCATCGAGTGGTCTCCGGAGTGGGCGGTCACCGTGGTGCTCGCGTCCCGCGGCTACCCCGAGTCCTACTCCTCCGGCGATCGGATCACCGGCCTTCGCTCCCTCGGCGCGCTCGAGACCGAGGTGCTCCACGCGGGCACGGCCGAGCGCGACGGCAAGTTCGTGACCGCCGGCGGGCGCGTGCTCAACGTGACCGGCTTCGGCACCTCTGCGGCCGCGGCCCGCGAGCGCGCCTACGAAGCCGCCGACCGGGTCTCCTTCGACGGCCGCCAGCTGCGTCGCGACATCGCGGCCGAGGCCGCGGATCGAGTGGGCGTGTGAGGGAGCCGCCTGACGTGCGCGGGGTGGGCACGGAGCCGAACACCGAGGCGGAGGCCCAGGCCGAGGCGGCCGTGGAGGCGGCCTTCGGGGAGGAGAACCTCGACGCCCCGCGGGTGGGCATCGTCATGGGCTCCAAGAGCGACATGCCCGAGATGGAGAAGGCGGCCCACGAGCTCGAGGGCCGGGGGATACGCCACGAGGTGCGCGTGATGAGCGCCCACCGCGAGCCCGACCTGGTGGCCGACTACGCCAAGAACGCCCACTTCCGCGGGCTCTCGGTGATCATCGCCGGCGCGGGGCTCGCGGCCGCACTGCCCGGCGTGGTGGCCGCCCACACGCAGCTCCCGGTGATCGGCGTGCCCCTGACCGCCGCCAACTCGGTGGCCGGCGGGCTCGACGCGCTGCTGGCCATCGCGCAGATGCCCCCGGGCGTCCCGGTGGCGTGCGTGGGCTTGAACGGGGCGCGGAACGCCGCGATCCTCGCGGCGAAGATCCTCGACGCGTAGACGCGGCTCGCGTGATCGCCCGGTACACGCGCCCGGAGATGGGCGCCGTCTGGTCCGAGCAGCGCAAGCTCGAGGGCTGGCTCGATGTGGAGCTCGCGGTGGTGGACGCCCTCGCCGACGAGGGCGTGATCCCGGCCGGCGATGCGGTGGCGATCCGCGAGCGGGCGGCCTTCACGGTGGAGGCGGTGGCCGAGCGCGAGCGCGTGACCGACCACGACGTGGCCGCCTTCGTGGACGTGGTGGCCGCCTCGGTGGGCCCCGAGGGCCGGTGGGTCCACCACGGCCTGACCTCGAGCGACGTGCTCGACACCGCACTCGGGCTCCAGCTCCGCGCGGCGGGCGAGGTGTGCGTCGCCGGCGCCCGCGCCTACCGCGACGCGCTGATCGTGCGGTCCCGGGCGCACACGGCCACGCTGTGCGTCGGCCGCACCCACGGAGTGCACGCCGAGCCCACCACCTTCGGCGTGAAGCTCGCGGGCTTCGCCTTCGAGGCCGATCGCAACCTGTGGCGGCTCGAGGCGGCGTTCGCCGGCGTGGCCGTGGGCGCGCTCTCGGGCGCGGTGGGCACCTACTCGACCAACGGGCCGGAGCTCGAGGCGCGTGTCCTCGGTCGTCTGGGCCTCGAGCGCGAGGACGTCTCGACGCAGGTGGTGGCTCGCGACCGCCACGCCGAGCTCCTCTCGGCGGTGGCCCTCGCGGGCGCCGGGCTCGAGCGCTTCGCCACGGAGATCCGCCACCTCCAGCGCACCGAGGTTCGCGAGGTGGAGGAGCCCTTTCGGGCCGGCAAGAAGGGCTCCTCGGCCATGCCCCACAAGCGCAATCCGATCGTGTCCGAGCGCGTGACCGGCGTCGCCCGGCTGCTCCGCGGCTACGCCCAGACCGGCCTCGAGGACGTGGCCCTCTGGCACGAGCGCGACATCTCGCACTCGAGCGTGGAGCGCGTGGCGCTGCCGGACGCCACGACGCTGCTCGACTATGGACAGGCCCTCGCCACCCGTGTGGTACAGGGCATGACCGTCCACCCCGACCGCATGGCCGCGAACCTCGAGGCCACCCACGGGGCGCTGTTCTCGCAGCGGGCCCTGCTGGCCCTGGTCGAGGCGGGGCGCTCGCGCGACGAGGCCTACCGCGTGGTCCAGGAGGGAGCGCAGCGCGCGTGGGACGAGGGAGTGCCCTTCCGCGAGCTGCTCGGCACCGCCGCCCCCGAGCTCGACCTCGACGCGGTGTTCGACCCGGCGTCGTTCGTTCGTCACGGGCGCGCGATCGTCGGGCGCCTCGAGGGCCTCGGCGCCTGACGCGCTCGGCCGGTCCGGCGCGGCTAGGGTCCGAAGCGGTGGCCGTCGACTTCACCTATCGGCTGCGCGTCCCCCACCGACCGGGCAGTCTCGAGCGGGTGTCCGGAGCCATCGGTCGCGCCGGGGGGCTGATCGGCGACGTGGAGACCATCAAGATCGGCCGCGAGACCTCGATCCGCGAGATCACCATCGAGAGCGAGGACGACGAGCACGCCGATCGGCTCGAGCAGGCGCTTTCGGAGATGGACGAGGTCGAGGTGCTCGAGCGCCGGGACCGCGCGCTGATCCGTCATGAGGGCGGGAAGCTGAAGACGGTCCCCTGCCATCCGCTCGCGACCTTTCAGGACACCCGGGACGCCTACACCCCGGGCGTCGCCCGAGCGTGCCTCGCCATCGCGAACGACCCGTCCGAGGCAGCGCGCTACACGATGATCCCCCGCACCGTGGCCATCTGCACCAACGGCACGCGCGTGCTCGGACTCGGAGACATCGGGCCGCTGGCGGCCATGCCGGTGATGGAGGGCAAGGCGCTCTTCTACGCCCAGTTCGCCGGCATCTCCGCGTGGCCGATCCTCGTGGACACGCGCGATCCGAGCGAGTTCGTGGAGGCGGTGGCGCGCATCGCCCCCTCCTTCGGCGGCATCCACCTCGAGGACATCTCCGCTCCCGAGTGCTACGAGATCGAGGCCCGGCTGATCGAGCGCCTCGACCAGCCGGTGATGCACGACGACGTGCACGGCACCGCCGCGGTGAGCGTGGGGGCGGCGATGCTCGCGAGCCACGAGGCCGGCGTGGAGCTCGAGGCCTCGACCGTCGGGCAGGTCGGCCTCGGTGCCGCGGGGCTCGGCATCGCGTCGCTGATGGTCGAGGCCGGGGCCAGGCGGGTGATCGCCTCGGATCCCAAGGAGGAGACCCACGCGGTGGCCCGCGAGCGGGGCGTCGAGGTGGTGGACATGGACACCGTCATGGCCGAGGCCGACCTGGTGGTGGCTACGAGCGGGCGCCCGGGGCTCATCGAGCCCGCCATGGTTCGCGACGGGCAGGTGATCCTTGCGCTGTCGAACCCGAGCCCCGAGATCCGACCCGAGGACGCGCGCGAGGCGGGCGCGGCGCTCGCCTTCGACGGCGCGGTGGTGAACAACGTGCTCGGCTACCCCGGCATCTTCCGCGGCGCCCTGCTCGCCGGAGCCACGGAGATCAACTCGACGATGAAGCTGGCCGCGGCGCGGGCTATCTCCGAGATGAGCTCGGAGGCGGAGCTGATGCCCGACCCGCTCGATCCGCGGGTGCACGAGTGGGTGGCTCAGGCCGTAGGTGAGGCGGCCCGGGAGAGTGGGGTGGCGCAGCGGTCGCGAATGCCGCCTGGAGATGGGCGGAACGGAGGCGGGCCTCCGAGCTAAGGGCCCCGCACGGGAGCGCCGCCGGCCCGAGCTTTCGGACGACACCGATCTTAAGATGGCGGCACGGGATGCGACCCCTTCCGTTAGTAGCCTCAGGGGAGTGAGCGAAGCACCCACCCTCGGCCCCGATCGCCTCCTCTCCAGCGGCAAGGTCCGGGATATGTACGACGCCGGCGAGGGCCGCCTGGTGATGGTGACCTCCGACCGGATCTCGACCTACGACGTCGTGCATCCCACGCCCGTCCCGGACAAGGGAAAGGTGCTCACCGGCCTGTCCGCGTACTGGTTCGAGCGCACCCACGACCTGTGCCGCAACCACCTCGTCTCCTACTTCGAGGTCCCGCAGGCGGTGCGGGGCCGGGCCATGCTCGTCGAGCGCCTCGAGATGGTGCCCCTCGAGTGCGTGGTACGCGGCTACATCACCGGCTCGGGGTGGAAGGACTACCAGCGGAGCGGCGAGGTGTGCGGCGTCCGCCTGCCCGACGGACTCACCGAGTCGGAGCGCCTGCCCGAGCCCATCTTCACCCCTGCCACGAAGGCCGCCGAGGGCGAGCACGACGAGAACGTGTCCTTCGACCGCGCCGCTGAGATCCTCGCAGACAGGGACCTGCTGGAGCGCCTGCGCACCCTCTCCGTACGGCTCTACGCGCTGATCGCCGAGCACGCGCGCGAGCGCGGGATCATCCTCGCCGACACGAAGTTCGAGTGGGGCCGCGACGCCGAGGGCGAGATCGTGCTCGCCGACGAGGTGGGCACCCCCGACTCCTCGCGCTTCTGGCCGGCGGAGGGCTACCAGCCGGGCGGGCCGCAGCCGTCGTTCGACAAGCAGTACGTGCGTGACTGGGCGTCGCAGTCGGGTTGGGACCGGACCCCGCCGGCCCCCGAGATCCCGGAGCACGTGATCGAGGGAACGTCCGAGCGCTACGTCGAGGCCTACGAGCTCATCAGCGGCGAGCCCTTCCACGACTGGCTGGAGAAGTCGGGCGCCAGGCACGGGTGAGGGCGCGGGTGCTCATCCGGCCCAAGGAGGGCATCCTCGACGCCCAGGGCCAGACCGTGGAGCGCGCGCTGCCGGCGCTCGGCTTCGAGGGCGTGTCCGGGGTGCGCATCGGACGGCTGGTGGAGCTCGAGGTCGAGGACGGCGCGCGGCTCGAGGAGATGTGCGAGACGCTGCTGGCCAACCCGCTGATCGAGGAGTACGAGATCGAGGAGATCACCGCCCCGTGAGGTTCGGGGTGGTCCGCTTTCCGGGCTCCTGCGACGAGATCGACGCCCTTCGCGCGTGCCGGCGCTTCGCCGACGCGGACCTACTGTGGTACGAGGATCGCGACCTCTCGGGTGTGGACGCCGTGGTCATCCCCGGCGGCTTCGCTTATGGGGACTACCTGCGCGTGGGCGCCATCGCCGGCCTCGCCCCGATCATGGAGGCCATCACC
>JBPCRE010000053.1:0-5832 GCA_050997195.1 Thermoleophilaceae bacterium
CACCGCCGCCGAGGCCGAGCAGCTTCCGCCCCCCGACTCGGGAGCGCCCACCTTCCGACCCAACGTCAAGGCCGGGCGCGTCGGCCGCCTGTTCGGCGGCGGGTGGCGGAAGGGCTGAGCCCGAGGCCTCGCGGCCCCGGGTGGGGGCGCAGACGCCCCGAGAGACGAAGAGCACACGAGGGGCGAATAACATCGCCACCCACTCAGCAGACACACGGCGCCGACCGAGGAGAACGATGGCTGACGAGCAGACGAAGGAAAGCGACGGCGGCGAGGGCGTGGCGAGCGCTGAGAGCTCCCTGTCGGTGACCGACAACCGGACCGGCGAGACGTTCGAGCTGGCGATCACCGACGGCACGGTGAAGGCGATGGACTTCCGCCAGATGAAGGTCAACGAGGACGACTTCGGCCTCATGACCTACGACCCGGCGTTCACCAACACCGCGCACTGCCGCTCGGAGATCGGCTTCATCGACGGCGACGCCGGCATCCTCGAGTACCGCGGCTACTCCATCGAGCAGCTCTGCGAGCACTCGAACTACCTCGAGGTGGCCTACCTGCTGATCCAGGGCGATCTGCCCACCCAACAGCAGTACGACGCCTGGGTCTTCGACATCACTCACCACACCTTCATCCACGAGAACATCAAGAAGTTCGTCGAGGGCTTCCGCTACGACGCCCACCCGATGGGCATGCTCCAGGCCACGGTGGGCGCGCTCTCCACCTTCTACCCCGAGTCGAAGGACATCGACGACGACCGCCAGCGCTACATCTCGGCCGTTCGCATGATCGCCAAGATGCCCACGCTCGCGGCCTTCGCCTATCGCCACTCCCTCGGGCTGCCCTTCATCTACCCCGACAACGACCTCGACTACCCGAGCAACTTCCTGTCGATGCTGTTCAAGATGACCGAGCAGCAGTACGAGCCCGATCCCCGCATCACCCGGGCGCTCGACAACCTGTTCATCCTCCACGCCGACCACGAGCAGAACTGCTCCACGGCGGCCGTGCGCGGCGTCGGCTCCTCGCGGGTGGATCCCTACTCCGCGGTGGCCGCAGGGGTGGCGGCGCTGTACGGACCGCTGCACGGAGGGGCCAACGAGGCCGCCCTCGCGATGCTCGACCGGATCGGGACGGTGGAGAACATCCCCGACTTCCTCGAGGGCGTGAAGAACAAGGACGAGCGCCTCGTGGGCTTCGGCCACCGCGTCTACAAGAACTACGACCCCCGCGCGCGGATCATCAAGCAGAACGTGGACGAGGTCTTCGAGGTCACCGGCAAGAATCCGAAGCTCGAGATCGCCGTGGAGCTCGAGAAGCGCGCGCTCGACGACGAGTACTTCACCTCGCGCAAGCTCTACCCCAACGTCGACTTCTACTCGGGGCTGATCTACGAGGCCCTGAACATGCCCCGCGAGATGTTCACGGTGATCTTCGCCATCCCCCGCACCTCGGGGTGGATCGCCCAGTGGCTCGAGATGGCGGACGACGAGGAGCAGAAGATCGCCCGGCCGCGCCAGATCTACCAGGGCGACCGCGAGCTCGAGTACACCCCGATCGACCAGCGCTCGAAGGGCCGGCCCGAGTTCGAGCCCTCCACCCCACTCTCGCCCGAGGAGTCGGTGCCGCGCTAGGACTGAGGTGTCGAGGGGCCGGCGCGCACCTCGCGTGGCGGCCCCCCGAGCCCGGGATGGCGCCTAGCGAACGACGACCGTTCGCCGGACCGTGGTGCCGCGGTTGCCCGCGGCGTCGGATGTCCGGACGGTGAGGCTGAGCACCCGGCTCCGGGAGGCCACAGCCCGGCGCCCCGCCGCGCTCAGCAGCACCCGGAAGCCCGAACGGGTGCCGAGCCCCTGAGCCGCGCCCACCGTTCGCCCTCCGAGCCTGACCGTGGCCTCGAAGACGCACGGCTCGGAGCACGAGCCGCTCACCTGCACCCCGCGCGAGCGGACGCGGGAGCGCGACTGGACGCCCCGCACGCTGACCGTCGTGCGGCGCGGGCGGGTCCGGTCGTTCGGCACCTGGCCGATCGCGGCCAGGCCGCGCAGGCCACCGCGCAGCGGCAGGAAGTTGAACCGCGCGGGCCGGCTCACCCGTCCTGTGGTCGGGTTCACCGTGAACAGCTCGTGGGTGCGCTTGCCCGCGCGCCGCAGCGTCGCGTAGCCCACCCCGTTCGAGGCGGCGATGTCGTAGCCGACGGGTCCGAAGGCGTTCACTCCGAGGGCACCGCGGGTGTTCAGCACGCCGTCGTTCGGCGGGTTCTGCTCCGCGAGCACGTCCTGGGCGGTGTCGATGTCGAGGAGCTGCGTCGACGCGGCGTTGGCCACGTTGCTGGTGTAGGCCACGGCCTCGACGAGCGGGACGCGTCCGGCGTTCGGATCGCCCGGGGCGTAGGCGAGGGGCCCGTCCACGGCGGCGGTCGTCCCCGTGAGCTGGTTCAGGCGCAGATCCTGCCTGGTGTTGGACACGAAGCGGATGCGATCGACGACCGGGTTGAAGTCCACGCCGAAGCTCGAGCCCTGCGGCAGCGGAGCGAACGGCGTCGGGGTCACCACGGTGGCCCGCCCGGTGGCGGGGTCGAGCGTGTAGGTCCGGCCCGCGCTGCTCACCGCGTAGAGCTGCCCGGTGAGGGGGCGGCGGTCGATGCCGACCAGCCTGTCACCGGCCACGAGACCGGAGACGGGGATGGATCGAGCGGCGGCAGGAGCCTGTGAGGAGAAGGAGTAGAGCTGGTTGATGCCCCCCAGGCCGACGAGACGCTCGGCCGCGCCGGCGGAGACCGGGGCCGCGAGCGCCGCGGTGCAGGCAAGGACGCCGACCGGCAGGCCGAGCCGCCACCGGGACTTTCCCTTCCTGGCCGCCGAGACGCTTGTGTGGAGTTCAGACACGAATCCTTCTTCCTTCGAGGGGTGAACGGGACAGGTTGGAACACTCGGTTCTCACTTTCGTTGCTGTTCGCACGGAACCCTCCGGAGGGTTCACGCGGGGGACGGAGGGTTCGGGCCTCGGCCCGCGCGTGGGTAGGCTTCTCCCGTATGGCGGAGCCCCTCCACGACGCCCACGGGCGACGCATCTCCGACCTGCGGGTCTCGGTCACCGACCGGTGCAACTTCCGCTGCCAGTACTGCATGCCGGCCGAGGGCCTGCCCTGGCTCGCTCGTGAGGCGATCCTCTCCTTCGAGGAGATCGAGCGCCTGGTCTCCCTCATGGCGCGCATGGGCGTCGAGGACGTCCGCCTGACCGGCGGAGAGCCCCTCGTGCGGCGGGAGTTCCCGAGCCTGGTGAAACGGCTCGCGGGCATCCCGGGCGTGCGAGACCTCTCGATGACCACCAACGGCTACCTGCTCGAGCGCGATGCCGCGGCCCTCGTGGCGGCCGGCATCGGACGGGTCAACGTGTCCATCGACTCCCTCCAGCGCGACCGCTTCTTCCAGATGACCCGGCGCGACTCGCTGCCTCAGGTCCTCCGCGGCCTCGACACCCTGGCCGAGCACCCGGAGGTGCACCCGATCAAGGTCAACGCGGTGGCCATGCGCGGGTTCACCGAGCAGGAGGCCGTGCCGTTCGCCGAGTTTGCCCGCTCGAGCGCCTTCCAGGTGCGCTTCATCGAGTTCATGCCGCTCGACGCCGACCGCGCGTGGAGCCCCGACCTCGTGCTCACGGGCGAGGAGCTTCGGAGCATCATCCACGCCGTCCACCCCCTCGAGGAGCTCCCGCGCGAGCCCTCCTCCACGGCCCGCGTGTTCCGCTTCGCGGACGGCGCCGGGGAGATCGGCTTCATCAACCCGGTGTCGGAGCCCTTCTGCGACGACTGCAACCGCATCCGCCTCACCGCCGAGGGCGAGCTGCGAACGTGCCTCTTCTCCCAGCACGAGACCGACCTTCGAGGCCCTCTGCGCGAAGGCGCGAGCGACGAGGAGATCGAGACCATCGTGCGCGACGCCGTCTGGCGCAAGGAGCTCAAGCACTACGTGAACGAGCCGGGCTTCCGGGCTCCGCCCCGCACGATGAGCGCCATCGGCGGCTGACCGAGCACGGGCGCTGAGCACTTGCACCCTGATCGAGCGACGCGGGCCCAAGGTCGCGCGGCGTCGTTTCTCGACCCTCGAGGAGGCTCTGGCGGAGCTCGAGTCGCGCGGACGAGCGCTCGCACGGGAGGCCGACGTTACGCCGGTGGACCTCCACGTGCGGCGCTTCGAGCCCGTGGACCGGGTGGTGGCTCGCCTCGAGCTGAGGGGGCGTGGCCCGGTACGGGCAGGGCTCGACGTGCGCGGCGACGGCTCGGCCGAGGGGTACACGGGACGGTTGTCCCGAAGCGTCATCGAGCAGCGGGACGGCGAGTCGCCCTACGCCGCGCTGCGACGCGTGCTGACACCGGATGGCGACCCATGAGCGAAGAGCAGACGCGGGTGAGGCTCCCCCGCAGGGCCGAGGGACCCTTCGAGGTGTGGGTCAACGGCGTGGCCCAGCAGGAGGGCGAGGACTACGACGTCGAGCGCGACACGCTGCTCTTCCACCGGCGCCTCGCCGAGGAGGGCCGGCTCGGCTTCTGGCGCTGGACTTCGATCTTCCTCGGCCTGATCGGCACCTACCGCCAGAACGACTCGGTGGACGTGCGCTATCGCTCGGGCGGGGAGCAGCACCTGGCCACCGGCCTCGACATCCAACCGGCCGGCTCTCCCGAAAGCCGGGATTCCGCGTGAGCGACGCCTCCTCCTCCGAACCGCGGCGCCCCGGGCCCACGGACGCCCCGCTCGAGCGGTCCACGGTCATGGAGCTGGTGCACTCCTGGTGGGTACTGCTCACGCTCGTCCCGCTCGGCTTCGGCGGCTGGGCGGGCTTTGTGTACGCCGGCCTTCGCGCCCACCGGCCGCGATGGGTGATCTACGGCGCCCTCTACGGCGCCGCCCTCCTCACCGTCATCGTCGCGCCCGACGAGGATGGGGACCCGCTGAAGACGCTCGCCGGCTTCCTCATCATCGGGGCCTGGCTGCTCTCGTTCGTCCATGCGCTCACCATCCGGAGCGAGTTCCTGGAGCGCGAGGCCGCCTTCCACGATCCCCGCCTCAAGGCCGGGCGCGCGCGGTCGGTGCGACGCGAGGCGGCGAAGGAGCTGGCCGAGCGCGACCCTGCGCTCGCCCGAGAGCTCGGCGTGGGCCGCCCCGACCAGGCCCATTCCTACGGAGGCGACCTGATCGACGTCAACCACGGGCCGGCCCCGGTGCTCGTCGGGCTGCCCGGAGTCGACGGGGCGCTGGCGGCGCGCATCGTCGCCGTCCGCGAGGAGCTCGGCGGCTTCTCCTCCGCTGAGGACCTCGGCATGGCCGTCGACCTGCCGGCGGGCACGGTGGACGCGCTTCGTCCCCACGCCATCTTCATCCCTCGCTGAGACGCCGCGTGCCGTCGATCGTCGCCTAATCTTTGTGGCCATGCGAATCGACCAGATCCTCGAGGAGCGCCGGCCCGTCTTCTCGTTCGAGTTCTTCCCCCCGAAGGACGACGAGGGCATGGAGCGGCTGTTCAACGTCGTGGCCGAGCTCAAGCAGGACGAGCCCGACTTCGTATCCGTCACCTACGGCGCGGGGGGCTCCACCCGCGACCGCACGATTCGTGTGGTCAAGCGCATCCGCCGCGAGCTCGACGTGGAGGCCATGGCCCACTTCTCGGTGGTCGGAGCCGACCGCGCCCAGCTCATCGCCACCCTGGACGACATGAAGGCCGCCGGGATCGAGAACGTGCTCGCCCTGCGCGGTGATCCGCCGAAGGGCGAGACCGAGTGGCGCCCCGCGCCCGGCGGCCTGCGCTACTCGAGCGAGCTCGCCGCGCTCATCG
>JBPCRE010000136.1:0-2684 GCA_050997195.1 Thermoleophilaceae bacterium
CCGCGCGCAGCTTCCCGTCACCGCCCGCGCGCTGGTCCGACAGGCCCGGAGCCTCCCCGCCCGCCGCGGGATTCGGCACGACCACCCGGTCGACCCCCTGCCCCACGCGCTGGCGTCGCTCGAGCGAGGCGGCGTGCACTCCCTGCTGGCGTTCTCGCACCGGGAGCCGCTGCACGAGGAGCTCGGCCGCGACGGCTACCTCGCGCGCCTCGCCGAGTGGCCTTCGGTCCACCTCGCCGAGCTGCCCGGGACCGTGCACACCCTCCGCCCCCTCGCGGCACAGGTCGCTGCCCACGCGCTGCTCGACGAGGCGCTGGAGCGGCGGCTTGCCGCCTCCGATATGCACGCTGATCAGCCTCACCGCCGCCTACACTCCGGTGTATCGCGGCCAAAGGAGGACCCATGACCCCGTGGCTGCACCTTGACGCCGAGTCGTTCTCCCGCGACTTCGGTCACGCCGCCTTCCCGCTCCGCCACGGGCTCGCCGGGCATCCCCTCACCGAGCTCCCGGCTCTGGCCGAGCTCGCCGACTCTCTCGACCCCGCCGACGTCGAGCACAACCTCGGCCAGGTGCCGGACATCGCGCCGGGGGGTGAGGTTCCCAAGCTCGACGCGACGCCGGGGGAGATCGTCCGCGGCATCGAGGAGAACGGCTCGTGGATCGTGCTCCCGCTGCATCGTGCGCCGGCAGGCTCGCCACACCTGGACCTCCTCGACGAGCTGGTGGGAGAGATGAGTGCCCAGCTCGCCCCGCGCGAGGGGCGGGTCGTCCACCGTCACGCGGTCATCTTCCTCGCCGCCCCCCGCTCCACCACTCCCGCACACATCGACCTCGAGCAGGGGCTCCTGCTCCAGATCCGCGGCGCGAAGGACGTGGCGATCGGAGAGTGGCCCGATCCCGTCCTCAAGCAGCGCGAGGTCGAGCGCATGCAGAGCGGCGGTCACCGGAACGTCGCGGCGATGCCCGACAACGCTCCCACCTTCCACCTCGAGCCCGGCGACGGCGTTCACGTGCCCGCCTTCGTTCCCCACCTGGTCAAGAACGGTGAGACCATCTCCGTCTCGCTCTCGGCCGGGGTCCGCACGGAGGCCACCCTGCGCGCCTCCTCGGTGCACTCCTGCAACGCCCGGCTGCGCCGGCTCGGCCTGCGGCCTGCGCCCCCTGGCCTCCATCCGCGCTCAGACCGGGTGAAGGCGTCGCTCGTCTCCTCGCTCAAGCGCGGTATGCCCGGCGCGTGACCCCAGGGCTCGCGGTCGGCTCGCTGCGGCGGCTCGAGCTGCCCGCGGGTCTCGAGCAGGAGTGGCGGGACCTCGCAGTGGCCGCCGAGGATCCCTTCGCGTCCCCCGGGTGGGCACGGGCGTGGGCGCATGTCATGTCGGAGCAGAGCCCGCACGTCCTGCTCTGCCGGCGGGCGGACGGTCAGCTCGCCGGCGCCCTCCCCCTCGTGACCACGCGGCGCCGACGGCTCGTGTCTCCCGGAGCGGGGCTCGCCGACTGGACGGCCCCCGCCTGCCATCCCGAGGACGCGGAGGAGGTGGGCGCCGCGCTGGGAGCGCATCTGGCCCGAGCCGGGGTGCCGTGCGCGGTCGGTCGCGTGGAGCCGGACGCGGACTGGTGGCGTGCGTGCGTGCGTGCGGCCCACGGCGGCGGCGCGGTGGCCCTCACCGACGGCGATCCGGAGCCGATGCCGGTCGTCGCGCTGGGGCGCGACGAGCGCGGTCACCTCACTGCCCTCCGGGGCAAGCAACGCCGCGAGATCGCCCGGCTGCGGCGGCGCCTCGAGGACGCCCATGACGTTCGGATCGCGCGGGTCGAGGGCGCCCGGGAGAGCAGGGAGACCATGGCGGCCCTTCTCGCCCTGCACCAGAGGGCATGGGGGGCGGAGGCCGGGGATGACGTCCAGCTGGCCTTCCTGCTCGAGTTCGCCGCCGAGGCCCAGCGCGCGGGTTGGCTCCGGCTCTGGCAGGTCGAGACGGGCGGCCGCATCGTCGCCGTCCTCTACGGCCTGCGGTTGGGCGCGCGGATCTTCGCGTGCGTCCAGGCGTACGACCGCGCGTTCGCGCGGTTCGGCGTGGGGACGGTCTTGCTCCGCCACGCGATCGAGTCGGCGGCCGAGGAGGGCGCAGCCGTGTTCGACATGCTCCGCGGCGCCGAGTTCCACAAGCGACGCTACGAGACGAGCCGGCGCACGGTGGTTCCCGTGGTCCTCACTCCCCCCCTTAGCGCCGGAGCCGCCGAGGTGCGGCTGCGTGGGGTCGCCCGCGACGCCTGGCGGCGTCTGCCCGCCGAGCGCCGGACGAAGCTGCGACGCCACCTCCCGGTCTGACCGCGGACCGCCACACGGCAACTCCTCCGGCGCCGCCAGCAGCGCGGGCACGACGTCGAGGACCTCGCCCGAGAGGCCGCCGAGATCACGATGGAGAGAAGCTGCGCCTGAGCTGGGCGTACGGAGAGATGGGCGCGGCTGGTTTCGAACCAGCGACCTCTCGCGTGTGAGGCGAGCGCTCTCCCGCTGAGCTACGCGCCCGGGGGATGGCAGGCTAGCGTCCGCGTCACCCCATGCGCGCGCTCGTCACCGGCGGGGCCGGCTTCATCGGGTCCCACGTCGTCGACGCGCTCGTGGCGCGGGGGGATGACGTCGTCGTCGTCGACACGCTGACCACCGGGCGGAGGGAGAACCTCG
>JBPCRE010000159.1:0-12883 GCA_050997195.1 Thermoleophilaceae bacterium
CGTGGTGCGTCACGAAAGGTTCGGGGTCCGCAGGGCGGCGAACCAGGCGCCCCGGTCGGCGGCCGGCCACCCCGCTGCGCCACCAGCCGCGGCGCCCTCCGCGGCGGCGCCCGCCAGCAGGTCGTCGCCTTCGGGCGTGAGGCCTCCGCCTCGCCCCACGAGCAGCGCCGCCGCCCGGGCGCCGAGGTCGGGGTCGCCCTCGGCGGCGGCCCGCAGCAGCAGCTCGACGCCGCCGTCGCGCCTGCCGGCGGAGGTTGAGCTCGCAAGCCAGGGAGCGTCGACGACGCGGGCCAGGTCCGTCGCCGTGGGTTCGCCGTGAACGTCGAGGGCTTCGAGTAGCGCCCGTCCGCGAGCGAGCCCCTCGGCGCGTTGGTCGGCGCGCAGCGGGGGCACCCGAGCCTCCCACGCCGGCGGTCGATCGGGGCTCCAAGCAACGAGCGCCCGACCACCGGACCGAATACGTCTCCGTTCGAGCATCACGGCCCCGCCCGGGCGCGGCCAGGCGTCGCGCCCGGGGCGCACGTCCACCGCGATTCCGTTAGGCATCAGGGGCACTTCTCGCGCGGTGAGCGCTAGTACGAAGCCCTCGAACTCGAGGTAGGCGGCGCCCTCGGTCACGCCCGCCACCGTGCCGTCGCGCCGTCCGGCCGCCGCCAGCTCGGCCACCGGGGTTGTGATCGCCTCGGCGCGCATTGTCCTCGGGCCTCCTACCCGGACGTCACCCGGCCGAGGGCTCCGCCACCCGCTCCTCGGGCGCTCCCTCGGCCTCGCCCGCACCGTCGGCCTCGGTCGGGCGCTCTGCCCGCAGTGCTCCCACCCGGCTCGGGGCCAGGTCGAGGTTGGCCAGGGAGCGCAGGAAGCTGCGGGTCACCACCACGTGGATCTTCAGCTGGGTCACGCGGTAGACCCAGCGTCCGATGCGCGACCACCAGCCCCAGCCGGCGATGAGGGGATAGAAGTTGGCCACCTCGGACTCGACCGCGGCCACGGCCTCGTCCTCCCTCGGCCCGTCGCGACGCTCGACGCGCAGGCGCAGATAGCCCTCGCTCCGTCCCCGGGGCGAGACCAGCAGTCCGCGATCGATCCTCCACGTGACCGAGCCCCACTCCGCGTCGGTCTCGTACTCGGGTGGGTGGAAGGTCAGCAGCACGAGCGGCCGAGCCACGAGCACGACCTCTCGGGAGCTCGGCGTGTAGAGCACGCGCAGGAGCCCGAGCGAGATCTGTGTCAGGAAGCGCCAGTAGGTGCGGGCCAGGCGCTCGAGGTACTCGGGGCTCCAGAGCCGGTCGAGCTCCTCGCGGGGCAGGACCACCTCGGCGCACTGCCTCGTCGTGACCCCGCCCTCGTCGGAGGAGCCGGACGCCGGGGCGTCGGCGAGCGTCACGCGAGCGCGTGCGTGACGCCGCCGGTGAAGGAGGACTCGGGGGTCTCGTGGTCTCAGGGCCGAGAGGGCAACGCTAGTTGGGAGCGAACGCTCAGAACAGGATCTCGACGCCCACGCGCTCGCCGGCCTCGACGCGGCCTTCACCGGCGGGGACCACGGCGAAGGCGCCGGCGTCGAGCATCGAGGTGAGTACGTGCGAGCCCTGCTCCTTGGTCGGTTCCACGTGCCAGCCGTCCTCGGCGACCCTCAAGCGGCAGCGGAGGACCTGATCGCGCTTGGCCTCACGGGCCACCGGCGCGTCGAGCACCGCCACGCCACGCGTGTCGGCGGGGTCTGCGCCCGCCAGGCGCCTGAGGGCGGGGCGCACGAAGAGGTGGAACGTCACCATGGCCGAGACCGGGTTGCCCGGCAGCCCGAACACGAGCGTGGAGCCGCGTCGCCCGAACCAGGTGGGCTTGCCGGGCTTGAGCGCCACCCGCCAGAAGATCTCCTCCACCTCGAGGGCGGCGAGCGCGGGCTTCACGTGATCGTGAGGCCCGACCGAGACCCCGCCGGAGACGCACACCACGTCGGCGTCCTCGAGGGCGCGGGCGAGGGCGGAGCGCGTGCGTTCCGGATCGTCGGGCACCACCTCCCTCAGCACCGTGGCCGCGCCGGCGCGCTCGGCCTGCGCGGCCATGGCGTAGAGGTTCGAGTCCCTGATCTGGCCGGGACCGAGGGGTCGGCCGGGCGCGATCAGCTCGTCGCCGGTCACGAGCAGGGCCACCCGGGGGCGGCACCCGCAGCGCACCTCGGCGCGCCCGAGCGCCGCGAGCACCGCGGCCTCGGCCGGGCCGATCGGGGTGCCCGCGCGGATCACCAGGACGCCGGCCCGCACGTCCTCGCCCGCCCGGCGCACGTGGGCTCCGGCACGGGACTCGGGTACGAGGACGGTGCCGTCGCGCACCTCCACCCGCTCGACGGGCACCACGGCGTCGGCGCCCTCGGGCACCCGGGCGCCGGTGGAGATGCCCATGGCCTCTCCGGGGCGCAGGGCGCGCGTGGCCGGATGCCCGGCCCGGGACTCGTCGACCACCGGAAGCTCCGCCGCCGGCCCCGACACCACCGC
The DNA here is from genome assembly GCA_050997195.1 of Thermoleophilaceae bacterium. Taxonomy (GTDB): domain Bacteria; phylum Actinomycetota; class Thermoleophilia; order Solirubrobacterales; family Thermoleophilaceae; genus JACCZP01. Next base: position 2,493 of record JBPCRE010000159.1, read on the forward strand.
GTAGCCGTCCATGGCCGAGGAGTCGAACGGGGGCAGATCCTCGGCGCTCGCGGCGTCCTCGGCCAGGACCCGACCGAGGGTGTGCTCGAGGGCCACCGGCTCGGAATCCAGGGGCTCGGCCGCCGTAAGCACCGCCGCTCGGGCGCTCGCCACGTCGATCAAGAAGCCCTCCATGCCGCCATACTGCCATGCTCCGCCCCTCGGATTCCTCGCACTGAGCGGGAAGTTCGTCCGCCCCGCAGAGATGCGGTCCGGGGGGGTGCGTACAGTCGTCCGGGTCCGGCCGAGATGGTTGCGGGCCCCCAACCATGTCCGCGACCGCGCGCCAGATCCGCCGCCTGCCCTCCGCGCTCGATGCGCCGCTCGCGCGCCTTTCCGAGTCGTCCGCCGAGCTCACGAAGGCGTGGGTGCTCGCAGTGCTCGACCGGGCGCCCCTCTCCGAGATCGAGCGCATGCCGATGGAGCAGGTGGCCGGCGAGCTGCCCGAGCTCATGACGGAGCTCGTGGCCTGTCTCGCCGAGGACGAACGCGCCGCAGCCTTCGCGGCCGACGCGGAGGTGTGTGAGCGGATCGCCGTGCTCGTGGGCTTCCGTGGCCGCTCCTGCCCATCCTTTGCCGAGGTCTCCCTGGATCTCGCCGAGCTTCACTCCGTGCTCACCGCCGCGCTCCACGGGGAGCTCGAGAAGCTCTACGGGGACTCCCTGGTCGACGCGCTGCGGAGGCTCACCTCGGTGTTCGCCGTTCTCTCCGGCGCGGCCGGAGAGCACCTGATGGAGGCGCGCTCGCGCGAGCTCGAGCAGCTGGCGAGCTGCGATCCGCTCACCGGCCTCTACAACCGCCGCCACCTCTGGCGCCAGATCGAGCACCTCACGGCCGTCCACCGCCGCTACGGGCACCCGTTCTCCGCGGTCGTATTCGACGTCGTGGGCCTCAAGGGCATAAACGACAGCTATGGGCACGCCGCCGGGGACGATGCCCTCGTGGCCGTGGCCCGGGCCGCCGAGGCCACCGTGCGCACCGTGGACACCACTGTGCGCCTGAGCGGAGACGAGTTCGGCATCCTCGCCCCCGACCAGACGGCCACCCAGGCCGCGCTCCTCGGCGGGCGCCTGCTGTCTGCCGTGGACCGGCTCGAGGGCTCCGGGGGCAAGCCGCTCGCCATCTCCGTCGGTGTGGCGTCCTGTCCCGAGCACACCGAGAAGGGCAGCGAGATGCTGAGGATGGCCGACCTCGCGATGTACCGGGCCCGGGCGGCCGGGACCCGGGTCGGCGTGGCCGACGCGCCCCCGGAGGCCGCGGGGATGAGGACGGCGGCGGTGGAGTAGCGGCCCCGCGGCGGGGTCGGCGACGGTTCAGCCCGCCTCCGCCTCCTCCTCTTCGGGCGTCGCCTCGAAGGCCTCGAAGCGCAGGGCGTTCACGATCGCTCCCCCGAGGATGATCGCGGACAGCGCGAAGAACCAGACGAGGACGATGACCACGAACACGAAGGTGGTCCCGAGCTGGGCGATGGTCGAGATGTTGGAGAGGTAGAGGGGGAACGCGTAGTCCACCACGCCGGTGGCGAGCGTCGCCCCGGCGGCGCCGGGCCACACCGCGCGCCACGGCACGCGCCGGTTCGGCACCGACCAGAAGATCACGCAGAACACGCCGAAGAGCAGCACGAGGCCGATGCCGAGGGTCATGAGGTACACGAGGCCGCGCACCTCCGCGAGACCGAGGGGCAGGTTGTCGGTGCCGGCGACCAGGATGCTCTGCACCGTGGGCACGAAGATGGTGGCGGCCATCAGGAGGATCGATACACCGAGCATGGCCACCGAGAAGCGCTTCTGCTCGACCCACGTGCGGCACGTCACGTGGTAGATGCGGCAGAAGGCGGTGTCGAGCGCCCCCCAGAAGGAGGCGCCGATCCAGATGCTGGTCACGAGCGCGAAGATGCCAAGGGTGCCCGAGGAGCTCCGCACCTGGTCGAGGGTGGTGGTCAGCGTCGAGTCGGTCACGCTCGGGAAGATCTCGCGGAGATCGCTCACCACGCGCTCTTCGAGCTCCGGGCTCTCGAGCACCTGGCCGAACACGAAGAGGGCGAGCAGCGCCAGGGGGAAGATGGAGAGCAGGAGGTTGTAGGCCACCATCCCCGAGAGGCCGGTGAGGTTGTCGGTGTAGGCCTTGCGCCAGAAGGCCACGAGCCCGCGCGGCGGGCGCGCGACCATGCGGCGAGCCCGAGGCTCGAGCGGGGACGTCTCCGCGGGCGCCGAGCCGTTCGCGTCGGACGGGAGCGCGACCGGAGCTTTCTCGCCGCGCTGCGGGGGGTTGCTTGCCACAGTGGCTCCCGGTCAGCGTCGGCCCGGCAGGCGCCTGAGCACCCCGCCGGCCGCCCTGAGCCCCGTGCGGGCCAGGTTCCCGGCCACCCGAACCGCACCGGCGAGGGGGTCGCCGCCGGCGGCCACCTCAACGTCCGCATCGTCGGCGAGCGGGGGACCGTGCTCGCCCGGCGGGGTGCGCGCGCCGCCCGGGCCCTCGGGGTCCGAGGAGTCGGGAGGGGCCCCGCGGCGCTCGCTACGCCGGCCCGGCCGGGAGCGGGGGAGGCCGCCGAGGAGCCCGTCGTCGTCGCGCGCGCTCACAGCGTGTTGGCGGGCTTGAGCGACGGGTCGTCCTCGTGCGCGCGGAAGAAGCTCACCATGGGACCAACATACTCCCGGATCGGCGGGCACCGGAGGCCGAGTGGCCCGAGCACGGTCTCGGCGCGCCGGGTGTCGAAGCGCACGCGGTGGTTGAGGTAGCGGATGCTCTCGCGCGGGGCTCCGGCGAAGAGGTCGCGCACGACCTTGAGGCGCAGGGACTCGGCCACGATCCGGGCCGGCACGCGCAGGCCGGGGTCCCTCCCGGCGTATTCGCGGGCGAACAGGGCCAGCAGCTCGGCGGCGGTGGCGGGCTCGGGGTCCACCAGGTGGAGGGTCTCGCCCACGGAGGCGGGGTCGGCTCCGGCGGCGGCGAGCGCCTCGACCACGAAGTCCACCGGCACCACGTTGAACGGCGCCCCGGAGCGTCCGAACTGAGGAATGGGGACTCCGGTGCGCACCGCGCGGGCGATGACCCGCAGCATGTAGTAGGGCCCGTCGAACTTCTGGGTCTCGCCGGAGCGCGAGTCGCCCACCACGATGGCCGGGCGGTAGACGGTGACGGGAACGCGGTCCATGGCCTTCTGGACCCACAGCTCGGCCTGGAACTTGGTGGACTCGTAGTGGTTGCCGAAGTCCTGCCCGAGTGATAGCTCGTGCTCGTAGACGACCCCGCGACGAAGGCCGGCCACGTAGGCGGTGCTCACGTAGTTCAGCCGCTCGAGGCGCTCGCCCGCGGCACAGAGCTCGAGCACGTTGCCGGTGCCCTCCACGTTCACACGCTGTGCCACCTCGATCGGCACGGCGAGGTTGTAGAGGGCGGCGAGGTGGTAGGCATCGGTGGTCTCCGCGCGGAGGCGCTCGTAGTCCTCGTCGGAGAGGCCGAGGCGGCGCTCCCCGATGTCTCCGGCGAGGATCTCGATGCGCTCGCCGTCGATCTCGCCGGCGGCCTCGGCCGCGGCGCCGGTCATGCGCCGCTCCACCAGGGCGACCACGCGCACCTCGGGGTCGGCGGCCAGCAGGCGGACGATCAGCCGGCGCCCGATGAAGCCCGGGAAGCCGGTGAAGAGCACGAGACGGTTCGCCATCGTGGCGAGTCTAGGAGTCGTGGGCGCGCCGACGTAGCACAAGTTGCCCGCAAACGTCGCGTTTCGTCGTGCTGTTCACGGACGCTTTGCTGAACGCGGACTAAACTTGTTAACAGCATGTCCTGGGGAACCGCTCCTCGAAGCCGGCACACCGCTGCCGGCGGGCGTCCCGGGCGCTGACCCTACAGATACCGAGTCCATGACCCTCACGCCCCGCCCATGACCATCGCTGAGCTTCAGGAGCTCGAGGAGGTCAAGCTCCTCCTCACCAAGGGCCAGCAGACGGGTGTGCTTACCCACGCGGAGGTCGCGCTCGCGCTCGCCGAGGTGGAGTTCGACGAGTCGGACGTCGAGGAGCTGCACACCTTCCTCGAGAAGTCGGAGATCGAGCTGGTCGAGGACGTGGACCCGGCGCTCCGGGCCGGGGCCGCCCAGGAGGAGCGCGCGGTCGATCAGAAGGGTCGGCGCCGGCGCGCCAAGACGACGATCGACCTGAAGCCGGGCATGACCACCGACTCGCTGCAGCTCTTTCTGAAGGACATCGGGAAGGTGCGACTGCTCACCGCGCAGGAGGAGGTGGACCTCGCGAAGCGCATCGAGCGCGGGGACATGGACGCCAAGCAGAAGATGGTCGAGTCCAACCTGCGGCTGGTGGTCTCGATCGCCAAGAACTACCGCAACCAGGGCCTGCCCTTCCTCGACCTTATCCAGGAGGGCACCCTCGGCCTGGTGCGCGCCGCCGAGAAGTTCGACTACCGCAAGGGCTTCAAGTTCTCGACCTACGCCACCTGGTGGATCCGCCAGGCCATCGCCCGCGCCCTCGCCGACAAGGCGCGCACCGTGCGCATCCCCGTCCACGTGGTCGAGAAGCTCAACAAGATCGGGCGCGCCGAGCGCAAGCTCGTCACCGAGCTGGGGCGCGAGCCCACCCCGGACGAGATCGCCGAGGTCACGGGCATCGATCCCGACGAGGTGGACTCCATCAAGCGCTCCGCCCAGGCCCCGATCTCGCTCGAGAAGCCGGTGGGCGACGAGGAGGAGTCGGAGTTCGGCCAGTTCATCGCCGACGAGCGCGCCGAGTCACCCTACGAGCGCGCCGCGGAGATCCTCACCAAGGAGGCGCTCCGCGAGGCCCTCGAGAACCTCTCCTACCGGGAGCGGCGCGTGCTCGAGCTGCGCTACGGCCTGGGCGGCGAGCACCCCCGCACCCTCGACGAGGTGGGCCGGACCTTCAACGTCACGCGCGAGCGCATACGTCAGATCGAGAACCAGTCGCTGAAGAAGCTGCAGTCCCTCGCGGAAGCCCAAAAGCTCCGCGATGTCGCCTGAGGCGCAATAAGCGTCGCTATAGGCCACCCGCCGGGCGCTCGTGTGCTCTCGCACACTTCGCTTGGGGCGGGTGGCCTCTAGCTCGCTTCTCGCGCCTCAGGGGCCTCCGGTCCCCCTTCACCGACCGGGCTCTCGCCGCTCTCGGCGCGCCGGCTCCGACGCCGGTCTCTCGCCGCGGCGGGTGAGGCGCCTCTCTGCGGCGAGGCCGATGAGGGCGCCCGCCGGGCAGCCCACGACACCCGCGGCGAAGAAGCCGCCGGCGACGCCGAAGAAGGTGAGGTAGAGGGCTCCGACGATCAGGGGCGGCAGGAGGGCGGCGCCCGCGAGGGCCGCGCCGTGCAGGCCGGCCCGAGCTCCGACGTGTCCGGCCACCGCACCGGCTCCGATGCCCGCGAGAAAGCCGGACGCCGCGACGATGGCGGCCGTGAGGTCGAGGGAGAGGCCGAGCGCGTCCTCGCTCAGGGCCTCGTCGGGGTCGGGCAGCAGGACGGCCGCGAGCAGGCCGATGGAGATCAGCCCGAGAAGGGCGAAGGTCGCCGCTCCGGCGAGGCTCGCTCGCACGATGGCGCCTCGGTCGAGGCTCATAGGGCAACGTGCCGGAGGCTTATGGCGAGTCTCGGCGAGAGCGCCGAGTGACGAGGTGAGCATCCGGCCCGCACCGGGGCACCGTAGCTCGCGCTAAAGCCGTGCGCGCCACGGCCGATACCCCTCCGTGTGTTCGACCTCATCCCCGCGCTCCAGTACACCGTTCGCAGCGGAGGCTCAGACCTCCACCTGAAGGTCCCGGCCCACCCGCTGATCCGCACGCACGGGTCGCTCGAGCCCATTCCCGGCGCCGATCTCCTCACCGCCGAGGACACCGAGCAGGTCCTCCGCCAGATGCTCACCGACGCCGTCCGCCTCGAGGAGTTCTTCGCCGACGGCGAGGTGGACTTCTCCTACACGCTGGCGGGCTTCGGGCGCTTCCGCGTGAACGCCTTCCGCCAGCGAGGCTCGATCTCCCTGGTCTGCCGGACCATCCCCACCGACATCAAGTCGATCGAGGAGCTCATGCTCCCCCAGGTCATCAGCGACCTCGCCGAGGAGGAGCGCGGCATCATCCTGCTCACCGGCACGACCGGCTCGGGGAAGTCGACCACGCTCGCGGCCATGATCGACCAGATCAATCGTCGCGACGCCAAGCACATCGTGACCATCGAGGACCCGATCGAGTTCCTGCACCCCGACAAGCGCTCGATCGTCAACCAGCGCGAGATCGGTCAGGACACCGAGTCGTTCAAGCGGGCCCTCAGGCGAGTGCTGCGCCAGGATCCCGACATCATCCTCATCGGCGAGATGCGCGACGAGGAGACCGTGAGCGCCGCCCTCTCCGCCGCGGAGACCGGCCACCTCGTGCTCTCGACGCTTCACACCGCCGACGCGCCGGAGACCGTGAACCGCATCATCGAGTTCTTTCCCCCGCACATGCATCAGCAGGTGCGCGCCATGCTGGCCGGCACGCTCCGGGGGGTGATCTCCCAGCGGCTCGTGCGCACGCCGGACGGCAACGGCCGGGTGGCCACCTGCGAGGTGCTCCGCATGACCGGCCGCGTGCGCGACATGATCATGAACCCCATGGAGACGGGCAGGCTCAACGAGGTGATCGCCGAGGGCGCCTACTACGGGATGCAGACCTTCGACCAGGCTCTGCTCGGCCACGTGAGCGAGGGCCGCGTGTCCATGGAGGACGCGATGAAGGCCGCGACCTCGCCGCACGACTTCAAGCTGCTCGTCGCGGCCGGCGGGCAGCGCTCGACCTCGGTCGAGCAGGTGCTCTCGGCGTAGAGGGCGGTCCGAGGCATGCGCCTTCGGTGGAGGGCCCCTTGACGTTTCCGGGTCGGCGCGAGAAGGTGGCCCCCCAGATCCCAGGAGGCCGCCGTGAAGAGCTCGCTCCAGGAGTTTCAGGAGACCCAGTCCACCGAGGCCTTCGCGCTTCAGAACGCGAAGCTGCTGAAGGTCTCCCTCGACCAGGTCACCATCCAAGCGCGCCTCGGCGCGATGGTGGCCTACCAGGGCGATGTGCGCTTCGAGCACGCGGGGGCGGGCGGCCTCGGGCGCATGCTCAAGAAGGCGGCCACCGGCGAGGGCACCAAGCTCATGAAGATGACCGGCACCGGCGAGGTGTTCCTGGCCGACCAGGCCCAGGACCTCCATCTCCTGACCCTCGAGAACGAGCAGATCACCTGCAACGGGGCCAACCTGCTGGCCTTCGACGCGGGGATCGACTGGGACATCCAGCGCGTGGAGGGCGGGATGGCCGGCGCGCTGGCCGGCGGCCTCTACAACGTGGCCCTCTCGGGCACGGGTCAGGTGGCCATCATCTCCGACGGCCCTCCGGTGATGCTCGGCACCGGAGACGCGCCCACCTTCGCCGATCCCCAGGCGGCCATCGCCTGGTCGGGCGGGGTGCGCACCAAGGTGAAGGCCGACGTGAACATGAAGACCTTCATCGGTCGGGGGTCGGGGGAGTCGATCCAGTTGGCCTTCGAGGGCGACGGATGGGTGCTGGTGCAGCCGAGCGAGGGTCGCGTGACCCCGACCACCGGCTCGGGCGCCGGTGGCGGCGGAGGCGGGCTGCTCGGCAAGCTGGGCGGTTGACGCTTCACTTTGTGAAGTAGGGATCGCTAGACTGGGAGGCGATGGCACCGCCAGAGTCGACCTGTCCGGTGAGCGCCACGGCGGAGCTCGTGGGTGGCAAGTGGACCCTGCTCGTGATCCGCGACCTCGCCGAGGGCCCCGCACGCTTCTGCGAGCTCGAGCGCTCGCTGGCCGGCATCAGCCCCCGCACGCTCTCGCTGCGGCTGCGCGCCCTCGACGACGAGGGCATCGTCAAGCGGAGCACCCACCCCGAGACGCCCCCGCGCGTGGAGTACGGGCTCACCGAGAAGGGTCGGGCGCTGCTGCCGCTCATCGAGGACATGCGCCGGTACGGGCGGGAGTGGCTGTGCGAGGAGGACGCCGAGATGGGTGCCTCCGAGGCTGAGTCCGTCGTGCTGGCCTAGCGAGGGTCCTTCACCGCCGAGCAGTCGAAGGCTTCGGTTGCCACCTACGGCGTCTGCACGCGCGGAAGGAGCTTGCCCCCCTTCGCCGAAAGGGCCCCCGTGCGCAACCCGCCCCTCCACAAGGCCCTGCGCGACTTCGCGCTGGAGGCCGCCGCGGTCCTCTCCCGCGACCTCGACGGCGGCGGGGAGCTTGCCTTCGAGGTCGAGGAGCCGGGTCCGGGCAATCCCGTCTACCGCTACCGGCCGCTCACCGACGTCTTCATCTCCGAGCGGTGGGCGAGGCTCCGCTCGCTGCCGAGCGCGGAGCCGGCGGCCCGGGCGCTCGGGCTGGGGGCCGAGGCCTACCTTCGCACCCGAGGGCTTTCGGGTGAGGACGCCGAGCCCGCGCTGCAGGCGCTGATCGAGCGGCTGTGGGAGGACGCGACGGACTTCGCCTTTCCCGAGGAGCGCTTCGAGACGGTCTACGCCGACGTGGAGGGCACGCTCTACCGGGAGGCGCGGCGGACCGAGGTCATCGCGCCGCTCTACGGGGCGCGCATCGAGGACGGCCGGGTCGAGCTGGGCGACGGCCTGGCGCTCACCTCGGAGGATCTCGGCGCCCCGCGCAAAGCGGTGTGGGGGCTCGACCCCGCACGCGGCGCCGGTGGTGAGCCAATCGTGATGTGCCTGCTCGAGCGCTCCGTGGGGGCCGACGATCCGCTCCCCCTGGTCGAGGCGCGCACTCGCTTCGCTCGCCTGCTCGCGGGCCTTCGGCTCTGGAGCGCCGGCGGTGTGGCCCTCGGGCCGGCGGTGTGGGCCCGAGCCGACGGGGGCTCCTGGCGCCCCTCGCCGCTCGCGCCGAGCGGCGCCGCGCGGGGCGAGCCGCTGCTCATCGGCTCGGCCGACGCCGAGGAGCTTCGCCTCTTCCTCGACGAGGTGGGGCATTCGGCCCGCGCGGGACAGGTGGCGTGGGCCCTCGGGCGCTTCCAGCTTGGCTGCTCGCGTGCTCACGAGGTCGAGGCGCTGACCGACTACCTGCTCGCCCTGCGCGCGCTCCTCGACGGCGAGACCGATGCGGGTCGCGCGTCGTTCTCGCTCCGCCTGGCCGCGCTGTGCGCCGTCGACCGCGACCGTCGCGCGCTTCAGCGCCGCACGGAGCTCGCCCTCTCGCTCGAGCGCTTCCTGAAGGGAGGCGGCGCCGGTGAGGCGTATCTCGAGACGGTGGGCTCGGAGTCTCCGGCCGCGCTCGTGCTCGAGATGGAGGAGCATCTGCGAGCCCTCCTGCGCGACGTGCTCTGCGGCTACCTGTCACCGGACCTGCGCTCTGCCGCGGACCAGATACTGCTGGAGCACTCGAAGCCCCCCGAGATCACCGCCCGAGACCTTCGCGCCGAGCGCGAGAGCGCCGGGGACACGAGGATGGCGCCTGAGGCCGCGCGCCCGGCAACGCAGTTCTCAGCTCGGATGCCGACCGTTTCGTAGCAATTGGATGAAGCAGGATTCGAGGGCTATTCGCGCTCGGACCTCTGGCGCGTCGCGAGAAGGTCGGCGAGGAAGAGCGAAGTTCAGTGAGCTCCTACAGAGGATCCCGGCGAAGCGGGCCAGCTCTCGGTGCAGTGAAGAACAAGGTCGGCTAGAAGGAGTTCGATCGGCCAGCCTCACCTGTCCACGAACCGGGGCGATCCAAGCGCCCTGGGCGCGCGCGCCGCGCAGGTCGACGCCCGTCCCACGAAAGCGTCGAAGCTCTAACATCGGCCGGCCTCGGCGAAGGCCTTGGCGCTTGACGACAGAGCTGAGCATGGGGAGCCTAGGAGTTTTGATGCCTCTGCCGATCACACCTGCGAGCGCCCAGGTCCCGTCTGAGCCGGACGCTCCGGTGATCGTGGACTTCAACGTGCACGCACTACGAGTCGCTCTCGTCTCGCGCAGGCACGTGTTGAAGCTGCCCCCCGAGTGGGCGACTCCCGGCGTTTACGTGCTGCTTGGGCCTCTTGGGACTCAGGACCACACCCAGCTCTACGTCGGGAAAGCGGTTAAGACGCGCGACCGGCTCAACCACCACCGCAACAACCCGAAGCTGCCTTGGTGGCGCGCCATTGCCGTGAGGCGCGATACAACAGCCGGCTTCAACAGTGCTGAGATTGGCTACTTGGAGGGGCGCCTCTACAGCGAGTTGGTCTCGCTTCCGACTATCAGCTTGAAGGCAGACAAACACGACGACGACACGACGCTGCCCCAGCACATGCTCGTACAGCTGGATGCCTTCGTACCAACGATTCTTGCTGCGCTGCGTCTAGCCGGCGTAGATCTCTGGGGCAGCGCTGCGCTGCAGCCGGACC
>JBPCRE010000014.1:0-4387 GCA_050997195.1 Thermoleophilaceae bacterium
CATGTGTTGTGTCTCCTGAGTATCTGGAACCGTGATCGCGGTGAGCCTACGAAGGCTGTCTCTTCGCTCGATCGTCGGCGTGTCATAGGCTCAACCGATGCGCGTGCTCGTTGCCGGCGGAGGGGGACAGATCGGGACGATCCTCTCCCGCGAACTTGTCGAGGCCGGCCACGAGGCGCTGCCCACCACCCGCAAGCGTGAGCAGGCCGACGATCTCGAGGCCCTCGGCGCGCACCCGGTGGTGGTCGACCTGGAGCAGGAGCTTCCAAGCGACCTCCTCGACGGGATCGACGCGGTGGTCTTCACCGCCGGCGCGGGCCCGGGCAGCGGCGAAACGCGCAAGGAGACCGTTGACTACGGCGCCGCGGTCAAGCTCATCGACGCGGCCGAGGCGGCGGGGGGCGCGCGCTACGTGATCGTGAGCGCTATGGGCGCCGGCGACCCGAGTGCGGGCGGCGAGTCCCTGGGCGCCTACCTCTCGGCCAAGGCCCGCGCCGACGAGCGCCTGCAGCAGAGCTCCCTGGAGTGGACGGTGGTGCGCCCGGGTGGGCTCACCGACGACCCGGGCACCGGGCGCATCGCCGCCGCGGCCTCGCTCGGGCGCCGCGGCCAGATCCCCCGCGAGGACACCGCGCGCGTGCTGCTCGCCTCCCTCGAGGAGCCGGCCACCGTTGGGAAGAGCTTCGAGGTTCTCTCCGGGGAGGACGCCGTTCCGGACGCCCTCCGGGCGCTCTGAGCGCCGCGCCCGTGGCTCAGAGCGTCGCCGACTTCCTCGTCGACCGCCTCGGCGAGTGGGGCGTGCGGCGGATCTACGGCTACCCCGGCGACGGGATCAACGCCATCACAACCGCGCTCCGCCGCGCCGGAGATCGGTTCGACTTCGTCCAGGTCCGCCATGAGGAGGCGGCGGCCTTCATGGCCTGCGCGCACGCGAAGTACACGGGCGAGCTCGGGGTGTGCCTCTCCACCAGCGGGCCGGGTGCGGTGCACATGCTGAACGGCCTCTACGACGCGAAGCTCGACCACCAGCCCGTGCTCGCCATCGTCGGCCAGCAGCCGCGCACCGCGCTCGGCGGCTCCTACTACCAGGAGATCGATCTCGTCTCGCTGTTCAAGGACGTGGCCCACGAGTACCTGCACATGGCCACCGATCCGGCGCAGATGCGCCACCTGGTGGACCGCGCGGCGCGCATCGCGCTGGCCGAGCGCACGGTCACGTGCCTGATCGTGCCGAACGACCTGGCCGAGGAGAGCGCCGTGCCCACGCCCGGGCGGGGTCACGGCCTCCTTCGCTCGAGCACCGCTCGCTCGGAGCCCGAGGTGGTGCCCGCGGCCGCCGACCTCGAGCGGGCCGCCGCCGTGCTGAACGCGGGCGAGCGCGTGGCCATGCTCGTCGGTCAGGGCGCGCGCGGGGCTACGGCCGAGGTCACGGCGGTGGCCGAGACGCTCGGCGCGGGGGTGGCCAAGGCCCTTCTCGGCAAGACGGTCGTGTCTGACGACGAGCCGTGGGTGACCGGGGCCATCGGCCTGCTCGGCACCAAGCCCTCGTGGCAGCTCATGCAGGGCTGCGACACCCTCCTCATGGTGGGCACCAACATGCCCTACTCGGACTTCCTGCCGCCGGAGGGAGCCGCGCGGGGCGTGCAGATCGACATCGACGGGCGCATGCTCGGCTTTCGCTTCCCCACCGAGGTGAACCTGGTGGGCGACGCCGCCCTGACGCTGCGCGCGCTGCTCCCCATGCTCGAGCCCAAGGTCGAGCGCTCGTGGCGGGCCAAGGTCGAGGGCTGGGTGGGCGACTGGTGGAAGATCGTCGAGGCGCGGGCCATGCACTCGGCCCACCCCCTGAACCCCCAGCGGGTGGTGTGGGAGCTCTCCTCGCGCCTGCCCGCCGACGCCACGGTGGCCTGCGACTGCGGCACCGCCACGGCCTGGTACGCCCGCGACCTGCGCCTCGGTCCCGGCCACCTCGGCTCGCTCTCGGGCACGCTGCTGACCATGGGCTCGGGCGTGCCCTACGCCGTGGCCGCGAAGTTCGCCCACCCCGAGCGCCCGTGCGTGGCCCTCGTGGGCGACGGCGCCATGCAGATGAACGGGATCAACGAGCTGATCACCGCGGCCAAGTACTGGGAGCGCTGGGCCGATCCGCGCCTCATCGTCCTCGTGCTCAACAATCGCGACCTGAGCTTCGTGACCTGGGAGCAGCGGGCCTCCGAGGGCGACCGGCGCTACGACGCCTCGCAGGGGGTGCCCGACTTCCCCTACGCGCGCTACGCCGAGATGCTCGGCCTGAAGGGCATCCGCGTGGAGCACCCCGACGACGTGGGAGCCGCTTGGGACGAGGCGCTCACCGCCGACCGTCCGGTGGTCTACGAGGCCATCGTCGACCCCGAGATGCCTCCGCTTCCACCGCACGTCAGCTTCGACCAGGCCAAGGCCATGACGCGGGCGCTGCTCCGGGGCGATCCGGCCGCCGGGGAGATCATCCGGCACTCCTTCAAGGAGAAGGTGGAGGAGCTCGTTCCGCGGCGGTAGCGGCCCGCGCCGGCCTCAGGCGCTGAGTCGCTCGGCGTCGACCGTGGTCGGTTGCGAGCCCGCCTCCCGCACCGCCTCGAGGGCATCGAGCAGGGCCGGGTGGAAGATCTCCGGGTTCGAGGTCACGCAGAAGTGATCGCACTCGACCTCGAAGCGCGGAGCGCGCAGCGCCGCGGCCAGCTCGCGCTGCTTGACCGGGGGCACCGTGCCGTCTCTCGCGGTGACCACCACGGCGGCCGGCGTGCGCAGGTTCTCGGCCCACGGGCGGGCGTCGTAGCGACCGAGGTCGCGTCCGGCCTCGGCCAGGTCGCGGCCGTTGCCGCGGGAGAGCTCGGCCACGATCCACGAGGTCATCTCGTCGTCGGGGTAGCCCGCCCGGAGGAGGCCCCACCGCCAGGCCGAGCGGGGGAACACGGTGAGATGGAGACGAAGAAGCCCCATGCCGCGCCAGAAGAGGCGCTGGTTGGGGTCGCGCCACTCCCGCGCGGTTGCGCAGCACACGATCCCGGCCACGACCTCCGCGTGGCTTCGGGCCATGAGCTGGGCCACGGGCCCGCCCATCGAGTAGCCCACGGCGATCACCGGCCCGCATTCGAGCGCCTTGACGAGCGCGGCGCAGTCGGCGGCGCAGTCGGCGAGGCGGAAGGGAGCTTGGGCACGGAGGCCGCGGCCGTGGCCGCGGAGGTCCACGGCGAGCACGCGGTAGCCCGCGCGCTCGAGGGGCTCGTAGGTGCGCCACCAGTTGAGGTCGCTCGGGAACAGCCAGCCGTGGAGAAGGAGGACCGGCGGTCCTTGACCGCCCGAGTCGCGCACGAAGAGCTCGCCCACCCCGGGCACCTCGAGCACGCGGCCCGCGGGCAACGGCCCGGGCGGGACCGGCGCGTGGCGGGGCGCACGCCAGTGCTGACGCAGCAGCTCGAGGGGCCCGCGGGGGCCGCGGCGGGTGGGGGAGGCGCTCACGAGGCGGGCGAGGCTACCCCTCGAGGCGCTCAGCCAGCCGATTCATCCCCCGCGCGCGGGCGGCCTCCGCCCCCCCGGCGAAGTCGGTGCCGCGGTCGGGCGGGCGCGCCACCTCCGTCCTCCGCAGCCGGGCGATCTCGCGGAAGTCGCGAAGCTGCTCGGCCTCGTCGAGCAGGGCGCCGCGCACCCGGGCCGAGCGCTCGCCCATCGCGCCGGCGATCGCCCCCTCGAGCGAGCCGTGGCGCTCGAGCAGGGCCGAGGCCGTCTTGTCGCCGATCCCGGTGCCGCCGGGCAGGCCGTCCGAGGGATCGCCGCGCAGGGCGATGAAGTCCGGCACCAGCGCGGGCGCCACCCCGTAGCGCTTTCGCACCTCGGCGGCGTCCACGAGCTCAGGGCCCTTCGACCCGGTTTTCATGTAGAGCACCCGCACGCGCTCGTCCACGCACTGGTAGAGGTCGCGGTCGCCGGTGAGGATGAGCGCCTCGCCGCCGGCCTCGGCCTCCTCGGCGGCCAGGGAGCCGAGCAGGTCGTCGGCCTCGAGGGAGTCGTGGGTCTCGACGAACCATCCGAAGGCCTCGAAGAATGCGGGCGCGGCGGCGAACTGCGGCGCGAGCTCCTCGGGCACCTCCGGCCGCGCCGCGTGGTAGGCGGGATAGAGCTCGACCCGGTAGCCGGCGGCGTCGGGGCCGAAGCAGAAGACCACCGCCCGCGGTCCCTGCTCGGCCACCACGCGGAGCACGATGTTTAGCGATCCGAGCAGGGCGTTCACCGGCACGCCCTCACCTTCCACGATGGTCTTCGGGAGGGCGAAGAAGGCGCGGTAGAGCAGGGAGGGGGCGTCGACGGCGAGGAGGGGGGCGCTCATGAGGCGCGGACCCTAGAGCTGGTCCAA
>JBPCRE010000074.1:0-2534 GCA_050997195.1 Thermoleophilaceae bacterium
TCCTTTCTGAGCGAGAGCGGCGCGAGCTCGGCCACCGGACGGCCTCGCACGGTTACTCGCACCGTCTGACCCGCCGCTACGTCGCGCAGGACGGCGCTGACGTTGTTGCGCAGCTCGCGCTGGGGGATCTCTCGCTTGCGACGCATTGGTTCTACGAATGTAGCACTTGGCTCTGCCTTCGTAGCGCGAAAAGACCGCTACTTGCGGGAGGCCGGCGAGCTCAGGGAGATTCTTCCTCCGCCGAGCAAAGCACCTTGGTTCGCCTTATGTGAGATTGCCCGAGCTCGACCAGCTGCAATCGAAGTCCTCGGGGCGCTCGGCGAGACCTAGGCCCGGGAGGTCGAATGCCGCGCAGGCCACGAGCCGCCAGCTCGCCGAGGACCTTGCGGTAGAGAGAAAGCATGAGCTCGGCACACCGTGGACGCAGACCACGGCCTCGACCGCCCCCTCCTCCCGGACGAAGCTCATCACCCCCGCCGCCTCGAAGGCACGTCCAGCCCCACGGTGGCGCTCGACGACCTCCTCGCCGGCCATCGGTTTGATCGTAATCAAGCCGCAGCCCTGAGCTGGGAGTCGCCGGTACTCTCGGATCGTGGATCGCTACGAGCCCAACCTGATCGAGCCGAAGTGGCAGCGCGTGTGGGCGCAGGAGCGCACGTGGGAGGTGTCCAACGTCGCCGACGAGCGGCCGAAGTCCTACGTGCTCGAGATGCTCCCCTACCCCTCGGGGGAGCCCCACATGGGGCATCTGAAGGTCTACTCGGTGGGCGACGCGCTGGCTCACTTCCGGCGGCGGAACGGCCAGCGCGTCCTGCACCCCATGGGCTATGACGCCTTCGGCCTGCCCGCGGAGAACCACGCCATCCGCACCGGCCAGCATCCCCGCGCGTCCACCGAGGCATCGATCGCCCAGTTCCGCGAGCAGTTCCGCTCGTGGGGGATATCCATCGACTGGTCGCGCGAGTTCGCCACCCACGAGCCGGAGTACTACCGCTGGACCCAGTGGATCTTCCTTCGCCTGCTCGAGCGCGACCTCGCCTACCGCAAGGACGCCGCCGTGGTGTGGTGCCCCAAGGACGAGACCGTGCTCGCCAACGAGCAGGCCCGCGACGGGTTCTGCGAGCGCTGCGGCACCGCGGTCGAGCTGCGCCAGCTCGAGCAGTGGTTCTTCCGCATCACCGACTACGCCGACCGCCTGCTCGACGACCTCGGCGACATCCGCTGGCCCGAGCACGTGAAGACCATGCAGCGCAACTGGATCGGGCGCTCGCGCGGCGCCGAGGTCACGTTCCGGTGCGAGGCCCTCGGCGTGGACTATCCGGTGTTCACCACCCGCCCGGACACGCTCTTCGGGGCCACCTTCTTCGTCATGGCTCCCGAGCACCCCGACGTGCTCCGACTGAGCGACGCCCCGGAGGTGCGCGACTACGTGGACCAGGCCATCGGCGCCTCGGCCGAGGAGCGCGGCGCCGAGGCCAAGGAGAAGACCGGCGTGGCCCTCGGCCAGACCGTGACCAACCCGGTCAACGGCGAGCAGATCCCGATCTACGTGGCCGACTACGTGCTCATGGAGTACGGCACCGGGGCGATCATGGCCGTGCCCGCCCACGACGCGCGCGACTTCGAGTTCGCCGAGCGCTTCGGCCTCGAGGTGCGTCCGGTGGTCGACGGCGGCGACGCGCTCCCCTACACCGGCGACGGCCCGATGGTCAACTCCGGCCGCTTCGACGGTGCCCACAACCGAGAGGCCTACGCGGAGATCGTCGCCTGGCTCGAGGACGAGGCGCGGGGGCGTCCGGCCGTGAACTACAAGCTGCGCGACTGGCTGCTCTCGCGTCAGCGCTACTGGGGCTGCCCCATCCCCGTGATCCACTGCCCCACGTGCGGCATCGTGGCCGTGCCCGACGAGGATCTGCCCGTGGAGCTCCCCGACGTGGAGGACTACGCCCCCCGCGGTCGGTCGCCGCTGGCCGCGGCGGAGGAGTGGGTGCGCACGAGCTGTCCCTCGTGCGGGGGCGAGGCCCGTCGCGAGACCGACACCATGGACACCTTCGTCGACTCGAGCTGGTACTTCCTGCGCTACTGCGACGCGCGCAACCACGAGGCGCCGTGGAGCCCCGAGGCCCTGGCCGCGTGGATGCCCGTCGACCAGTACATCGGCGGCGTGGAGCACGCGATCCTGCACCTGATGTACGCCCGCTTCTTCACCAAGGCGCTTGCCGACCTCGGGCTGGTGGACGTGCAGGAGCCCTTCGGCGCCCTGTTCACCCAGGGGATGATCACCCGCAACGGCGCCAAGATGTCGAAGTCCCGCGGCAACGTGATCTCGCCCCGCGAGTACGTGGAGCGCTACGGCGCCGACACCGCGCGCTGCTACATCCTCTACATCGGTCCCCCCGACCAGGACGCCGACTTCTCGGACGAGGGAGTGGGGGGGATCCATCGCTTTCTCTCCCGCCTGTGGCGTCTGGCCGCGGAGGTCTCCTCCGCGGCGTCACCCCCGGCGGATGAGCCGCCGCGCGACGATGCGCCCG
>JBPCRE010000090.1:0-7246 GCA_050997195.1 Thermoleophilaceae bacterium
GCTTCGTCCGCCACCCACCGCGACCGCCGGCGCTACCCACCGCCGCCTGGATCAACAAGCCCGACAGCGAGGAGGTCGCTCACTAAATTCTCGATCAATCTGTCTCACCGGGCTTGACAGGCTCCGCTAGGCCGATGCCCAACCGGCCACCAGTAGGACCGACCAACTCCACCACGAGCGGTGGACCGTTCGTCGCAGTCTCGGCCATCTGCTCAAGGGCGCGCTCGAGTTCGTCGAGGTCCTCCACATCTGCTTCGCGGAGCTGAGGAACGGGCGAGGCGTGGTCAACCGACCATTCCATCCGGACGTCTTCCCGAGCGAGATACCTTCGAGGCTTCATAGCTTCGAGCCGTCGGCCTCCGCGACCTCGATGCCATGCAGGTCTCGCACGTCCTGCCTGTATTCGGGTCCGGCGCTGCGGAGCACGCCCCGCCGCCACCACGGGTCGGTGCCTCGACCGCGCATCTCGTGCTCGTGCAGGAGCGCCGAAAACCGGGCGTCGACCAACGCAACTCGCGTCGCCCATTCCGCGAGCTCGGGCGTTTGCGCCAGCACGGAGTCGTTCATCACATCGGCGAGTAGGTCACGAGCCGAAAGCTCGTTGTCGTACTCGTAGATACTCCACCGATAGCCCTCTTCGCAGGAACGCACGAACGCCTTCCAGCGCTTCAGGAGCTCGACCGGAGAGGTGTCGGATCCCCATCCGCGCGCGACGGCGATCGCTCGGAATCGCTCCAGGAAACGTCCGGTACTCACTGCCCGAGCTGCTTGTTCGTAGTACTCGACCGGGTCCCCGTCGGGTCCGAAGAACGTGCGCGCGGTCCCGTCCGGCCGCTTACTGTAGCTCCGAAGTAGGCCGTCTTCGGATCGACGCGTCCAATATCCGCGTTCTTTCTCACCGTCTCGAGCGTGCCCGGGCCGACCCCATATTGCCCGGAGCTCAGACTGGTGCGCTCCTTCTTCCGGGATCGGCCGGTCGAGGGTCCGCGGCGCAGGGCCCGTGCGTCCCGCCGGAGGCCTGGCAACGAGCGAGATGACCCGCGCCCGCGCAATCTCGAAGAGAACCGCCTCGCGCCGGCTCGACGAATGGGTGGGTGAAGACGGAGGGCCCCTCAAGCCGTACCGTATCCAGGCCGAAAAGCACGCAGACCGTCGGCGAGGACCGCCGACCGAAGCCCGCGCCTCCACCAACCCATATGTACCCACTCGATCTCCCCGCCGCTCAGAGCCAGGCCGCGCGGCACCGTACCGCGCCGGCATGTCGGGCGCCCGAGGAAACCGAGGTGAACGCCCTGCTCGACGGCATCATCCGCGAGGGAGGGATCCGCTCGCTCTACCAGCCCATCGTGGAGATCGAGAGCCGCCGTGTGGTGGGCTACGAGGCGCTCGCCCGCGGTCCTCGCAGCTCCCCGCTCGAGGCGCCCAACGAGCTCTTCGCCACGGCGCGCGCCGCCGACCGCGTGACCGACCTGTGCTGGGCGTGCCGTGGTGCCGCCTTCGGAGGGGCGCTCGAGGCCCGTTTCGCGGAGCCGCTCAGCCTCTTCGTGAACGTCGAGCCCGAGGCCCTCGACAAGCCGATGCCCGCAGCGATGCTCGAGACCTTCAACCGCGTGAGCAACGACCTTCGCATCGTCATCGAGATCACCGAGCGGGCCCTCGTCGCGCGTCCGGCGGAGCTCCTGCGCACCGTCCAGCGCGTTCGCGAGCTCGGCTGGGGGATCGCCCTCGACGACGTGGGCGCCGACCGCCATTCGCTCGCGCTCATGCCCTTCCTGCGCCCCGACGTGGTCAAGCTGGACCTGCGCCTCATCCAGGCTCGCCCGAGCACCGAGATAGCGGAGATCGTGAACGCGGTGAACGCCGAGGTCGAGCGCACCGGAGCCGTGGTGCTCGCCGAGGGCGTCGAGGACGACGATCACCTGAGCACGGCCACGGCCATGGGCGCGACCCTCGCGCAGGGCTGGATGTTCGGCCGTCCGGAGCCGCTCCCCGCAGAGCTCTCGACCGACGGGCCGGAGATCGATCTCCTCTCGCACTCTCGCCGGCACCCGGGAGACACTCCGGTCGAGGTGGTCGAGGGCAACCGCCGCCTGCGCCGGGCCACCAAGCGCCACCTGCTCTCGGTGTCCCGGCACCTCGAGGACCAGGCCGCCACCCTCGGCGAGGCCGCGGTGCTCCTGAGCGGCTTCCAGACGCGCGGGCGCTTCGCCCCCTCCACCCGCCGCCGCTACGGCGACATCGCCAGGACGGCCGCCTTCGTGGGCGCCTTCGGGGTGGAGATGGGTCGTGATCCGGAGGCCGGTGTGCGCGGCGCCGCGGTGGCCGACGACGACCCGCTGGTGGACGAGTGGGACGTGGCCGTGGTGGCGCCCCACTTCGCGGCCCTGCTGGCGGCGCGTGACCTCGGCGACGACGGCCCCGATCTCGACCGCCGCTTCGAGTTCGCCGTGACCTACGATCGCGACCTGGTGATCGAGGCGGCCTCTTCGCTGATGGCGCGGATCGCTCCCGTGCTCGTCCGCTAGCGAGAGGCGCCGGCCATCAGCTCGGAGGGTCGAGCGGCGTCACCGTCGGTCGGATCGACCGCCAGGGCCACCAGCTCGGCCATCGAGGCGTCGATGTCGGTGGCCAACGTGTCGGCGTCGGGCAGCGACGAGGCGTCGGCGTACAGGGAGAAGCACGCCGTGTCGCGGACGGTCATGAGCCCGATCGACAGCCCGTGGCGGTAGGTGAGCGGCACGAGCGGGTAGGCCTCCTCGAGCTCGCAGCCGCGCATGTAGAGGGGCATGGGAGGACCGATGAGGTTTGACACGACGACGTTGGCCGTTCGGTGGCTCGCGAACAGCGCCGAGGCGACTCGCTTGATGAACCGCGGGCCGTAGGAGACCGCGGCCATGATCACGCTCGCCCCCTCGGCCCGGCGCGAGTCCTTCCGCTTTGTCGTGGAGGCGTGGATGGCCTTCAGGCGGCGGAGCGGGTCGGGCTCCTCGCAGGGCAGCTCGATCCACATGAACGAGAGCTGGTTGCCGAGGTCCTCCGGGTCGGCGGTGGGATCGCGCACGTTCACGGGCACCAGCGCCTTGAGCCGCTCGGCGGTGTGGCCCTTTCGCTCGGTGTAGCGGCGCAGGGCGCCCGCCGTGACCGCGAGGACCACGTCGTTCAGCGAGGTGTCGAACCGGTCCTTGACGGCTCGAAGCTCGTTGAGCGCGTGGCTCGTGCGAGCCTGGTGGCGCCGCGGGGAGCTCGGCCCGTTGAACGGGCTCGTGGGCGCCGGGCGAGCGAAGTCGACGAGCGCGCCGAGGATTCGCGCCGCCCAGCGGCCGAGCGAGCGGACTCCGCCCTCCGAGCTCATGAGGCGCAGCGGAAGCCGCAGGGCGCCGAGTATGCGCTCGGCCACCTCGTTCAACCTCACCACCCCGAGCACGCGCCAACTCGGCAGCGGCCGTGGGCTCCAGGTGTCGGGCTCGGTGGCCTCGGGCTCACGGGACTCGTCGAAGAGGAGCCCAACGAGCTCCAGCGCCGCCAATCCGTCGACCATGCAGTGGTGGGCCTTGCCCACGAACCCGACGCGACCGTCGGGAAGCTCGGCGAGCCACATCTTCCACAGCGGGCGGTCGCGCTCGAGGTGCGAGGACATCGCCTCGTCCACGATCGCGGTGATGTCGGTGCCCTCGGCCCGCACCACGTGGCGAGCGAAGTCGAAGTCCGGGTCGTCCACCCACGCGGGCTCCCAGGCGCGCAGCGGAAGCGGGACGAGCCTCTGGCGATAGCGCGGCGAGTGGGCGAGGCGCCCGGTGATGTGGTCGCGAAGCTCCTCGAAGGTGGGGCGCGGGCCCTCGGCCGGCGGGGAGAAGGTGGCCAGCCACCCCACGTGCATGTGCACGTTCGAATCCTCGACCGCGAGGAACGAGGCATCGGTGGTCGACAGCTTCTTGAGCATGCGGCGTGACGAGGAACGCGATCGACGCGTGCGTGCCTCCCTCCAGCACTCACCGTACCTCTCGCGGATGCGCGCCGGTGCAAGTGGGCTCGCCGGATTCGCCTACGTGGCTTCGCTCTCCGCCCGCTCCTCCGAGCGCAGGTAGGACACGGTGGCGTAGGCACTCGCCGTCAGCGGGATCGAGAGGAACGCCCCGAAGGGCCCGGCGAGCACCGAGCCGGCGGTGATGGCCAGCAGGACGGCCAGCGCGTGCAGGCGAAGTCTCCGCCCGGCGATCAACGGGAAGAGCACGTTGCCCTCGAGCACGTGCACGAGCGCGATGGCCACCACCACGAAGAGGGCGGGGCCGGGCCCGCTGCTCACGAGGGTCACGAGGGCGGCGGCCGCGCCGGCCACCAGGATGCCGACCAGCGGGAAGAAGGCGCCGAGGAACACGAGTAGCGCGAGCGGGAGCACGAGCGGCACCCCGACGATGAGGAGCGTGGCGCTCACGAGCACCGTCTCGACGATGGCCACGATGGCCGTGCCGCGCACGTAGTCGCGGAGCGTCTGCCAGGTGATCGCCCCGGCGTCCTGCGCCTCGTCGCGGGCACGGAAAGGCAGGAGCCCGACGAGCCAGTCCCAGATGCGCTCGCCGTCCCGGAGGAAGAGGAAGAGGATCGCGATCATGAGCAGGAAGCCGGCGAGCACCTCCCCGGTCACGAAGAGCCCGGTCACGAGCTGGTCCTGCAGGTAGCCGACGGTGCTGCCCACCAGGCGATCGACCTCGGCCTGAGGCTGCGGGATGGCGAGAAGCCGCCCCGCCGCCAGCGCTCCCTGGCTGAGGCTCGTGCCCACGTTGGCCACCTGGCCCACGATCGGCGGCACGATGAGCGCCACCACCCCCGCGGCCAGGAGCAGGGCCAGAAGGAGCACGAGCGCCGCCGCGAAGCCGCGCGGCACGCCGCGGGCGCGGAGCCAGCGCGCCGGCGAGTAGAGCAGCGTCGCGATGAACACCGCGAGGATGAGCGGGACGGTGACGAGCCGAAGCAGGACGAGCAGGTAGAGCACCACGCCGGCGGCCGCCAGCACGACCAGGAGACGCCAGGCCACGGCGGCCGTGGCCTGGAGGGGAGGGGGCACGGTCATCGGTGCGTCGCCGCCGTCTCCGGGTGGATCTCGCCGAGCGTCGATCGGTCGAACGATGGGCGGGGCCTCGGACGCCATCGGCGCCGAGTGAGACCCGGGCCAGATGCTACATTGCGTAGCAGGATGGCCGACCGCACGATCGCTCAGCGCGAGCTTCGCAACCACTCCGGTGAGATTCTGCGCGCCGCCGAGAGTGGTCAAACGTTCACGGTCACCGTGCGCGGGCGTCCGGTGGCTCGGCTGGTTCCTCCCGGGTACCAAAGCCAGCCGAGCGTCGACGTGGACCGAGCCACGATAGGACGTATCCTGGAGTTGCCCATCGACCGCGAGCTCGCGGCGGACCTTGACGCGCTGCAGGCTCCGGTCTCTTGGCCTTGAGCGCTTCCGCGCCGGCCCTCCTCGATACGAGCGTCATAATCGCCTACGACCTTCCCGGGGTGGATCTGCCTGGGACCGCGGCGATCTCGGTGATCACGCTGGGCGAGCTGCGGGCGGGCGTGGCGCTCGCCCGTGACGCCGACATGCGCGCCGGCCGGGAGCGGCGCCTTGCGGCGATCCGGGCGGCCTTCAGGCCCCTGCCGGTCGACGAGAGTGTGGCCGAGCGCTTCGGTGACATCCTCGCCGTGGCCCGCGCGGAGCGCCGTACGGCAAAGGCCACCGACCTGCTGATCATCGCGACGGCCGCGACCCACGAGCGCGTGCTCTACACCCGCGACGAGAGTCAGGCCCGCCTGGCCGAAGCGGCAGGAGTGCTCGCGACAAGCCTCTGAGCGACTCAGCGGAGTTGTTCGGAGCTGAAGCGAGGGCACGCCCCCCTGGGCCTGTGCGAACATGCGTTCGCATGACCTACGTCGAGCTGCACTGCCACTCCGCCTTCTCGTTCCAGGACGGCGCCTCGCATCCGGTGGAGCTGGCCGCGGCGGCGGCCGAGCAGGGCCACGAGGCGCTGGCGCTGACCGACCACGACGGCCTGCACGGGGCCATGGAGCTGGCCCAGGCCGCGAAGCCGCTCGGCGTGCGGGCCATCGTGGGCGCGGAGCTCTCGATCGCGGACGGCACCCACCTCACCCTGCTCTGCGAGGACGCCGAGGGCTACCGCAACCTCTGCCGGCTGATCACCCGCGCGCACGCGGGCACCCGCGCGGGGCGCACGCGCGAGCCGCTCTCGCCGAGGATCTCCCTCGAGGAGGTGGAGGCCCACGCCGACGGGCTCGTGTGCCTCTCGGGCTGCGCGAGGGAGGGGGCGCTGGCCGGCCGGGTCGAGCGCGAGGAGCACGCCGAGGCCGCGGCGGTGGCTCGCCGCCTGCTGCGCGCGTTCGGACCGGAGCGCTTCCGCGTCGAGCTCCAGCGCCCCTACGCCCGCCACGACCGCCGGCGCAACCGCCTGCTCGCGGGGCTCGCCGAGCGACTCGAGGTGCCCTGCGTGGCCACGGGCAACGTGCACGCCCACGCACGCGCCCGCGCCCGCCTGCAGGACGTCCTCGTGGCCGCGCGCCACCGCACCACCCTCGACGAGTCGGAGGCCATCCGCCGCGGCAACGCCTCCCACGCGCTCGTCTCGCCGGAGGACATGGCCGCGCGCTTCGTCGACCATCCCGAGGCGCTCAACGAGTCCTCGCGCCTGGCCGAGCGCCTGCGCTTCGACCTCACGCGCGACCTCGGCTATCGCTACCCGGGCTCGGAGGACCCGACGGCCGATCGGCGCCTGGCCGAGCTCTGCCGCGCGCGGATCGACGATCGCTACGCCGGGCGGGCGAGCGCCGCCGAGGCCGCCGCTCGCCTGGACACCGAGCTCGGGGTGATCCGCTCGCTCGGGCTCTCGGGCTTCTTCCTGCTGCACCGCGACCTGCTCGAGCTGGCCCGCGAGGTGGCCGTGGAGGTGCGCGGGCCGGACTCGGCGCGCTCGGTGCTCCCGCCCGGGCGGGGGAGGGGCTCGAGCGTGTCCTCGATCGTGTGCTTTCTCACAGGCCTCTCGCACGTGGATCCGGTGGAGAACGACCTGCTCCTCGGACGCTTTCTGAACGAGGAGATCACCGCGCTGCCCGACATCGACCTCGACTTCCCGCGCGACATCCGCGAGGTGCTCATCCCCCGGGTGCACGAGCGCTACGGCCACGAGCACTCGGCGCTCGTGGCCTCGTTCGCCACCTACCGCGCGCGCTCGGCCATCCGCGACGT
>JBPCRE010000108.1:0-7678 GCA_050997195.1 Thermoleophilaceae bacterium
ATGCGGCGAGGTTGTCGCCACCGCTTTCGACGAAGACGAGCTCGAGGGGCCCTTCTCGGCGCTCGAGCTCCTCGACGGCCAGGGCGTTCATCGACACGTCGTCCCGGATGGCGGTGTGGGGGCACCCCCCCGTCTCCACGCCCACGATTCGTTGCGCCGGGAGCACTCCGGCCGCGCTCAGGAACTCGGCGTCCTCCCGCGTATAGATGTCGTTGGTCACCACGCCGATCTCAAGACGGCCGGCCAGGCGGCGGCAGAGCTCGGCGACGAGCGCGGTCTTGCCCGAGCCCACGGGTCCGCCGACGCCGAGCCGCACGGCGTTCACGACGCGAACAGCCGCCCGTCGAGACGCTCGTGGGCCATCGAACGGACCTCTACCTCGGGCGCGAAGGCGAACACGTCCAGGGGATCGAGCTCGTGGCTGCGCTCCACAGCTGCGGCGGCCCGGCCGTGCAGCTCTCTGAGCACCTTCTGGGCGGTGCTCTGCCCGAGGGGTACGAGCTTCTGGCCCGCGGCCACCAACCCGGCGAGCACCGTGAAGGCGAGGCCGTGAAGGGTGGCGTCGCGCGAGACCCCCATCGCACGCAGACAGCCTCCCCAGGCCACGGCATGACTTCCGGGTGCGCTCCCCTCGCGCACCGCCTCCTCGTAGGCGTCGAGCAGGCGATCGCCGGCGCCTATCGCCCGGGCGGCGACCATCATCCGCCGTCCCATCGCGGCGCTCGCCTCGCGGGCCTCCCTTGCCGAGCGGGTGGCGGCCACCGCGTGGTCGGCCGCCACCAGCGGCTCGAGCTCGACGGCGCCGTGGGCGGCGCGCGCCGCCGGAAGATCCGAGGTGGCGAGGGCGCCGAGAACGCGTTCCCCGGCGCGAGCCAGCTCAGCCGCCGAAGAGAGCGCGCCGTCGGCGGCCAGCGACTCGAGCCCGAACGAGTGCGAAAAGGAGCCGATCGGAAATGCGCTGTCGGTCACCTGCAGCAGGTCGAGTAGCTCCCCGAGCTCGAGGCGCACCGCGCCCATCAGAACAGGAAGTACCGCTGCGCGAGCGGCAGCTCCTCGGCGGGCTCCGAGCCGATCGCCTCGCCGTCGACGATGACCACGTAGGTCTCGGGATCTACCTCGATGTGGGGCATCGCGTCGTTCAGCACCATGTCCCGCTTGCCGAGGGACCGCGTGCGGCCGACCGCTGCGAGGCGCTTGCCGAGGCCGAGTCGCTCGGCGAGGCCAGGCTCGGCGATGGACTGCTGGGAGACGAACGTGACGCACGTGTCGCGGCGCGCTTCCCCCAGGGCCCCCCACATCGGGCGCGAGAGAACGGGCTCGGGGGTGGGGATCGAGCCGTTCGGGTCGCCCATCTGGCTCCAGGCGATCAGCCCTCCCTTCACGACGAGCTGAGGCTTGACCCCGAAGAAGCCCGGCTCCCACAGGCAGAGATCCGCGAGCTTGCCGGCTTCCACCGAGCCCACCTCGTCGGAGAGGCCGTGCGCGACGGCGGGGTTGCGGGTCACCTTGGCCACGTAGCGCTTGACCCGGTTGTTGTCGGAGCGCTCCGAGTCGCCGGGGAGCGGCCCGCGCTGGCGCTTCATGGAGTGCGCGGTCTGCCAGGTGCGGGACCACACCTCTCCCACGCGACCCATCGCCTGCGAGTCCGAGGAGATCATGCTGATGGCGCCGAGGTCGTGGAGCACGTCCTCGGCCCCGATCGTCTCGCCGCGGATGCGACTCTCCGCGAAGGCCACGTCCTCGGGCACCTCGCGCGAGAGGTGGTGGACGACCATGAGCATGTCGAGGTGCTCGTCCAGGGTGTTCCGCGTGTAGGGCCGAGTGGGGTTGGTCGAGCTCGGCAGCACGTTCGGCTCGCCGCACAGGCGGATGACGTCCGGCGCGTGCCCCCCTCCGGCCCCCTCGGTGTGGTAGGTGTGGATCGTCCTGCCCTCGAAGGCGGCCACCGTGTCCTCGAGGTAGCCCGACTCGTTGAGGGTGTCGGTGTGGATGGCCACCTGCACGTCGAGCTCGTCGGCCACCGAGAGGCACGTGCGGATGGCCTGAGGCGTTGCTCCCCAGTCCTCGTGGATCTTCAGGCCGGCCGCCCCGGCGGCCACCTGCTCGCGGAGCGGCTCCGCCCGCGAGCAGCTGCCCTTGCCGAGGAGGGCGAAGTTCAGTGGGAGGGCGTCCACGGCTTGGAGCATGCGGTGAATGTGCCACGCGCCGGGCGTCGCCGTCGTGGCGTTGGTCCCGGTGGCCGGCCCCGTGCCGCCGCCGACCATGGTGGTGATTCCCGACGCGATCGCCTCCGCGGCCTGCTGCGGGGCTATGTAGTGGACGTGGGCGTCGATGCCTCCGGCCGTCAGGATCATGCCCTCCCCCGCGATCACCTCGGTCGAGGCGCCGATCTCGATGGTCACGCCGTCCATGACGTCGCCGTTACCCGCCTTTCCCAAGCCCTCTATCCGGCCGTCGCGCACCCCCACATCGGCCTTGACGATTCCCCAGTGGTCGAGCACGAGCGCGTTGGTGATGACCAGGTCGACGGCGCCCTCGGCGCGCGTGCGGGTCCCTTGCCCCATGCCCTCGCGAATCGACTTACCGCCGCCGAAGACCGCCTCGTCGTCCGCCAGGGTGAGGTCGTCCTCGACCTCGACGAAGAGGTCGGTGTCCGCCAGCCGCACGCGGTCGCCGACCGCCGGGCCGAACATCGCCGCCCGGCGGCGGCGGTCGAGCCCGCTCACCGGCGCTCCCCTCCCTCGCCCGACTGGTGCTGCTCCGCGCGGCGGGCGGCCGTCTCGCGCGCTCCGGGCTCGTCGAGGGCGCCCTCCACGAGGCCGTTCATGCCCCGCA
This sequence comes from Thermoleophilaceae bacterium, assembly GCA_050997195.1. Lineage (GTDB taxonomy): Bacteria > Actinomycetota > Thermoleophilia > Solirubrobacterales > Thermoleophilaceae > JACCZP01. The sequence continues at coordinate 2,836 of JBPCRE010000108.1, forward strand.
CCGTCCGTCTACCGCCGAGGGGCACGAGGCCGACCTCGCGCTCGTCACCGGGCTCGAACCGCACGGCCGACCCCGCGGGGACCGAAAGGCGCATTCCGTAGGCAACCCTGCGCTCGAAGCGAAGCGCCCGGTTGACCTCGAAGAAGTGGAAGTGGCTGCCGACCTGTATCGGCCGGTCGCCGACGTTGGCCACGCGGACGCTGGTCACCGGACGATCCGTGGCCTCGGGAAGCTCGCCGTCGGCGTAGAGGATCTCGCCCGGCCGCAAGGCTCACCGCCCTCGTCTGTGCAGAGGCGATGGCGCAAGTCGTGAACGCCTCGGCGGCGGCACTCAGGAGATCGGGTCGTGCACGGTCACCAGCTTCGTGCCGTCGGGGAAGGTGGCCTCCACGGCCACCTCGGTGACGAGCTCGGGGACGCCGTCCATGACGTCCTCGGCGGCGAGGACCGTGGCGCCGAAGCTCATGAGCTCGGCGACGGTCCTTCCGTCGCGTGCACCCTCCATTATCTCGGCCGAGATGAGGGCAACCGCCTCGGGGTGGTTCAGCCTCAGCCCGCGCTCACGACGCCGCCGCGCCACCTCGGCTGCGGTAAACACCAAGAGCTTCTCCTGCTCGCGCGGCGAAAGTCGCACTATCCCTTCCTTCCCCGCCCCGGTGCCTCCGGTCGGCGGCACCCACCGTCGGCTGGTCGGCGAGCGATCCTAGTTGTACACCCGTCCGCTCCACACTGGACGCAGGTCGAGAATTCCCGGGCCGGGGTTCGACAGGAGGACGCCGCATCGACACGAGGTCGATGTTCGCTGCGCTCGTCTTGGACCGCTGTCGATACAGCGAGGGATCCGCCCGAGGAAAACTGGCCCGGTCCGAGCCTCCGAGGCCGGCTACCCCAGAAAGGCGGCACCGAGATGGCAACAAGCGCCCCCCCAACCGAGCCGGCGAGAGCTCCCAAGCGAACGTTCGGCAAGTGGGTCGACAACGCGATGCTCGAGGACTACTCGCTGCGCTACGCACCGAAGTCGTTCCGTCGCTGGAGCTCGTTCGTCGTGGCCTCCGCGGCGCTCGGCGGGATCGCCTACCTCGTCGACTTCGCGATCGGCGCCTCGATCGTGGTGACCGCCGGGTTCACCAACGCGATCCTCGCCATCCTGCTGGCCGCGGTCACGATCTTCGTCACCGGTATCCCGATCGCCTACTACTCGGCCAAGTATCACATCGACATGGACCTGCTGACCCGCGGGGCGGGTTTCGGGTACCTCGGGTCCACTCTCACCTCGCTGATCTATGCGAGTTTCACCTTCATCTTCTTCGCCCTCGAGGGTGCGGTGATGGGCCAGGCGCTCACCCTGTTCTTCGGAATACCGCTCTGGCTCTCCTACCTGATCGCCGCTGTCGGGATAATTCCGCTCGTCGTCTTCGGAATGTCCGTGCTGGCGAAGTTCCAGCTCTGGACGCAGGCCATCTGGCTGGTCCTCTTCGCGGCCCCGTTCGTGGCCATCGCCGTGCAGGATCCGGGTGTCTTCGGCGCCTTCACCTCCTTCGGCGGCGACTCGCCGAGCGGCGCGGCGTTCTCGCTGGTGGCCTTCGGCACGAGCGCCGGCATAGCCCTGTCCCTGATCGCACAGATCGGCGAGCAGGTGGACTACCTGCGGTTCATGCCCGACAAGACACCGGAGAACTCCCGCGGCTGGTGGTGGGCCGTGCTGTCGGCGGGTCCGGGCTGGGTGGTGCTGGGCGCCCTCAAGCAGATCGGAGGAGCCTTCCTCGCCTTCTACGTCATAACCCGCACGGGCGCGGCGGACGAGCTCGGACTCGAGCCCATCACCCAGTACGTGGAGGGTTTCAACACGATCTTCTCGAACGACTTCCTCGCGCTGGCCGTGGCCACCTTCCTCGTGGTCCTATCGCAGGTGAAGATCAACGTGACCAACGCCTACGCCGGCTCTCTCGCGTGGTCGAACTTCTTCTCACGGGTGGCCCACCGTCATCCCGGACGCGTCGTGTGGGTGGTGTTCAACGTGAGCGTGGCCCTCGTGCTCATGGAGGTCGGCGTGTTCGACTTCCTCTCCACGGTGCTCGGCTTCTACTCGAACGTGGCGATCGCCTGGCTCGGGGCGGTTGTGGCCGATCTCGTGATCAACAAGCCGCTGCTCAAAGTCTCCCCGTCATACATCGAGTTCAAGCGCGCACACCTCTACTCGATCAACCCCGTCGGCTTCGTGTCCATGATCGTGGCCTCGGTGGTGTCCCTTCTCGCCTTCTTCGGCTTCTTCGGCGAGCTCGCGGGCGCGTTCTCCCCTTACCTCGCGCTCACGATCGCCTTCGTGCTCACGCCGATCATCGCCGTGGCCACGAAGGGTCGCTACTACATCGCTCGCGGAGGCTCCAACAGCGAGCTGCTCGAGCGCGGAGAGGCGGATGGCGAGGAGACGTGCGTGGTCTGCGGACAGGACTACGAGCTGCCCGACATGGCCGGTTGCCCCTTCCACTCGGGGGCGATCTGCTCTCTCTGCTGTACGCTCGAACGGAGCTGTCACGACATGTGCAAGCAGCCGGAGGGGGGAGAGCCGCAGCCCTCGCGCCTGGCCAGAGTGCTGGCCAAGGGAGGCTGACCATGCCGGAGGTGATCTTCGAGGTCGACCGCGACCTCGCCGGGGTGTCGATGGCCGAGCAGCCGGTGCCGGGCCACAACCGCTGGCATCCCGACATCCCCGACGCGTCAGCGGTCGATCCGGGTGGCAGCTACCGGATCGAGTGCAAGGAGTGGACCGACGAGCAGATCCGGAACTCGGACGCCGCCGACGACGTGGCCGGGGTCAATCTCGACAAGTGCCACATGCTGAGCGGGCCGATCGCCATCAACGGTGCGGAGCCGGGCGACATACTCGTGGTCGACATACTCGACATGGGGCCTTTCCAGGGCCACGAGTGGGGCTACACCGGAATCTTCGCCAAGGGAAACGGTGGGGGCTTCCTGACCGACCACTACCCCGACGCGCACAAGGCGATCTGGGATCTGGAGGGCATCTGGTGCAGCTCGCGCCATCTGCCCGGGATACGGTTCGCGGGAATCTCTCACCCGGGCCTGCTCGGATGTGCGCCGTCCCACGAGCTCCTGGAGGAGTGGAATCGGCGGGAGCTCGACCTGATCGAGCGAAATCCCGATCGCTTGACGGGGAGCCCGCCTCCGGGGAGCAGGATCCGCCGCTCGCCCTCCCGCCGCTCGAGAAGGACGCCCTGCTCGGAACCCTGGGCGGCGCCGACTTCGCGCGGGTGGCGCGGGAGGGCGCGCGCACGGTCCCGCCTCGCGAGCACGGGGGCAACGTCGACATCAAGAATCTCTCCCGGGGGACGCGGATCTACTTCCCTGTGTACGTCAAGGACGCGCTGTTCTCGATCGGCGACCTCCACTTCTCGCAGGGGGACGGCGAGATCACCTTCTGCGGAGCTATCGAGATGCCCGGCTGGATCGACCTCGGCTTCAACCTCATCAAGGGCGGGGTCGAGCGCTACGGGCTGGCGCGGGCGACTCCGTTCGGCAACCCCATCTTCAAGCCGGGGCCCGTCGAGCCGCGCTACTCGGAGTTCCTCATGTTCGAGGGCATCTGCGTTGAGGATGGGCGCAACTACTACATGGACGCCACGGTGGCCTACCGGCGGGCGTGCCTGAACGCGATCGAGTACCTGAAGGGAGCGCTCGACTACACCGGCGAGCAAGCCTACCTGCTGCTCGGTGCGGCACCGATCGAGGGGCGCATCGGGGGGATCGTGGACATACCGAACTGCGCGGTCACCGTGGGTGTCCCGCTCGAGATCTTCGACCGCAACATCCTGCCGTCGCTCGACTGATCGGGCGCTCTAAGCCGCAATGCCCTGCTACGAGTTCGACTGTCCGTCGTGCGGGCATTTCGAGGAGGTTCGCGATCATCGGGAGGCGCCCGCCTCTAGCCGCTGCCCGGCGTGCGGGGACCTTGCGAGACGCCGCTACGGCGCGCCGCTCGTGCGCGCCGCCCGACTCGAGGTATCGCTCGGGGCGGCGAGCGCGGAGGACCGCGTCCGGCTGGGGCGGGCCGCCGACGGCGCCCCAGCCACCGGCGCCCTGCCCGGCGGCACCGGGCTCTCGGGGCTCTCCACCGAGGAGCGCCGGCACGCCCATGGCCGCCATCGAGCCCAGCGGCGGCCCTGGCAGGTCGGCCACTAGCGCGCGCGTGCGACTAGCGCACCACGAAGTTCACCAGCCGCCCCGCCACCACCACGGTCTTGACGATCTCGCCGCCGTTCAGCTGCGCGGCCACCTTGGGGGATTCGAGGGCGAGGCGCACCTGCTCCTCCTCCGCGGCGCCCGCGGGAGCGGGCACGCGATCGCGGAGCTTTCCGTTGACCTGCACGATGAGCTCGATCACCTCCCGCTCGAGCAGCGTCGGGTCAGCCTCCGGCCAGGGCTCCTCCCAGACGCGCCGCCCGGTCATGATCTCGTAGACCTCGGAGCCGAGGTGCGGGGCGAAGGGAAAGATCAGCGAGCCGGCGGTGGCCACGCAGAAGCGCAGGTGAGCGGCGCAGGCGGGCGTGGCGAGGAGCTCCTCCTTGTCGCGGTAGAGGTCGTTGACGAGCTCGATCACGGCGGCGATCGCGGTGTTGAAGGCGAAGCGGTCGGTCAGGTCGAAGGTGACCTTCTCGATCGCCCAGTGGGCCTTGCGCAGCACGGCGGGCGCGGCGCCGGGCGCATCGTCGCGCGGCGGCTCATCCGCCGGGGGTGACGCCGCGGAGGAGACCTCCGCGGCCAGACGCCACAGGCGGGAGAGAAAGCGATGGATCCCCCCCACTCCCTCGTCCGAGAAGTCGGC
>JBPCRE010000260.1:0-3791 GCA_050997195.1 Thermoleophilaceae bacterium
CCCGAGATCTTCAGCAGCGCCCGCAGCCCGGGCTTCTGCGTGCGGGCCATGGCCACGAGCCCCTCGCGGACGAGGCGCCGGTTCTCGCCGGCCATGGGCACGAGATCGGCCACCGTGGCCAGCGCCACGAGGTCGAGATCGTCGTGGGTGCCGCGCGGATCGCGGCCGGCCCGCGCGTAGAGCGCCTCGGCCAGCTTGAGCGCCACCCCGGCGGCGCAGAGGTCGGGGAACGGGTAGCCGTCGAGGGCCGGATGCACGATCGGGCAGTCGGGGAGCTCGGACGACGGCCGGTGGTGGTCGGTGACCACCACGTCGATGCCCCGAGCCTTCAGGAGCTCGACCTCCACCGCGGAGGTGATCCCGCAGTCGGTGGTGATCACGAGCTCCGCCCCGTCGCTCGCGAGCCGCTCGACGGTGGCCGGCGTCAGCCCGTAGCCCTCCTCCGCCCGGCTCGGAAGCCGCCAGCCGGGCTCGGCCCCGAGGGCGCGGAGAGCCCTTACGGCGATGGCCGTGGAGCACACCCCGTCCACGTCGTAGTCGCCGTGCACGACGATGCGCGAGCCCCGCTCCACGTGATCGAGGATGAGCCGGCACGCCGCCTCCATGCCCGCGAATCCGAAGGGGTCGTGACGGTCCTCGGCGCGCAGGAAGCGCCGCGCCGCCTCGGGCTCGTGGTGGCCGCGCCGGGCGAGGATGGCGGCCGAGGTGGCCGAGAGGCCGAGCTCCGTGCTCAGGCGGTCGGCGGCGGCCACCGAGTAGGGCGTTGCCACCCAGCGTGTGGGAGAGAGGGACAAGCCCCGGATGATGAGGGGGCAGGGGGACGGAACGGGGGTTCTCGCCCCTCCCCCTCGGGCTCGTGCCCGGGGCATGGGTCCCGTGGCGCAGGCGGGGTGCGGCTCGGGGGCCTTCCAGGAGCGTGGGTCAGTAACCGGGCAGCGTCTCTTCTACCGTCACTCGCAGATCCGACAAGAAAAGTGGCTCTGAGACAAGATCGTTGTCGTATCTGCGAGTGACGCGAAGCACCCCAGCCGGGAGGGTCTAGCGAAACTCGCGGGGCCGGTCGCGGGTGCGGGGTTGTGGCGGGGGGTTGGACATCCGTACCTCAGCTTTCAGTGCGGCTGGCTCAACCAGGTCGAGATCTTCTTCTCGATCCTCACGCGCCGCCGCGTGCTCAAGCACGGCGCCTTCACCGGGCCCGAGGACCTGGCGACCCAGATGCTGGCCTTCGTCGAGCACTACAACCTCAACGCGCAGCCGTTCGCGTAGACGTACACCGGCAAGGTGCTCGCCGCATGAGGGCAACTACCGCAGGACGGACCACTGGTAGCACCCTGCCAGCACGGCCGACATCCTTACTTGAGGAGCCGAAGGAACTCCTCGCGGCTGATCCCGGTGTCCTTCAGAAGACCGCTGAGGAGTCCTCGCTTGAGGTCCTTGGCGTGGACGGGCACTGACGCGATCTTCGGATTATCCGGATGAACGAAGTGATGGTGGCTGCCCTTGGTGCGCTGGAGCCGCCAGCCCTTCTGCTCGAGCACCCGTATGAGCTGGCGCGGCCGAACGGTCGGGAGCCGCTCGCTCACGCTCGGACGGTCACGTGCTCCCGCTCCGGTGTCGGAATCGGCCGGCCGAGTTCCCGAAGCGTCTCGAGGTAACCATCAATCGCGTCCTTGGCCATGGCCAAGGCCTCCTCGCGGGTCTCTCCCTGGGTCCAGCAGCCCGGTAGATCGGGCACGGATACGACGAAGCCACCCTCGGGCTGGGGTTCGAGCACCACATCGAACTCCTGTGGCTGATCCATGGCTCTAGCTTACGACGGAAGACCTCGAGGTCAAGCACGCGACTACGACGAGCCTCCTCCCAACGTCCGAAGTACACGCCTGCTGCGTGGTGCACCCGGTTCTGACCCAAGGAGGGTTTGCCCGATGACTTCTTGAAGGAAATCGACGGAGCGTGCGACAGCCGACTTTCGCTAGCCGTTTCGCTGGACCCCTAGCCGATGTGACCCGCCCGGCGCTCCACCCGCGAGCCCCACACGTACGACAGCCCCAGGCCGATCAAGGTGCCCGGCACGGCGATCAGCGCCTGTACGAGGTCCGTCTCCTCCCGCCCGGGGATCGACAGGCCGGACACCAGGAACCCGAACACCGCGGCGGACGCGATGGCGGCCAGGAAGGCCCCGACGATGCCGCCCCAGAAGCGGTCGGGAACGAAGACCGTGAAGTGCCAGAGGGCGATGGCCATCATGACCCAGACGAGCATGCTCACGGGCGGCCGTGCTTCTTCCGGCGACGGGCCGCCCGTCGTGCGGCCGTGCGGGCCGCGGCGGCTCCCTGCGGGCCGCTCTCGCCGTTCCCGCCGGCCGGGCCCGGCGTGCCGCCTTCCGGCCCCTGCTCGGGCGCCGCGACCGCTCCCGGATCGCGCCGAGCCGCCTCCGCCGTCCCCGCACCGTCAGCCGGCGCGCCGTTGGTGGAGCGACCGTCCCCGGCAGCCGCTCCGGCTTCCCCGGGGCGGGCCTCCGGCGGCAGGTCGGGACCGAGGCCGGTGGCCGCGGCCACCGCTCCGGCGTGCTTGGTGCCGGCGCGGCGCGTGGCGCCCGCTCCCTCTCCGCCGAGGTCCACGGCCGCGAACGCCGGGATGTGGCCGTCGTGGTCCTCCATGAGCACGGCGCGGCGGCGGCGGAAGATGTCCTCGCGCTCCTTCCACGCGGTGAGCACCGGAGAGGCGATGAAGATGGAGGAGTAGGTGCCCGAGGCCACGCCCACGAGCAGCGCGAAGCCGAAGTCCTTGAGCGTCTCCCCGCCGAAGAGCATCAGCGCGGAGATGGGCAGCAGCGTGCTCGCGCTGGTGACCAGCGAGCGGGTGAGCACCTCGGACATCGAGCGGTTCACGATCTGCGAGAAGGTGGCCCGCGGCATGCGCGGCACGTTCTCGCGCACGCGGTCGAACACGATGATCGTGTCGTAGAGCGAGTACCCGAGGATGGTGAGCAGCGCGGCCACCGTGGCGGCGCTCACCTCGCGCTCGGTGAGCGCGTACACGCCCGCGGTTATGAGCAGGTCGTGGGCCAGGGCGATGAGCATGGGCACCGCGTACTTGAACTCGAAGCGGAAGCCGATGTAGATCGCGATGATCAGCAGCGAGGCGATGATCGCGAAGAGCGCGGTCTGGGCGATCTGTGCTCCGAACGTTGGCCCGATGGACGAGCTCGTGAAGTCGGCCTCGCGCACCCCGAGCGCGTCGTCGAGCGCCTCGCGCACCTGGGCCACCCGGTCGGGCTGCAGGGCCGAGGTGGAGATCTGGACGATGTTGGCGCCCACCTCGGGATCCTCGACGCGCTGGACCTCGGCGTCCGCGAGCCCGACCGGCGCGATGGCCGCGCGCACCTGCTCGCTGGTGGCGGGCCGCTCGAGCGGGGTCTGGATCCGGGTGCCGGAGTCGAAGTCGATGCCGAAGTTGAGACCGAGGCCGGCCACGGCCAGCGCACCGGCGATGAGGATGCCCCCCGACATCGAGAAGAAGTACTTGCCGGCCCCCGTGAAGTCGAAGCGCGAGGGCGCGCGCTCGCGCCCCGCCCCGAGCGCCCAACGCGAGCGCAGGACGCGCGAGCGGTTCATCGAGCCGAGGATGGCCGAGGTGGCGAGCACCGCGGTGAACAGGGACACGAGCGTGCCCACCCCGAGGGTGAGGGCGAAGCCCTTCACGCCCGCGGTGGCCAGCGTGAAGAGGACGAAGGCCACGAGGATGGTGACCACGTTGGCGTCGACGATCGTGCGCAGCGCCTTGGCGTA
>JBPCRE010000279.1:0-7587 GCA_050997195.1 Thermoleophilaceae bacterium
GGGGCGAAGTAGGGCGAGCCGGCCTGGATGACCGCGCGGCCGCCGGGGCGCAGGGCACGGCGGCGCACCATCGCGTACATCTCGACGGAGTAGAGCTTGGCCAATGCGGGGTCGTCGGGGTCGGGGAAGTCGAGCACCGCGGCGTCGAAGCGCTCGCGCCGGGGCTCGCGCAGCCAGGAGAACGCGTCGGCGGCCACCACCTCCACGCGCGGATCGCGTAGCGCGTCGCGGTTCAGCGCGCGCAGGCGCGGGTCTCCGCGGCCGAGGTCCGACACGCGGCGGTCGAGCTCGACGAGCACCACCCGCCGCACGTCGGGGTAGCGCAAGATCTCGCGCAGGGCGAGCCCGTCCCCGCCGCCGAGCACGAGCACCGACTCCCGCGGGCCGGCCAGCGCGGGGTGCACGAGCGCCTCGTGGTAGCGGTACTCGTCGACCGAGGAGAACTGGAGGTCGCCGTTCAGGAAGAGCCGAAGGTCGTCGTTGGTGGGCGCCTGGGTCATCACCACCTCCTGGTAGGGCGTGCGCTCGGAGTGCACGATCGGGTCGTCGAAGAGCGCCTGCCGCGCGGAGACCTCGAACCTCCCGGCCAGCGCGGCGGCCACGCCGAGGACGGCGAGCGTTGCCACCCCCGCCCCGAGCAGCGTGAGCGCGCGCCGGCGAGGCACCGTGCGCGCGAAGAGCCAGAGCACGAGCAGTCCCGCCACCGCGTTGAACGCGCCCACCGCGAGCGCACCCTGGATCTGGCCGAGGAAGGGCAGAAGCAGGAAGGGGAAGGCGAGCCCGGCCACCACGGCTCCCAGGTAGTCGGCGGCCAGGAGGTCGGCCACCGAGGTGCTCGCATCCTCCCGGCGCACGCGCTGCATGAGCGAGAGCAGCAGCGGGATCTCACATCCCACGAGCATCCCGACGCCGGCGGCGGCGGCTACGGTGGCGGTCTGGAAGAGGTCGAGCCAGGCGAAGGCCGCGTACAGCCCGAGCCCCGACGCGCCTCCGAGGATGGCCACCGCCGACTCGACGGCGATGAACGCCTCCACCGGCCGGTGAAGCAGTGGCTTCGCCAGCAGGCTGCCGAGGCCCATCGAGGACACGAAGGCCGCCAGGACCAGCGACACCTGGGCCACCGAGTTGCCGAGCAGGTAGGTGCCGAAGGTGATGAGCGTGAGCTCGTAGGCGAAGCCGCAGGCGGCCACCGCGAGCACGGCGAGCAGCAGGAGTGCGCGAGCGCGGCGGCGGGACACCGGCAGCTCGAGCGGCGCCTCGAGGCCGGTGGGCTCCCCCGGGGGCGGCCGACCGTGACGCGGGGCGAGGGTCTCGGTGGCCACGCGCTGAGTTGCGCTAGGGGGAGATCGCGGCCGCGAGGATGGCCCCGACGGCCACGAGCGAGGCGCTGATCATGTAGGTCACCGGGTGGTCCTCGTTGCTCATCACGATGTGCCCGAGGCGGTCGGGCGTGAGCAGGTCGATCACCCGGAAGGCCACGCCCATGAGGAGGATGCCCACGAGGCCGTACCCCCCGGCCTGGAGCAGGCCCTGCCCGAGGTTGCCCGCCGCGCTGTAGATCGCCACCGTCACGATGGTCCCGATGCCGATCAGCGCCGCGCCCACGATGATGCCCGCATCCCGGTTGCGCTCCTCGACCATGATGCGGCCGAGGTTGCCCGGCGTGAGCAGGTCGATCACCACGTAGCCCACCGCCATCAGCGCGATGCCCTCCGCGCCGTAGAGAAGGCCGCCGGCAAGGTCTATGAGGTAGTCCCGGGTCATGCTGAGGCTCCTTGCTGAGGGTCGAGGGGAGGCTGAGGTCGGGGGCTCGCGGGAGGGCCGCTCGGCGGCGCGGAGCCCGTCGTGGGAGGCGTGCCGCGGCCCATGAGCGCCTTGACCGCCAGATACGCCACGCCGCCCAGGCCGGCGAGGAGGAGGACCGGAAGCCACCAGTAGTTGCGCAGCCAGTCGCTGCCCGGCCCGTCGTTCGGCCGGTCGCTCGCGGGCACGGGCTCGGTCGGTGGCTCGAAGGGGATGTAGGGCGCCTCGCCCGCCTCGGCCACCAGCAGAGGAAGGGCGTTGGTCATGTCGATCACGGCCTGGTCGTCGATGTCGCCGAGCAGGTCGTCCTCGCTGTAGCCGAGGTCCTCGAGCTGGGACACCGTGGGGGGCCGGGCGAGGTTCGAGTCGATGGCTATCTCGGCCGAGTCCTCGGACTCCGAGGACTCGCTGGTATAGGAAACGCCGCCCTGGAAGATCGCCCACCGCGGGCAGCTCGCACGATCGAGAGGGGCGCCCGGGCCCGCGGAGGATCCCGCCTCCACGCCGCCTGCGCCCTCCCCGCTCTGGTCGTCGACGGCGACCTCCCAGCCGTAGCAAACCTGCTGCTCGGCGGTGGCCTCGGCCAGGGTCTGGGCCAGCTCCACGGCGTCCGGCTCCTCGAGCAGCGGAGCGCCAAGGCTCGCGCCGGGGAGCAGGAGGAGGGCGAGCACGGCGAGGAGAAGGGCGCCCGGGCTGCGCCGGCCGGTGCGCGCGGCGGAGCTCACTTGCCGGTGCCCGGCCCGCCGCCCCGGAAGGACTCCCCTCGACCGGAGTAGGAGCCCCAGTAGCCGCCGACGTAGGGATAGAAGTGCCCGTAGCCGCGGCGCTCGTCGTCCACGAAGATGCGTGACCCGCCGCGACCGTCGGGCACCACGCCCACGTAGTCGCTTGCGTAGCGCAGGAAGACCCCCGACTCGGTCACACGCCGCTCTCCGGGGCTCAGCCGATCGCTGATCTCCGCCGCCGTGCGGGTCGGAGGCTTGGGCGAGCGGTACACGAGCGAGCGCCCGTCAGGCCCTTTCTCCTCGCGCTCGAACTGGTAGTCGGAGGCCACCGCGTCGCGCACCGAGGCGCTCGCGCAGCCGACGGCGGGGAGGGCGAGCACGCAGGCGAGCAGCACGAGGCGCGTGGCACGCGCTCGGCTCACGAGCATCACGACGCCACCCACCGAAGCCGCGTGCGCGTTTCGACGACCTCGCCGGTCTGGGGGTAAGTGTGCCACGTCATCCAGTCGAGCCCGCCCTCGCGCGCCCGGCAGCGGAGCGCCGTGAGCGCGCCCACGAGCCCGGGGAACACGCCCACGAGACCGTCCGCGTCGGGCTCGATCCAGGCCAGCAGCTCGTCGGCCCGGCGGGCGTGGGCGGCGGGATCGAGGAAGACGACGCGCGAGGCGAAGTCGTAGCGCTCCGCCGGGCCCTCGCGCACGAGGTGCGCGGGAAGCGCCTCGCGCCGGCCGGGCAGGCAGGCCACGACCTCGGAGAGCTCCGCACCCGGCCCGGGGCCGGTCCGGCGCGCCACCACCTGATGCGAGCACCCGAGCACCCGAAGCTCGAGCTCGAATCCCGCTCCCTCGAGCCGCCGGACGAGCAGCGCCGGCTTGGCCTCCTGGCCCAGGGCGAGCGTGAGGTCGCTGGCCCGAGCGTCAACGAAGGGAGCGTCGATGGCGCTCAGCGCCTCAGACCCCCGCCTCGTCGGCGCGGAGCGCCTCGGTGGTGGCCTCCTGCTCACGGAGGGAGCGGCGCAGCGACTCGATCTCCTCGCCGAGACGCTCGGCCTGAGTGCGGTAGCGCTCGCCCACCTCGGACAGCGACGGGTCGGTGCCGGGCACCCCGGCCCTCTCCCCGAGCCGCCGGGCCTCGGCCTGCGCCCGGTGGCGAGCGTTCACGAGGTCGTTGATCTGCTCGCGCAGGCCGCGCTCGGTGACCATGGCGGACTCGAGCGAGCTGACCCCGTGCTCGTCGGCGGGAGCTCCGCCGGTGCTCACGTGCCCACCTTCGCCGGATAGATGTCGAGCACGTTCTCGGAGATCCTCCGTCCCACCGAGACCTCCCACTGGCTCTCCGCGGAATAGCGCTCGAAGCCGAGCCGCTGGTCCCCGGCCGCATAGTCGACGTACTCGGCCCGGCCGCCGCCGGGAGCCCCGGTCGTGCCCTCCGAGGTGAAGTTGGCGGTGCCGCGCTCGTCGAGCTCGTAGGTCACGCCCTCGTGGGCAAGCTCCTTCGGCCCCGGCTCGAGCCCCACGCCCCGACCGCGCTCCCACTGCACGACCTCGAGCTCGCCCTCGTCGTCCTCGACGGAGAGCCACAACCGTCGCTCGGGGTCCACCAGCAGGTGCTCGGCCCAGCGAAAGCCACCCTCCTCGAAGCGAAGCGTGCCCTGCACCACGAAGTCGAGGCCCTCGTGGTTGACCACGTCGCCCACCGTGAGCGCCCGCACGTCGCCGCTCAGCGGCGCCTCGGGCGTGCCGGTGGGCAGCGCACCGGTGGCCGAGCGGCCATCGAAGAGGTTCTTGAGGAAGTTGGCCATCGATTCCTTCACCCCCAACGATAGGGGAGCGTAGGCCAGCGGGAAGGTAACGGTTGGCGAGGTCGGGCTTCCGAACGCCTCGCGGCAGGCTGGGTGGCGTGACTGAGGGAGCTATCCTCCACCGGCGCTTGCGGGGTCGTCTAATGGCAAGACGCCACCCTCTGGAGGTGGTTATCGGGGTTCGAGTCCCTGCCCCGCAGCTGGCCTCATCGGCCGAGACGCGGCCACCTCGACATCCACCAGCATCGGCTTCGGACGCGTGCGCCGCCCAGCTTGGTCTACGGCCGCCCCGCCATCTGCGAAACGGTCCGCTACGCCGCCCGATCGGCCGAGGGCTGGAACCGTTCGGTGATCACCGGCTCGAGTCCGGTGTCGAGCACGATCAGCACCTCGTCGCCCACCCGGATCATGGAGTCGCCCACGGGCACGAAGCCCCCGCCGTCGCGGAGGATCGAGATCACGAGGACTCCCTCGGGCAGGTCGAGCTCGGCGATGCTCTTCTCGGCGGCCGGGGAGTCGGCGACGATCTCCATCTCGAGGATCTCGAGGTTCTCCTGCGGGAGATCGAGGAGGTGGTGCATGCCGTAGCGCGGCACCTCGTGCTCGATGAGCCGAAGGATGAGGTCGGTGGCCGAGACGGCGGGCTTGACCCCGAGCAGGTCGAAGTGCTGGAGGTTGCGTGGATTGTTGCAGCGGGCGATGACGCGGTCGATCCCGTAGCGCTCCCGGGCCATCTGGGCGATGAGGATGTTGTCCTCGTCGTCGCCGGTCACGGGGATCACCATCTCCGCGCGCTCGATCCCCGCCGACTCGAGGACCCAGATCTCCGAGCCGTCGCCGTTGATCACGTTGTGCTCGAGCTCCTCCTCGACGATCGCGTAGCGGCGCTGGTCGGACTCGATCAACGTGACCTCGTTGCTCCTGGCTATGAGCTCGCGGGCGAGGTTGCGGCCCACCTTCCCTCCGCCCACGACGATGATGTACATCGCTAGACCACCTCTCGCACGGCGCTCTCGAGCATCTCGACGGCCACCTGCGTGGGGCACACGGTAGAGAGACCCTGCTCGCGGTACCAAGCGGCGCGGGCCGGGTCGAGCACCCGCACCACCACGCGCTCGATCCCGAAGCGCCGCTGGGCGATCTGGGCGATCACCAGGTTGGTGTTGTCGCCGTGGGTGGAGGCCACGAAGGCGTCGGCGCGATCGACGCCGGCGGCCAGCAGCGCGTCGAGCTCGAGGGCGGTGCCGAGGGTGAACGAGCCGCCCCGCTCGGCCCACGGGCGGTCGAGGCCCGTGTCCAGCAGGAGGATGGCGCGCGGATCCTCGTCCAGCACCGACACCTCATGGCCCTCGTCGAGCATGGTCTTGGCGATCGCGGAGCCGACCCTCCCGCACCCGACGATCATCACGAACATGAGCGCATCCTACCGGCGCCGGGACTCCCCACGGTCCAGCGGTCGCGCCGCCGTGCCCCCGTTCTGCTCGGCGTCGGGGCCCTTCGCGGACCCCGTCGCGGGCTCTTCCTCCGGCGCCGGCTCCGGCCTCGCGTCGTCGCTCGCCGGAGCGGTGAGGATCACCCGGCACGGCGCCTTCTCCACCACGTAGCGGGTGGTCTCCCCGATGAAGCGATCGGCCGCGGTCCCCCGCCCCCCCAGGCGCCCGCCGCCGCGCACGCGAGTGGGCTCCTCGGCCGCGAGCACGATCAGCTGCACCCCGCGCCGGCGGGCCTCGTAGACGATCGCCGCCCCCTGAGAGCGGCCTCGCACGCGGGTGGTGGCCACCTCGACGGCCTCGTACTCCTCCCCGACCTCCTTGGCCCGGGCCAGCGCCCGCTTGGCCCGAGCCACCTGCTCGTCGGGCAAGCGCGCGTCGATCGGCAGCGACATGGGCACCTCGAGCACGTAGAGGGCCTCGATCATCGGGCCGCCCTCGCCCTGCTCGGCCCCGTCCGCGGCCAGGCGCCCGGCGGTGCCCACGATGTCGTCGTCGAGCGGCCGGCCGAACACGGGCACGAGAATCGATCCGTACTCGAGCTCGGGCGCCTCCCGGAGCGCCTCGGCGGGGACCGAGAGGCGGCCGGTGAGCGACGAGCCCTCGCTGCGGCGCCAGAGTACGTAGAGCACGATGCCGAGGACCATCCACACGGGCCCGGCGATCCGTGCCCCCTCGCTGACCACGAGCACACCCACCAGGGCGCCGACCGAGGCCACCACCCCGAGCGCGGTGGGCACGGGCACCGAGCCCCGACCCACCCTCACCGATAGGGGCACGACGAACGCTCTCCGCGCGTCGGGCTCGGTGAAGCGCATGCGAATGATGGCCACCTGGGCGATCGTGAAGGCGAGCATGGCGCCGAACGCGAAGAGGCCGAAGAGAAGCTCGGCCGAGACAGTGGCGGCGAGCAGTGCCGCCACCGCCGCGGCCGCGACGATGGCCACGAACGGCGTGGAGCGCTCGGTGTGCAGACGACCGAGCGCCACCGGAATCTGGCGGTGGGTGGCCAGCGAGTAGGTGAGCCGGGAGAGCCCGAGCATGTTGGCGTTCACCGCTTGGAGGAGCACGAGACCGCCCACCAGGGCCATCGCTGCGCGCAGCCCGTCGGCGAGCCACGCGGGCTCGTACCCGGAGACCAGGGCCACCAGCGGAGCGGCGAGCACCGCGGGATCGCCCGCTCGCGCCGCCGGCACGAGGGCCACGGCCACGAGCGACACGCCGACCAGGACGACCAGCGAGGAGACGCCCACCGCCAGGACCACGCGGCGGAGCTCGCCCCGGCTCGGGGTGATCTCCCCCGCGAGGCCCGAGGCGGCCTCGATGCCCGTGATGGCCACGGTGGCCGCCACCGTGGCGAACACGAGGCCCTCCCAGGTGGGCATCAGCCCGAGGTCCACCGCACCGAAGTCGCCCTCCGGCGAGGCGGAGAGGGCGAGGCCGCAGACGGCGACCGCACCTAGGAGGAGCACGTTGACCACCGTGAGGCGGAGCACGAGCCGGATGCGATCGGCGGAGATGCCGCGCACGTTGACCCACCCGACCCAGGCGATGGCCGCCACCGCCACGAGCTCGTCGGCCGGCCCGGTGGCCGTGCCGCCCCACAGCGCGGCGACGTAGTGAGCGATCGAGAGCGCGGCCAGCGCCATCACGATCAGGTAGTCGAGGAGGATGGCCCACCCGGCCACGAAGCTCCAGAGCTCGTTGAAGGCGTACCGGGCGAAGGTGGCGGCCCCCCCGCGCTCGGGGTGCACCGAGGAGCCCTCGA
>JBPCRE010000015.1:0-11065 GCA_050997195.1 Thermoleophilaceae bacterium
GGCCTCCCAGCAGAACCCGGCGAGCTCGCGCGCGCAGGCGACCGCGACGGTGCCGGTCGGCTTGCCGCGGCGCTGACCGAGGTGCTCCCAGCGCGCACTCAGGCGACGCTGCGCGCGCCAGGCGATCTGCACGACGCGCGGATCCTGGCCGGCCTGGCGGGCCGCGAGACCCTGGCCGACGGCGGGGCGGCGGCGGTAGTGGTGGGCGGCCTCGACGAGCAGCCGGCGCGCGTGCGTCGGGCCGGCCTTGGTGATCGAGCCCTGAACGCGCTTGACGTCAGAGGTGTACTCGCTCGGCACGATGCCGAGGAACCCCGACAAGAGCGCCGGCTTTGAGAAGCGCTCGAAGCGCCCGACCTCAGCGCACAGCCCGGCCGCAGAGAGCGTGTCGATCCCACGGAAGCAGCGCAACCTGGCGACCGTCTCGGCGTGACTGCTGGCCGGCACCGCGTCCTTAAGCGCGGCGATCAGCGCCCGGCGGCGGTGCACGAGCGCCTCGACCGCGCAGCGGTAGTCGATGAACACCGCTCGCGAGGGCGCGTCGTCGAAGCTCAGCTTGCCCAGCCACTGCTCGTGCGGCTGCGTCCACTGACGCGCACCGAAGCGCAGGCCGCGACGCAGCAGGAACTTCGAGAGACGATGGCGGGAGCGCATCAGGTCCTTGCGCGCGTCATCGATGCAACGCACCAGATCGCGGAAGCGCTCATCGGCTTCGCTCGGCACGAACGCGAACGACAGCTCACCGGCGGCGAAGAGCCGCACCAGCCGCTTCGCATCACGCCGATCGGTCTTGACCCGATCGCCCGGCGCCCGCGGGATCGACCCGGGCGCGATCACCCGCACGTCAAGGCCGAGCTCCGTCGCCCGGCGCGCGAGTGCGAACCCTGCCGGGCCCGCCTCATACACCGCGCGCACCGGCCGCCCCAAAGCCCCTAGGAACACCGGCACTACATCGTCCGGCGCGCCACGCAACCGCTCCACGCGGAGTTCGCCGCTGAGCGGATCGAGCACCGCCGCGACCGACTGCGCCCGATGCACGTCAAGCCCGACAAGGCACATACTCTCCGACATGGTCGGTACCTCCCATAGCTGGGGTGTCGGCGCCAGGCCAATCCTGACGCCCAGTCCCCGCACACCTATGCGCGGGGTGCCGACCGACTCTGCCTCAACCGCCGAACGACCGGCGATCCATAGGGTCTAGAGGGGCACCATGAACTGGAGCGGGCCGCCACCGGCCGGAAGTCCGGGCCCACCACGGCAGTCGAGTGGGATGAGCACCGTCGTCAAGATCGCCCTGGGCATCGTCCTCGGCTTCATGTTGCTGATCGGGGGGTGTGTAGCCCTACTCGCCGTCGGCGCGAACCTTCCTCCGACGCCGGGAAGCGAGGAGGAGGACTCGGCCTTGGAAGACGGTGGCTCGAAGAAGAAGTCCGGCGCAGGCAAGACCAGGACTCGCCGCTTCTCGGGCACCGGCTCGAAGAACGTCGGAACGGTGCGCGTGCCCTCGCGAGCTGTTCTCGAGTGGGAGCACGACAGCGCCACGCCTGGCGGCGGGTTCTTCATCGTCAACGATGAGGAGTTCGGCCTGACTGTGAACTCCCAGGGCTCGAGCGGAGACAGCGCCGTCGCGCCCGGGACCTACAAGAACATCGACGTGACCGCGGACGGCTCGTGGACGATGACGATCAAGCCGCGGTAGAACGAGCGCCAGCCGAAGCGCGAGACCTCACCATCGGCTGCTACGAAGGCGTGCCCCTGTGCTCGATCCCGACAAGCTCGACTCCGAGGATGTGGTGTGGAAAGAGCAGACGGAATCTCGGGTTCGGATTCTCCACGTCGGTCCTCCTTGACGTCCGAGCGATGTCAGCCTCCCAGCGCCACGGCGAGCGCCCAGCCCAGCTCGGCCTCAGCCTCCCTCCTCGAGCACCTTCCGCATCATGAGGTTCTCCCCTCCCTGCTCGCTCGAGCCCGCCGAGAAGCCGAAGCGCTCGTACAGCCCCCGCCCGGCGGCGTTCGCGGTGTTCACGTCGAGCTCCATGCGCCGGCACCCGCGCTCGCGGGCACGCGTGAGGGCGGCGTCCACGAGCGCCGCGGCCAGGCCCCCGCGGCGCGCGCTCTCGCGCACGTAGAGATCCTCGAGCCAGGCGTCCTCGGCCGCGTACCAGACCCCGAAGCGGTAGCGCAGCTGGCACACCGCGGCCGGAGCGGAGTCCGCGTCGGGTGACGCAAGCAGGTACTCCGCGTCGGTCTGGCCCATGAGGCGCTCGACGCCGGCGATGAAGGCATTCTCCGAGGGCCAGGTGCGACCGAAGTGGTCCCGGAACTCGACGAGCAGTCCCGCCACCACCTCGGCCTCCGGCATCCGCGCTCGCCACACCAGCGCGCGGCCGCGCGCCTCGCGGGTCACGAGCCGGCGTAGGCCAGGCGCCCGAACTTCTGACGCAGCCGGCGATAGAAGCTCGAGCCCGGCAGCTCGGCGAGGAGCACCTGCTCGCGCTCGAAGCGCACTTCGAGCTGCTGCCCGGGCGCCAGCAGCCCGACCGTGCGACCGTCGTTCATCACGTCCACGTCGTCGCGCGCGGAGAGGTTGGTGACCGTCAGGGTGTCCTCGGCGCCGGCCACGAGCGCGCGGGCGGTGAGCGTGTGGGGGGCGATGAACGAGACCACGTAGCCCTCCACCCCCCAGGCCAGCACCGGACCGCCGTTGGCGAGGTTGTACCCCGTCGAGCCCACCGGCGTGGAGGCCACGAGCCCGTCGCAGCGCACCTCGCCGAGGCGCTGGCCTTCGAGGTCGTAGGCCAGCTTGGCCACGCGGTCGTCGACCCGCCGGTGGAAGGACACGTCGTTCACCGCGAGCCGCCGCTCGCCGTCGATCTCGAGGGTCAGGGCCGGGAGGCCGAGCACGTCGAACTCACCTTCGAGTGCTCGCTCGAGGCCGCTGTCGAGCTCGCCGTGATCGACCGTGGAGAGAAAGCCGATGGCCCCGAAGTTGAACGCGAACACGGGCACCTGCCGACCGGCGAAGGCACGGAGCGTCCGCAGCATGGTGCCGTCCCCCCCGAGCACCACCGCAAGGTCAGCGTCCTCGAGGTCCTCGGATCCGAGCACCACCCCGTCCCGCTGCGCGATGCCGTGCTTCTCGACCTCCTCGGAGGGGATGCGCACCTCCACGCCGGCCCCGGCCGCCGTGTCGATCAGGTGGCCGATGGCCCCCTCGGTCTCCTCGGTGTAGCGGTGTGTGAACAGCGCGATCGAGCGGGGCTTCTTCATGCCCTCGACCCCGACGGCTCGCGGTCGAGGGGCTCGACGGCGCCTGCGGCGGCCTCCACGTCCTCGACCGCGCCGGCGCGCGAGCCCTCGGCCAGCCAGACGAAGCTCTCGCGATTTCCCGCGGGGCCGGGAAGCCCCGAGGAGGCGTAGCCCATCACCGCGCATCCGAGCTCGTCCCGCGCGTGAGCGCCCACGGCCGCGAGCACCCGGCGGCGCTCCTCGGGCGAGCGCACCACTCCCCCCTTTCCGACCCGGCCGCGCCCCACCTCGAACTGCGGCTTGACGAGCGCCAGGCAGTCGAAGCGCTCCTCGAGGCACGCCACGATCGCGCCGAGGACCTTCTCGAGCGAGATGAAGGAGAGGTCGACGGTGGCGAGCTTGGGGCGGTACGGCAGGTCTCCGGATACGAGCCCCCGGGCGTTGCGCCGCTCGATCACGGTCACGCGGGGATCGCCGCGCAGCCGCCAGTCGAGCTCGCCGTAGGCCACGTCGAGGGCCACGACGTGCCCGGCGCCGCGCTGCAGCAGGCAGTCGGTGAAGCCGCCCGTCGAGGCGCCCACGTCGAGGCAGCACCGGCCCGAGGGATCGAGGCCGAGGGCGTCGAGGGCGTTGGCCAGCTTGGTGCCGCCGCGGGACACGAAGGTCGGGCCCTCCCGGACGGCCACCGCCACGTCCGCGGCCACGGGCTGGCCGGGCTTGCGGGCGGGCCGGCCGGCCTCGCCGAGGCGCACCTCGCCGGCCATGACCGCGGCGGCCGCTCGGGAGCGCGTCTCGAAGAGGCCCCGATCCACCAGCAGCGCGTCGAGCCTCGTCCTCGCCATGCCGGGGCCGAGACTAGCCGCGGCGGCTGCCCGCGGGCTGTCCGACACCGGGGCGAGCCGTCCGGCGCCCCGTCGTGCCTGGACCGAGCGCCGTCCGTGACCCCATGCACACACACGTACCTCTTGCGGACCTACCGTGTCAATCGATGTGACCGTCGTCCTAGGGCGACCCCATAGTCGCATCACTCCTCCCTCCCGAACGGCCCGCCCTCCCCGGCGGGCCGTTCGTCTTTCCGGGGGTCGGAGAAGACGAGCGGAGCCCGTAGGGGCGCGCGGCTCGGCCCCGCGGCGCCGGCCTTCAGCGTCCGGCGACGGCCGAGCGCGGCTCGAGCACCGCCTCGGCCACCCGCCGGGCGATCTGGTCGGGGGTGAGCCCGACCTCCTCGCGGAGGAGCGCGGGCTTGCCGTGGGTCACGTAGCGGTCGGGGAGCCCGAAGCGAAGGACGCGCACGCCACCCGCGAGGCCGCGGTCCGAGAGCATCTCGATCACTCCCGCGCCGAAGCCGCCCGCGAGCACGTTCTCCTCCACGGTCACGAGCACGTCGTGCTCCGCGGCCACCGAGCACAGGAGCTCGGCGTCGAGGGGCTTGGCGAAGCGCGCGTCCACGACCGTTGCCTCAACCCCGTGCTCGGCCTCGAGGCGCGCCGCGGCGCCGAGGGCCAGCGGCACGCCTTAGCCGTAGCCGACGAAGGCGATGCGCTCGCCCTGGCGGAGCATCTCGCCGCGGCCGATCTCGATGGGCGCCGGGTCCGCCGGCAGAGGGACGCCCTCGCCCTCGCCGCGGGGGTAGCGCAGGGCGATGGGACCGTCGTAGGCGGTGGCCGTGCGGAGCATGTGCACGAGCATCGCCTCGTCGCGCGGCGCCATGATCACCAGGTTCGGCACCGGTCGCAGGTAGGAGACGTCGAACGCGCCGTGATGAGTCGGGCCGTCGTCGCCCACGAGCCCGGCGCGGTCCATGGCGAACACCACGTCGAGGCCCTGGAGCGCCACGTCGTGCACGATCTGGTCGAATCCGCGCTGGAGGAACGTCGAGTACACGGCCACCACGGGCTTCGCTCCCTGGAGGGCGAGGCCGGCGGCGAAGAGCACCGCGTGCTGCTCGGCGATGCCCACGTCGTAGTAGCGCTCGGGCATGGCCTTCTGGAGGATGTCGAGGCCGGTGCCCGTGTTCATCGCCGCGGTGATGCCCATCACCCGCTCGTCGCGGCGGCACTCCTCGAGCAGCGCGGCGCCGAAGATCTTCGTGTACTGCGGGGGCTTCGGCGCCGCCTCGGCCACCGCGGCCTTCTTGGGCGCCGGGGCGCGGGCGATGATCGACGCGGGCTTGGCCGCGTGCCAGGCCTCCATTCCCTCGAGCCCACCTTCCTCGGCCGGGGCGAAGCCCTTCCCCTTCACGGTCTTCGCGTGCACCACCACCGGACGATTGGCAGCGAGCGCCTCGCCGATGGCCTCGCGGAGCGCGTGCACGTCGTGGCCGTCGATCACGCCCACGTAGGCGAAGCCGAGCTCCTCGAAGAAGAGGCCGGGCGCCCAGTAGGCCTTGAGCGCCTCCTTCCAGATCGGGCCGAGGCGCGCGAGCCGGTCGCCGACCCCGCCCGGCAGGCGGAGCAGGCTCTTCTCGAACTCCACGCGCGCGTGGTACCAGCGCGGCGAGAGCCGCATGCGGGTGAACGAGCGCGACATCGCCCCCACGTTCGGGGAGATCGACATGCCGTTGTCGTTGACCACGACGACGATGGGCAGGTCCATGCCCCCGGCGTTCTGCAGGGCCTCGAAGGCCACGCCGCCGGTGAGCGCGCCGTCGCCGATCACGGCCACCACCTTGCCGTCGCCTCCCACGCCCCGGCGCATGGCCTCCTTGAGGCCCACCCCGTAGGAGATCGAGGTCGAGGCGTGTCCGGCGCCCATGATGTCGTGCTCGGACTCCCATGTGGCGCAGAACGGGGCGAGGCCCTCGTAGGAGCGGATGGTGGCCAGCTCCTCGCGACGCCCGGTGAGGACCTTGTGGGGATAGGCTTGGTGGCCCACGTCCCAGAGGATCTTGTCCCTCGGCGAGTCGAGCAGCGAGTGCAGCGCCACGGCCAGCTCGCAGGCCCCTAGGTTGGCCCCGAAGTGCCCGCCGATCTCGCCGATGGTGTCGATGATCACCCCCCGCACCTCCTGGGCCACCTGCGCGAGCTGGGGCTCGGTGAGCCCGTGCAGATCGGCCGGGCCGTCGATCCGGTCGAGGAGGCGGCTCATCGGTGTCGGGTGAGGATGTAGTCGTTGATCTGCTCGAGCTTCCCCGTACGCCGGCCCGCGTGAGCCAGCGCCTCGCGCGCCCGCCCGTGGGACTCCTCGGCGAGCTCGGTGGCGCGCTCGAGGCCGAACACGCTCACGTAGGTCGGCTTGCCGTGACGCTCGTCCGAGCCCCGCGGCTTGCCGATGGCGGCCTCGTCCCCGGTCACGTCGAGTATGTCGTCGACGATCTGGAACAAGGTGCCGAGCTCTGCCGCGAAGCGGCCGAGGGCCATTGTGACAGGCCCGTCCATTCCGGATACGAGGCTCACGCAGTCCACCGAGGCGGCGATGAGGCGCCCGGTCTTCAGGCTCTGCAGGCGGCTCAGCGCGGCGCCGTCGAGGTCGCCGGATGCGGTCACGTCGAGGTACTGGCCTCCCACCATGCCTCCCACCCCGGCGGCCGAGACGAGCTCGCGGAGGGCGGCGAGCACGAGCGCCGGCTCACCCGGCTGGCGGGCGAGCACGAGCCACATCGCCTCGGCGAAGAGCCCGTCGCCGGCCAGGATGGCCACGTCCTCGCCGAAGGCCACGTGGCAGGTGGGCCGGCCTCGACGCAGCTCGTCGTCGTCCATGGCCGGCAGGTCGTCGTGGATGAGCGAGTAGGTGTGGATGAGCTCGATGGCGCCGGCCAGCGGCAGCATCTCGCTCGTGGGATGCCCGAGGGCGTCGGCGGCGGCGAGCGCCAGCACCGAGCGTACGCGCTTGCCCCCGGCGAGCAGCGAGTAGCGCATGGCCTCCTCGAGGCCCCGCGTATCGCCGCGGCCCGTGAACTCGAGCCCCTCGAGGTAGGCCTCGACCTGAGCCTGGAGCTCGACCGGATAGACGATGCGCTCAGGGGTGAGCGGCTTCGAGGGGGAGGACATCTACAGGAGCTCCCCCTGGCCGGGCACGGGCTCGGCCAGGGCGGGTCGGCTCTCGCGCTCGAGCTCCGCCCCGAGGGCGGCCGCAAGCTCCGCACAGCGCTCCACCAGCGCCGCGGCCTCCTCGCCATCGAGCTCGCCGGCGCGCAGCCGCTCGGCCGCCTCCTCGAGACGAGCCGCTCCGCTCTCCAGCGCGTTCATCGCGGCGCCTCGGCGTGTCCCTCGCGGTGCGCGGCCCCGAGGATTCCGTTCACGAAGGCCGGTGCCTCGGCCCCGCAGAGCTCCTTCGCCGCCTCCACGGCCTCGTCGATGGCCACCTCGTCGGGCACGTCGGGACGGTAGAGGAGCTCGAACAGGGCCACGCGGAGGATGCTCCGCTCGAGCGGGGCGATGCGCTCGAGCGTCCAGCCGGTGGCGTGGCGCTCGATGAGCGGGTCGATCACCTCGGCGTGCTCGAGCGCGCCCTCGGCGAGCTCCCGGGTGAAGGGGCTCGCGTCGCGGGGCAACAGCTCGTCGAGAGAGCGGGGCTTGACCTCGCGCTGGTAGAGGGCGACGAACGCCGCCCTGCGCTGGTCCGTGCGCCGGGTCATGGGTCGCGGCGGGGCTTAAGCCCGCGCCACGTACTCGCCGGAGCGGGTGTCCACCCGCACGCGGTCTCCCACGTTCACGAAGAGGGGCACCCGCACGACGACTCCCGACTCGAGCGTGGCGGGCTTGTCCCCGCCGCCCGAGGCGGTGTCTCCCCGCAGCCCCGGGTCGGTCTCGGCCACCGCGAGCTCCACGGCGCTCGGCACCTGGAGGTCGCTCGGGCGACCGTCCACGTAGAGCACGTCCACGTCCTGGCTCGGAAGCACCCAGCGCAGGGCCTCCCGCACGTCGCCCTCGGGGATCGGCGTCTGCTCGTAGCTCTCGAGGTCCATGAAGTGCGCGTCGGTGCCGTCGGCGTAGAGGTACTGCATCTTGCGCGCCTCGGTACGCACGGGCCGGAACTTCTCTCCCGCCCGGAACGTCCGGTCGATCACCGCCCCGTCGGACGTTCGCTTGAGCTTGGTGCGCACGAAGGCCGGCCCCTTGCCGGGCTTGACGTGCTGGAAGTCCACGATCTTGAACACCGTGCCGTCGATGTCTAAGTGTGCGCCGCTCTTGAACTGGTTGGTGGAGATCATCGGGTGTCTGACAGTCGAAATGCCCGTGGCGGTGCCGAGACTCCGCGCGGTTCGATGTGGTCGCAAGCAAGAGTAGGACCCACGCGCTGAGCGTGTCACCCGTTGAAATAGAGCGAGTGCTCTAGTATTGTCCACCGCGATGCCTCGACCGGCGGTTCACCAGGTCGACGCGGTCCTCGATGCAGCCCGCGACCTCGTGCTGACCGGCGGCCCACGCAGCGTGGGCATCCGGCCCATCGCGGCACGCGCGGGCGCTCCGAGCGGTTCCCTCTACCACCGGTTTGGGTCGCGCGACGGCGTGCTGGTGGCCGCGTGGCTGAGAGCGGTGCGCCGCTTCCAGTCGGGCTTTCTTGCCGCACTCGAACACCAGGACCCGCTGGCGCGCGCGGCGCGCGCGGCGCACTGGAGCGTGGACTGGGCCCTCGACGAGCCCCTGGACGCACGCCTGCTGCTCGCACACGGCCAGCGCGACCTCCTGGACCAAGACCCCCTCGGCGAGCTCGAAGACCAGGTGAAGTCGGTGAACGTGCCTGTCGCCCGGGCCATCGCCTGCCTGAGCCGGAGGCTGTACGGCGTGCAGACGACCGACGCGGTCGAGCGGGTGACCTACGCGCTGGTCGACCTGCCCTACGCCGTGGTGCGCCGTCACGTCCTGGCCGACACGCTCACGCCGGCCGTCGGCGCGAGTGTGGCCTCGGCGTCGGTCGCACTGCTGTGCGAGAGGAGCACCTGATGCAAGTCGCCAACGTCCACGACCGCATCCTCGCGGCACCCGTTGACGAGGTGGCAGCGCTCCTGGCCACGCTGGGCGGCGCTCGGGACCGTGTGTGGCCGAAGGACCGCTGGCCGTCAATGCGGCTCGCCGGCGGCCTGGCCGAAGGGTCGGCCGGCGGACACGGGCCGGTTGGCTACCGGGTGACCCAGGTCGAGGACCGTGTCGTTCGCTTCTCGTTCTTGCGTCCGGACGGGCTCCACGGCGACCACTGGTTCGAGGTCATCCCCGTCGCCGGGGTCTCCGTGCTACGCCACGGGCTCGTTGCGCGCACGACCGGTGCGATGCGCTGGCAGTGGCCGCTGGTCTTCCGCCCGCTGCACGACGCGCTCATCGAGGACGCCCTCGACCGCGCGGTCGAGGCGGTCGGTGGCACGCCGGAGCGCGCGGGATGGTCATGGAGGGTGCGGACGCTCAGGCGTCTGGTGGCGACGGGCTGAGGTCCCGAGCCGGAGGCGCGCTCAGGCGGCGACGCGCCCAGCGTCCGTGTGGGGCTCGGGCACCCGCTCGGCACGTTCGCGCAGCAGGGCGAGGTGCGCCGAAAGCGCCTCTGCAATCCGATGCTCGACCTCGTCGCGTGTGGCGCCCAGAGCGAAGACGCCGTCGACATCTGGGGAGTGCGCACCCCAACCGCCGTCGTCAGCCTCCTCGTAGATGACGAGGTATTCCTTCACCGAAGGTCACTCAAGCCCGTCGCGCGACGCATCGCCGCAAGCGTACCGGCCGGCACGGTGTCCGAATCCTTGCCGGCCACGGTCACAATACGCGCGCCGTCAGGGCTCTGCCACGTCTCGTGCGAGCCCGACTGGGAGGTCATCGGGTTCGAGGGTAGTCAGCAGCCGGTGGCGACCGCAAGGGCCCGGCAGACGTCGTTCATGCGCACGCCGGTCAGGGCGGTGACCCGAGTTGTGAGAAGCGTCCTCGGCACGGTTCGCAGGTTGTCGAGGGATACTGCGCAGTCGGTCGGCATCCCGTCCTCCGGGCCCAGGCGCACCTCCGTCGGGATTCCGCGCACGGTCCTGGTGACCATGGCCACCAGGACGCTCCGGAGCACCGGCAACGCCGCGTCACGCGTGAGCACGCACACCGGTCGGCGCCCCTCCTCCGGAAGCTCGAGCCACCAGACGTCGCCGCGGGTCACCAGGGTTCCTCGCGGATGGCGTCGCGAGCGCCCGCCTGCGCCCAATGCAGCTCCCCGGCATCCTGAGGCGCGCGCGTGTAGCCCTCGACGATCTGGCGGTCGATCTCGGCCTCGACGTCATCGTGGAGATAGCTCTCGAGGGCCTCGCGGATGAGCGAGGAGCGCGTGCGTCTCAAGCGCCCGGCGCGCTCGTCGAGCCTGGCTACCAATGCGTCGCTGAGCTGAACGAGCGTCTGGGTGCGCGCCATGGCCATAGGCTACCCAATGGTGCCCCTCGAGATGGAGCCGACGGTGAGGTCGGCCGGCACCCGGCCCTCCTCGCGCAGCTTCTCGAGGTGGGCCTCGAGGGTGAGCGCCGCGGCCCCGTGCAGCCCGTCGGGCACGTCGCCCCACGCGGCCTCGAGCATCTCCTCCACCGTGCGCGCGCCGGCGTGGAGCGCCTCGAGCAGCGCCCGCTCGCGGGCCAGGCGGTGCTCGACGTACTCGTCAAGCCGCGCGGCCGGGTCGTGCACGAACGGCCCGTGGCCAGGGCAGAGCACGCTGAGGTCGAGCGCGCGCAGCCGGCGCAGCGAATCGAGGTAGGCGCCGAGCGAGCTTCGCCTCGCCGCTCCCTCTCCCGGCGCGACGAACACGCTGCCCTCTCCGAGCACCGTGTCCCCGGTGAAGCAGATGTGCCCGCCGAGGATGAGGCACACGTGCTCGGGCGCGTGTCCGGGCGTGGCCATGGCCTCGAAGGGACCGATGCGCTCGC
>JBPCRE010000018.1:0-19964 GCA_050997195.1 Thermoleophilaceae bacterium
CGCGGCGCGCGAGGCCGAGGCGGAGGTCCGCGAGCGCCTCGAGGAAGAGGAGGAGACCCACCGTCAGGTGGCCGATAGCCACGGCCAGCTCGAGTCCACCCTTGCCGACCGGCAGGACGCCCTCGAGGGCGTCCGCGAGCGCCTCGAGGCGGAGAGCGAGGAGCGGGCGAGCGTGGCCGGCGACCGCGATGAGCTCCGCTCGACCCTCGAGCAACGCGAGAGTGAGATCGAGCAGGCTCGTTCGGAGGTCGAGAGGCGCACGCACGAGCACGGGGAGGAGCGCGAGCGCCTCGAGCGGTCGGTCCGCGAGCGCGACGAGGCCCTCGAGCACGAGCGGAGCCTGCGCGGCCGCGTGCAGAAGGCGCGCGGCGCCGAGCGGGAGTGGGCCCGAGAGCTTCGCGACCAGCTCGTGCAGATGCATCGCGAGCGCGGCGCTCTGGCCAACACCGACGACGTGCCGAGCCTCGTGCTCCACACCGCGGTGACCCTCCTCGAGGCCGAGAAGGGCCTCCTGTTCTCGAGGGAGGACGCCGACGGCGACGGAGCCCTCGACCTCATGCGCTGGGAGGGATTCGAGCACGACCCGCGGGAGTCCTCGGTGGCGCACCGCTTCGCGAGCGACGTGATCGAGCAGGACACCACCATCCGCGAGGACAACCGCGCCGAGCTCGAGGGCTCGAACCCGGCCGACGGCGAGATCGAGAACCTCGTGGCCATCCCCATCTACATCCAGGACAACTTCGCCGGGGTGGTGGTGTGCGCCAACCGCCAGGGGGGATTCGAGGAGTTCGACGACCAGGTGCTGATCTCCCTCGGCGACCACGCCGGCGCGGTGCTCCAGAACGGGCGCCTGCACGGCGAGCTACGGAGCGCCTACCTCGCCACGGTGCGCATGCTCGCCGAGGCCATCCAGGCCAAGGACCCGTTCCTGCGGGGACATTCCGACGAGGTGTCGACCTACGTGGCGGCGGTGGCCGAGCGCCTCGGGCTGCAGCCCGGCCGCCGCGAGGAGCTCGTGTTCGGCTCGCTGTTGCACGACGTGGGCAAGATCGGGATCTCCGAGCGCATCCTGCTGAAGCCGGGACCTCTCACGCCGGAGGAGCGCAACCTCTGCGAGCTCCATCCGCGCATCGGCTACCGGCTGGTGCAGCAGGTACCGGCGCTCCGGCCCATCGCGCCGGCGGTGCTCCACCACCACGAGCGCTTCGACGGCGACGGCTACCCCGCAGGGCTGCGGGGGGAGCAGATCCCGCTCGAGGCTCGGGTGGTCGCGGTGGCGGACTCCTTCAGCGCCATGACCGCCGACCGTCCCTACCGGGGGCGCATGTCCCTGGCGGATGCCTGCATTGAGCTCGAGCGCTGTGCGGGGACCCAGTTCGATCCTGAGATCGTGCGCGTGTTCGTGGAGGAGGTCCGGAGGCGGCCGCTCACCGACCAGGAGAGCGCTGTGTCCTCGGCCTTCGACGACCCCGAGCTCGAGGCGCGGCGCACCGGCGACGAGCCGGTGCTCGGCTCGGGGGCGTTCGCCATCACCGACAATCTCACGTTGCTCTACTCCCACCGCTACGTGCACGAGGTGGCCGGTGCCCAGGCCGAGCAGGCGGGTATCCAGGGGCACCCGTTCTCGGTGGTGCTCATCGAGCTCGAGGGGATCGGCGAGACCAACCGGATGAGGGGCTACGCGGCCGGAGACGAGGCCATCCAGTCCGTAGCCCGCGCGGTGCAGCGCTACGCCCAGCAGCAGGGCGGCACCGCCGCGCGCTTCAGCGGCCGGCGGCTGTGCCTCATCGCCCCCGGGGTGGATGCCGAGGGCTCCGAGCGCCTCGTGGCGCAGATGATCGAGGAGATGGGCGACGGCCCCGAGGTGCGCGTGGCCGTGGCTACCTGGTCGCGTGGGGACTCCGGGGAAGCGGTGCTCGAGCGTGCCCGCCGGGGCCTGCAGGGTGTGCCGGTGCACGGCAACGGCGCCCGATCGGGCGAGCCGGTGCGGCTCGAGGGTGCCGCGGGCGCGGGCACTGTCGTAAGCCCTGCCTACTAGCTCCACTTCAGCCCCGCGCCCCGACGCACGGGCGCGCGTGCTCATGGCGCTGCTGTTCTTCCCGCGGGGGGGCTCCTCGCAGGTGGCGCGCTACCTCGCCCGTTTTCTTCCGGCGGCGGGGTGGGACGTGACGCTCCTGGCCGGCTCCCTGGGCGCCGCGGGCGAGACCTCGCACGCGGGTACCTTCTTCTCGGGGATCGCCGATCTCCACACGGTGGACTACACCGCCGCGCTGGCGGCACCCGACCCGCTGGCCGCCGACCCGCCGTTCCAGCCCTCCTACGAGGACCGGGCCGGGGCCCCGGACCGCGTGTTCGCCGAGGTGGACCACCCCGGCTACGAGCGCCTGGTGGCCGCCTGGGCGCGAGCGCTCGAGCGGGCGGGGGGAGGGGAGGCCCAGGTGCTCCACCTGCACCACCTCACCCCGATCCACGAGGCCGCCGAGCGCTTCTTCCCCGACGTGCCGCGCGTGGGGCACCTGCACGGCACCGAGCTCCTCATGCTCCGCGAGATCGAGGAGGGCCCTCCGCCGGCGTGGACGCACGCCACCGCCTGGGCGGAGCGCATGCGGCGCTGGGCACGCGGCTGCGAGCGCCTGCTCGTGCTCTCCCCCGACGCCGCGCGGAGGGTGCCAGAGCTCCTCGGCGTGGAGCCCGGGCGAGTGGTGGCGGCCGCCAACGGCCTCGACCCGGAGCTCTTCCGGCGCCGTCCGGCCCTCGGCGCGGCCCGCCGGCGCCTGTGGCGCGAGTGGCTGGTCGAGGACCCTCGCGGGTGGGACCAGTCCGGGGTGCCGGGCTCGGTGGCCTACCGCGACGAGGATCTCGACGCCTTCGAGGGCGACCCACCGGTGCTCCTCTACGTGGGCCGCTACACCGAGGTCAAGCGCATACCTCTGCTCATCCGCGCCCACGCCCGCGCCCGCGAGCGCTACGGCCGCCGCGTGCCCCTCGTGCTCCTCGGCGGGTACCCGGGGGAGTGGGAGGGGGCCCATCCCCTCGAGGTCGTCCGCGGCACGAGCAGCCGAGACGTGTTCCTCGCGGGCTGGCGCGGGCACGAGGAGCTCGCGGACGCCCTGAACGCCGCCGACGTGCTCGTCCTGCCCTCGGTGCGCGAGCAGTTCGGCCAAGTGCTCGTGGAGGCCATGGCCTGCGGGCTGCCGGTGATCGCCGCCAACGCGTGGGGCCCGACCACCATCGTCGACGCGGGCGAGACGGGTTGGCTCGTGGAGCCCGACAGCGAGGACGCCATGGTCGAGGCGCTGGTCGAGGCCGTGAGCGACGAGGGGCGCCGGCGCCGGATGGGGCAGCGGGCCCTCGAGGTGAGCCGCCCGCGCTATGGGTGGCCGGCCCTCGCGCACGGCGTCGCGCGGGTGTACGAGGACGCCCGGAGGGCCACCGCCCTGGCGGGGGCGCTGGAGGATCACACCGAGCTCGGGTGATGATCTCCTGACCTGAGGACGAAGCGCCGCCGGTCGCGTCATACTGGTCGCGGACTGGCCACCGCGGGGGACGGAGGGACGGGGATGTACCAGCAGCCAGAGGGTTTCGCGCCGATCGCTGACTCGCTGGGGATCACCGCGCTGGTCGCGGCACTCCCGCTCGTCGTGCTCTTCGTCCTGCTCGGAGGCATCCGCATGGCGGCTCAGTGGGCCGCGCTCGTCGCACTCGCCACGGCCATCCTCGTCGCCATCCTGGGCTACAGGATGCCGGTCGACCAGACGCTGATCTCGGCCTCCGAGGGCGCCGTGTTCGGTCTGTTCCCGATCATGTGGATCGTCATCACCGCGATCTGGGTCTACAACATGACCGTCAAGACCGGGCACTTCGCGGTCCTGCGGCGCTCCTTCGGGGCCATCTCCGACGACCAGCGCATACAGGCGGTGATCATCGCCTTCTGCTTCGGCGCCCTGCTCGAGGCACTGGCCGGTTTCGGGACCCCGGTGGCCATCACCGCGGTGATGATGATCGCCCTCGGCTTCCAGCCCATCAAGGCGGCCGCCGCGGCGCTGGTGGCCAACACGGCGCCGGTGGCCTTCGGGGCCATAGCGATCCCGATCACCACCCTCTCCGAGCTCACCGGCCTGCCGGTCGAGGATCTCGGCGGCATGGTCGGCCGTCAGACGCCGCTGCTCGCGCTCGTCGTCCCGCTCATCCTCGTGGGGATGGTCGATGGCGGGCGCGGCGTGCGCCAGGCGTGGCCAGCCGCGGCGGTGGGGGGCTTCGTGTTCGCAGTAGCGCAGTTCGTGTGCTCGAACTACATCTCCGTGCAGCTCACCGACATCGTCGCGGCGCTCGCGGCCACGGGCGCTCTCGTGCTCTTCCTCCGGGTGTGGAAGCCCACGGAGACGGTCCGGGGCGAGTTCGCCGGTGCCGGCGGCCCGACGCCCGCCGCCGCGGGGGCCGAGGGGCACAACCCGAAGATGGAGGCGGAGATCGCGCGCCGGGATCGCACGGGTCGCGACTCGAGGCGCGAGGTGATCGAGGCCTACGCGCCGTACTTCATCATCATCGTTGTCTTCGGAATCGCGCAGCTCCCGCCGGTGAAGGACCTCCTGTCGAGCGCCACGAGCACCATCCTCGGGCTGGCGCCGGACGCGGAGAACAAGGTGGCCTGGCCCGGCCTGAACGTGCTTAACACCGAGGGCGAGCCGGTCTCTTCGGCGAGTTTCACGCTCAACATCCTCGAGGCCGCCGGCACCCTGATGCTGCTGTCGGGGCTCATCACGATGGCCGTTCTGCGGATCGGCCTGGGACGGGCCGTGAAGACCTTCGGGGAGACCCTCGACCAGCTCAAGTACGCGATCCTCACCGTCGTCGCGGTGCTGGCCCTCGCCTACGTCATGAACCAGTCCGGGCAGACGCTCACGCTCGGCACCTTGGCGGCCACCACCGGTGGCTTCTTCGCGTTCATCTCGTCACTGCTCGGGTGGCTCGGCGTGGCCGTGACCGGCTCCGACACATCCTCGAACTCGCTGTTCGGCGCGCTCCAGATCAAGGCCGCCGCCGAGGCGGGCCTCGAGCCCAACCTCATGGCCGCCGCCAACTCCTCCGGGGGCGTGCTCGGTAAGATGATCTCGCCGCAGAACCTGGCCATCGGCGCGGCCGCCGTGGGCATGGCCGGCCAGGAGGGGGACCTCTTCCGCCGCGTGGTGGGATGGAGCATCCTGCTCGTGCTCATCATGTGCGTGCTCGTCTACCTCCAGTCCACGCCCGTGCTCGACTGGATGGTCATCAAGGCCCAGCCGAGCGGCGGCGGGTAGCCCCGGCCCGCCCGGCACCACCGGGACCGCCCGCGGAGTCCATGCGCCATGATTGGCCGTCGTGATGAGCGGATGGGAACGGAGCCTGTGAACGTCGGCGTCCTCGTGGAGGAGCTGGCGCGGATCACCGGCGAGCGGCACGTGGTCACCCAGCCCGAGGCGCTGCGCACCTACGAGTCCGACGGCCTGCTGCACTGGAGCGCCACGCCCGGCGCCGTGGTGCTGCCGGGCTCGGCCGAGGAGGTCCAGAAGGTGGTCGCGGCCTGCCATCGCGCCGGCGTGCCCTTCGTGGCCCGCGGCGCGGGCTCCGGGCTCTCGGGCGGCGCACTGCCGGTGGAGGACGGCGTGGTCATAGCGCTCTCGCGGCTCAAGCGCATCCTGGAGGTGGACATCGAGAACCAGCGCGTGGTGGTGGAGCCCGGCGTGACCAACATCGCGGTGTCGAACGCGGTGGGCCCCGACGGGCACTTCTACCCACCCGATCCCTCGAGCCAGATCGTGTGCACCATCGGGGGCAACGTGGCCGAGAACTCGGGCGGGGCGCACTGCTTCAAGTACGGCTTCACCACCAACTACGTGACGGGGCTCGAGGTCGTGCTCCCCGACGGGGAGGTGGCGCAGCTCGGGGGCAAGGAGCTCGACCAGCCGGGCTACGACCTGCTGGGCGCCTTCGTCGGCTCCGAGGGCACGCTCGGGGTGTGCACCAAGATGACGCTCAAGGTCATCCCCTCGCCCGAGGACGTGCGCACGCTCGTGGCCTTCTTCGAGGGGACCGACGACGCCGGCAAGACGGTGACCGACATCGTGGCCGCCGGCGTGGTGCCCGGCGCGATCGAGATGGCCGACCAGCTCTGCATCCAGGCCTCCGAGGCGGCCACCGGCGTGGGCTACCCGACCGACGCGGGCGCCGCGCTCACCGTCGAGCTCGACGGCTCGTTCGCCGAGTGTGAGGCGCGCTTCGACGAGGTCATGGAGATCTGCGAGAGCAACGGAGCCACGGGCATCCGGGTGGCCGAGAGCGAGGAGGAGCGCGCGCTCATCTGGAAGGCGCGCAAGGCCGCGTTCGCGGCCATGGGCCGCATCGCGCCCAACTACTTCGTGCAGGACGGCGTGATCCCCCGCACCAAGCTCTCCGAGGTGCTCGGCCAGATCGCCGACCTCGAGTCCGAGTACGGCCTCCAGGTAGCCAACGTCTTCCACGCCGGGGACGGCAACCTCCACCCCCTCATCTGCTACGACGGGGCCAAGGAGGGCGAGGCAGAGCGTGCCGAGGAGCTCTCGGCCCGCATCCTCGACGCGTGCCTGGACGCCGGGGGCTCGATCACCGGCGAGCACGGGGTGGGCGTCGACAAGAAGAAGCACATGCCGAAGATGTTCTCCGAGCCGGACCTGGCCGCGTTCCAGAAGCTTCGCTGCTCGTTCGACCCCGGGGGCCTCGCCAACCCCGGCAAGGTGATGCCCACACCGCGGCTCTGTGGCGAGGTGCCGGGCCCCTACCGCCAGCACCCGCTCGAGGCCGCCGGCCTGGCCGAGCGCTTCTAGGGGTGGCCACCGCGACCACCGAGCGGCCCACCTCGGAGGACGATGCGGCGCGGCTCCTGAGGGCGGCCGGGGCCGAGGGCCGGCGCGTACGCGCGGTGGGGGGCGCCACCAAGCTCGACTGGGGCCATCCGGTCGAGGATCCCGACGTCGAGCTCTCCCTCTCGGGGCTCGACGCGATCACCGAGCACAACGAGGGCGATCTCACGGCCGTGCTCGAGGCGGGCGTGCCCCTCGGGCGTGCGCAGGAGGTCTTCGCCGGCGCCGGCCAGATGATGGCGCTGGACCCGCCGCTCGGGGCGGGCGAGGCGGCCACCGTCGGTGGCATCATGGCCGCCGGGGACTCTGGCCCCCTTCGCCACCGCTACGGCGGTCCCCGCGACCTGGTGATCGGGATGACGGCGGCCCTCTCCGACGGCACGCTCGCCCACTCGGGAGGCAAGGTCATCAAGAACGTGGCCGGCTACGACCTGGCCAAGCTCTTCACCGGCGCCTTCGGCACGCTCGGCGTGATCCTCGGGGTCTCGGTGCGCCTGCACCCGCGCGCGCCCACCACGGCCACCGCCCTGGGTGCGAGCCACGACCTCGACGCCGTGGCCCGCGCCGCCTCATCGATGGCTCACGCCCGCATGGAGATGGAGTGCCTCGACGTGCGCCTCGAGGACGGGCGCGGCACGGTGCTCGCCCGCTTCGGCGGCACCACGGCCGCTCGCCAGGCCGAGGCCGCCCTCGAGCGCATGGACGCGGAGGGCCTCGAAGCCGAAGCCGTCGAGGACGACGACGCGCTCTGGGAGGCCCAGCGGGCCGGTCAGCGCTCCTCGGAGGGAGCGGTGGTGCGCGTCTCGGGCGTGCAGAGCGGGCTGCGTGCGGTGTTCTCCGCGGCGGAGCGGCTCGGGGCCTCGGTGGTGGGTCGCGCGGCGCTCGGGCTCTCGTGGGTGCGCCTCGAGCAGGGCGACCTCGTGGCCGGCGTGGAGGAGCTCCGGCGGGAGCTCGCCCCGCACCCCTGCGTGGTGCTCGACGCGCCCCGGGAGGTTCGCGCCGCGGTGGATCCCTGGGGCCCCACCGACCCCGGCGCCCTCACCCTCATGCGCCGCACCAAGGCGCGCTTCGACCCCCAGGGCGTGTGCCGCCCCGGGGTGTTCGTGGGAGGCATCTGATGGCCGCCGAGGAGGTGACCCCGGAGCAGGGCTCCCAGGACCCGGCGAGCCTGTCCCTGGCCCCGCCGGAGCGGCGGGCCTTCGACGACGTGCGCCCACCGGAGAGCCACCTCATCGAGGACTGCGTGCACTGCGGCTTCTGCCTGCCCACGTGTCCCACCTACATGCTCTGGGACGAGGAGATGGACTCCCCGCGCGGGCGCATCGTGCTCATGAAGGGCGGCCTCGAGGAGGGCTCCGAGCTCACGCCCACGATGGTCGGACACTTCGACAACTGCCTCGGGTGCATGGCCTGCGTCACGTCCTGCCCGTCGGGCGTGCAGTACGACAAGCTGATCTAGGACACCCGCCAGCAGGTGGACCGCCACCACGAGCGTGAGCCGGCCGACCGGCTCTTCCGCCGGCTCTTGTTCGAGACCTTCCCGCGCCCCGGCCGCCTCCGTGCGCTGGCGCCGGGGCTCATCGCCTACCGCCGCCTGGGCCTCGACCGCCTGGTGGCCCGCACCGGCCTGCTCGAGCGCTTCCCGCGCCTGCGCTCCATGGAGCAGCTCGCCCCCGAGGTGACCCTGAGGGGAGCGCTCAAGCCCATGCCGGAGGTCATTCCCGCCGTGGGGGAGAGGCGGGGCCGCGTGGGCCTGCTGCTCGGCTGCGTGCAGCGGGTGTTCTTCCGCCACGTCAACGTGGCCACCGCGCAGGTGCTCGCCGCCGAGGGCTATGAGGTCTACGCGCCGCCCGATCCCCGCTGCTGCGGCGCGCTCATGTACCACACCGGGGGCCGCGAGGAGGAGACCTCGTCGCTCGCCAAGCAGACCATCGTGGCCTTCGAGGACTGCGATCACCTCGTGATCAACGCCGCCGGCTGCGGCTCGGCGGTCAAGCACTACGGCCATCAGCTGCGCGACGACCCCGAGTGGGCGGAGCGCGCAGAGCGCTTCTCGGAGAAGGTGCGCGACGTCTCCGAGCTCCTGGCCGAGCTCGAGCCCCGCGCCGAGCGCCATCCCGTCCCGCTCAGGGTGGCCTACCACGACGCCTGCCACCTGGCCCACGCCCAGCAGATCCGCGCCCAGCCGCGCAAGCTCCTCAAGGGCATTCCGGGGCTCGAGCTGGTCGAGCCCGACGAGTGGGAGATCTGCTGCGGCTCCGCGGGCGTCTACAACATGGTCAACCCCGAGCCGGCCGCCGAGCTCGGGAAGCGCAAAGCCGGAAACCTCGCCGCCACCGACGCCGATGCGGTGGCCTCCGGCAACCCGGGCTGCTCGCTGCAGATCAAATCCCACCTCGACGAGCTCGAGCGGCCGATGCCCGTCTTCCACCCCGTCGAGCTGCTCGCCATGTCGATACGCGGCGAGCGCCCGTAGGATCACCCCTCGGGTCCACGGCGAGAGGGGAGAGCGGATGGCGAGCGCGGCGCAGGTCGAGGGAGTGGAGATCGGCGGGCCGGTGGAGGGCCGCCACGCCGAGGTGCTGAGCGCGGAGGCCCTGGGTTTCGTGGCCGGTCTGCACCGCCGCTTCGAGCCCACCCGCCACGAGCTGCTGCTCCGCCGGGCCGAGCGCCAGGCCGCGCTCGACCACGGCGGCACCCTCGACTTCCTCGAGGACACGCGCGAGGTCCGCGAGGGCGACTGGGAGGTGGCTCCCGCCCCGCCGGCGCTCCGCAAGCGCTGGGTCGAGATCACCGGGCCGACCGATCTGAAGATGACCATCGGCGCGCTCAACTCGGGCGCCGACGGCTGGATGGCGGACTTCGAGGACTCGCTCTCGCCCACCTGGGCCAACGTGGTGGGCGGGCAGCTGAACCTCCTGGACGCCGTGAACCGCACGATCGAGTTCGACGCCGGGGACGGCGACGTGCGCCGGCTGAACGAGGACATCGCCACCATGCTCATCCGCCCCCGCGGATGGCACCTGACCGAGAAGCACGTGCTCGTGGACGGCACGCCGATCGCCGGGGGGCTGTTCGACTTCGGGCTCTTCCTCTTCCACAACGCCCGGGCGCTCCTCGACCAGGGCTCGGGCCCGTTCTTCTACCTCCCGAAGATGGAGTCGCACCTCGAGGCCCGGCTGTGGAACGACGTGTTCGTCCACGCCCAGGAGGCGCTCGGCCTGGATCGCGGCACCATCAGGGCCACCGTGCTCATCGAGACCTTCCCGGCGGCCTTCGAGATGGACGAGATCCTCTACGAGCTGCGCGAGCACTCCGCCGGCCTGAACGCCGGGCGCTGGGACTACATCTTCTCGGCCATCAAGAGCTTCCGGCACAGCCCGCAGTTCGTGCAGCCCGACCGCTCGAAGGTGACGATGACCGTGCCCTTCATGCGCGCCTACTCCGAGCTCCTGGTGCGCACCTGCCATCGCCGGGGGGCGCACGCGATGGGCGGCATGGCGGCCTTCATCCCGAGCCGGCGGAAGCCCGAGATCAACGAGGGCGCGCTGTCCAAGGTGGCCGAGGACAAGGAGCGCGAGGCGGGCGACGGCTTCGACGGCACCTGGGTGGCGCACCCCGACACGGTCGCGACCGCGCGCGCCGAGTTCGAGAAGGTGATCGGCGACGGCGAGCACCAGCTCGAGCGAAAGCGCGAGGACGTGTCGGTGAGCGCCGCGGACCTCCTCGACGTGGAGGCCACTCCGGGCGAGGTGACCGAGGAGGGCCTCCGCGACAACATCAACGTCGGCATCCAGTACATATCCTCCTGGCTGCGCGGCAACGGGGCGGCCGGCATCCACAACATGATGGAGGACGCCGCCACGGCCGAGATCTCGCGCTCTCAGGTGTGGCACTGGATCCGCCACGGCGTGACCCTCGCCGAGGGCGGGCCGCTGGTGACCGAGGAGCTCGTGCGCCGATGGGAGGAGGAGGAGCTCGAGAAGATCCGCGAGGAGGTGGGCGACGAGCTCTTCGCCCAGAGCCGCGCCGAGGAGTCGAAGCACCTGTTCGAGGGCGTGGCCCTCGGCACCGAGACCTTCGTCAACTTCCTGACCATCCCCGCCTACGACTACATCGACTGAGCCGGCGCCCCGTCGGGGCGAGCATCCGCGGTCAAGACAACGATGGCTTCGGAAGGCGAGATCGAGAGCTCCCGGAGCACGTTGAGGAGCGTCATCTCGGCCTCGCTCACGGGCTTGTGCGCGTCGTCGGGGCCGAGCAGCCGTCCGGGCACAAGTCCGAGCGCTTCCGCGAGGGCGATGTACACGTAGAGCGGCGCGCTCGCCCACCCGCGCTCGAGGCGTGAGAAGTACCCGCCGCTGTAGCCACCTCCTTCGGGCTTCTCGACGACCTCTCTGAGCTTCTCCAGCGTAAGGCCCTGCTCGACCCGCGTCCGCCGTACCCGATCGCCGACGACGATCCCCCATTCACAGAAGTAGCGATCACGCCACCGGCCGGCTGGCGCGTGCGCCCTGTCGAGGTAGCTGCGGTTGCGTCCCACGGACTGGACCGTAGGCGAGCCCGTCGCCCTGTTGGGGGCGGGCCCGGACTGTCGTCTCACGATCGTCACGTGGCGGGACGAGACTTCGCGCCGCCGTGACCGTCGGGTCTCGGGGACCCACCGTCGACCGTCTACGGGGCTTCCGGAGTCGCCCCGCGCCGGGTTGTCCCGGCGGCGGCCGGGTTGGTGTCGAGGCCGCTCTCGTATACGACAAGAAATGTGGCTCACAGTCACTTTTCGTGTCTCACAGTCACCTTTCTTGTCGTATCTGAGAGCGAGCGTGGGGGGTGTCGCCCGGCGCGGCGTCGCCGCGGGATCGGGAGTCGCGGTGATCCTGTGCGGTGGTGTCGGATTGGACGTTGCTTGGCTCCGGCCGCCCTCGCTCCTACCGTCACCGGCCGGACGCGCACGCTGCGCCGCTACCGGGAGGCGCGTCGAGCGGGACCGGCGGCCAGGCTCAAGGAGGCGGGACGGTTACAGTGCTCGGGCTCGGTCCGCCACGGCGTGACCCAGCGGAGGGCCGCTCGTGACCGAAGAGCTCGTGCGTCGCTCATGCACCGAGTCGCTCCGCCCGAGCGCGCTCCTACAGTCGGCGGCCGGATGCCAGAGATCGCCTACACCGTTCGGCGCTCGAATCGGGCGCGTCACGCGCGCGTGGAGGTCTCGGCCGACGGGGTGGAGGTCGTGCTGCCCAGGAGGGTGCCGCTGCGGCGGGCGGCGCCGCTGGTGGAGGAGAAGCGCCGGTGGATCGAGCGCACGCTGCGCCGCTACGAGCAGGCGCGTCGCTCCGGCCCGGTGGCCAGGCTCGAGGACGGGGGGACGGTTCCCTACCTCGGCTGCCAGCTCGGCCTCGCCGTGCGGGTGGAGAAGGGCCGCCGGCGCGCTCACGTTCGCCGCGCGGGCGACGAGCTCTGGGTGACCGTGGGAGCGCCGGGTGGTCCCGACGCGGTGCGGCAGGCGCTCGAGGGGTGGTACCGGCGCTGCGCTGCGGCGGAGATCGGGCCTCGGCTCGCCGAGGCGGCGGCTCGCGCCGGCGGGAGCTACACGCGCCTGTCCATCCGCAGCCAGCGCACTCGCTGGGCGAGCTGCTCCTCGTCGGGCACCATGAGCTTCAACTGGCGCCTGCTGCTGGCTCCCGAGGCCATCCTCGGCTACGTGATCGAGCACGAGGTGGCCCACCTCGCCGTGCCCGACCACTCGGAGCGCTTCTGGAGCCTGCTCGCCGAGCGCACGCCGGAGACCCGCGAGCGGGAGCGCTGGCTCCGGGCCAACGGTCCGGCGCTCAAGCTGTGAACGACGCCCTCGTGGTGCGCGGGCCGAGGCTCTCTCTCCGCTATCCCACCCGCGAGGACGCCCCGGCGCTCTACGAGATCGGCAGCGACCCGGAGGTCACGCGGTTCTTCTCCTGGGGCCCCTACACCGACCCCGCGCAGCCGCTCGGCTACATCGAGTCGCTTGGGCCGGCTCGGCGCGCGGGGGCTCGGCTCGAGTTCGCCATCGTCGACGAGGACGACCGTCCCCTCGGCATCACCGGCCTCACCGAGCTCTCGACGCGTGACCGTCGAGCGGTGGTCGGCACGTGGCTCGGCCGCACGCACTGGGGCTCGGGCGCGAACACGGAGTCGAAGGCCCTCGTGCTCGCGCTCGCCTTTCGGCGGCTCGGGCTGATCCGCGCCACCGCGCTGGTCAACCCCGCGAACACCCGCTCGGTTCGGGCCCTCGAGCGGCTCGGCTTCCGTCACGAGGGCGTGCTCGCGGCCTGGCATCTTCACGCCGAGGGGCCACAGGACTGCGCCATCATGCGCCTGATGCGCGAGGACTTCGAGGCGACCCCGCTCGGCACCGTGAGCGCGGAGTTCGAGGGCGAGCCTCCGCGCCGGTGGGTGGCGGGCCCAGGCTACTCCCAGCGGAAGTAGCGCAGAGCGAGGACCACCCCGATGGCGCTCCACGCTCCCACCACCGCGAGGGCCGCACCCTGCTCGGCCAGCCCGGCGCCTCCCACGATGGCCCCCGAGAGGCCGTCGATCAGATGCTTCAGGGGGAGCACTTCGGCCGCCGCCGCCAGCGGGCCCGGAAGCGCCTCGGGCGAGTAGAAGACCCCTGAGATGAAGATCACCGGCAGGAACACGACGTTCACGTACGCCCCGGCCGCCTCGAAGTTGGGGATGAGGTGGGAGAACGCGATGCCCAGGGCGCCGAAGCACACCACCCCGAGCGCGGTGAACACCAGAAGGGCCAGGGGATCCCCGGGCCAGCTAACCCCGTAGGCGAGGTGGCCGATGGCCACGATGAGCACCACCGAAGCCACCGCGTTGGCCACCGCCGAGGCGAGGACGCCGCCGAGGTAGGAGGATGGGGGGAGGGGCAGCCCGCGCATCCGCTTGAGGATTCCCTGCTCGCGCAGGAAGGTGAGGTTGAAAGCGAGCGCGGTGAAGGTGGTGGCCATGACGGCCATGCCCGCGATGCCGGGAACGAGCACCTCCAGCCGCGCGGGGTCGTCGGCGTAGACCGAGGCCACCAGCACCAGGAAGAGCAGGGGCAGCAGGAAGTTGAAGAACGCGGCGCTCGGATTGCGCCAGAACAGGCGCCGCTCGAAGCGGAACTGCCGCCACGCGAGCCCGAGAGCGCTCACCGGCGAAGCGCCTCCTCTGCCGGAGTCCCGTCTCCGTCGCCCGTCTGCCCGGCGGTCAGCTCGAGGTAGACGTCCTCGAGTGAGGGCCGGGTCACCGATAGGCCCTCGAGCCGCCGCCCGGCGGCGATCGCCTCGGAGGTGAGGCGGTGCAGGAGGCCCGTGGGGTCGTCGGTGAGGTGCTCGTGCACGCGCCCGTCCTCCTCGTAGGCCACCCGGTAGCGGGCCGCCTGGTCGCTTCCGCCCAGAGAGGAGGGCGGCCCCTCGGCCACCACCCGCCCGTCCTTGACGATGGCCACGCGGTCGGCCAGGGCCTGGGCCTCCTCGAGGTAGTGCGTGGTCAGGAACACCGTGGTGCCCGAGCCCCGAAGCGCCCGCACGGCGTCCCACGCCAGGCGCCGGGCGGCCGGGTCGAAGCCGGTGGTGGGCTCGTCGAGGAACACGAGCTCCGGGTCCCCGACGAGGGCCAGGGCGAGATCGAGGCGCCGGCGCTGCCCACCCGAGAGGACGCGGACGCGCACCTCGGCCTCTTCCTCGAGCCCGACGAGGGCGATGGTCTCGGCCACGTCTCGAGGGGAGGGGTAGATGCCCGCCACGTGCTCGAGCGCCTCGCGTACCGAGACCCTCGGGTAGAAGCCGCCGTCCTGGAGGACGATCCCGATGCGCCGGCGCAGCCTCTGTCCGGCGCGCTCGGGATCCTCGCCGAGCACGAGCACCTCTCCCCCCGAGCGGCGCAGATGGCCTTCGAGGATCTCCACCGTGGTCGTCTTGCCCGCGCCGTTCGGCCCGAGGAGCCCGAAGATCTCGCCTCGCGCCACCTCGAGGGACAGGCCGCGAACGGCCGGCGTCGAGCCGTAGCTCTTCTCCAGGTCGCGTACCACGATGGCCGGATCCTCCATCGCGCTAGACCCCGGCCCCGCCGCGCCCCTCGCCGGCCGCGAACCGCGCCGCTCCCCGCTCGCCCGTGGGGGAGGAGGCGCGCCCGAGGGCGGCCTCGAGGGCGAGCCCCTCGGTCAGCGTGGTGCCGAGCCCCTCGAGCACCGCGCGGCGGTCGGAGAGCACGGTCTCCTGGGGGAAGGCGGCAACAGCCTCGGCCAGCTCGAGGGCCCGGGCCACGTGAGCGCCGGGCTCGGCGATCTCGGTCACCAGGCCGATCGTGCGGGCCTCCTCCGCGGAGACCATGCGGCCGGTGAGAATCAGATCGAGCGCGCGCCCGAGCCCCACCACCCGAGGCAGGCGCTGGGTGCCGCCGTCGATGAGCGGCACGCCCCAGCGGCGCTCGGGGAGGCCGAAGGTGGCGGAGGGGGTGGCGATTCGCAGGTCGCACCAGAGGGCCAGCTCGAGCCCGCCGGCGAGGCACCACCCCGACACCGCGGCCACGGTGGGCTTCGAGGGGATCCGCCGGGTGAAGCCGAGGGGGCCGCCCGGGTCGTCGAGGCGATCGCGGAAGGTCTCCATGGCCTTTAGGTCCGCTCCCGCGCAGAAGGCCTCCTCGCCGGCGCCGCTGATCACGAGCACCCGGGCCTGGGCGTCGGCCTCGAAGCGCTCGAACGCCTCGGCGAGGAGCTCGGCGGTGGGCCCGTCCACGGCGTTGCGCCGCTCCGGACGGTCGATGGTGACGAGCGCCGCGGCGCCGCGGCGCTCGTAGGCCACGGGCCGAGCGGTCACCGGAGTTGCGCTACCAGCCGGTGCGTTGGCGAAGCGATGCGGCCTTCTTGGCCGTCTTTCGCTTCTCGAGGCGACCCTGGATGGCGCTTCCGAGGATCACCACGCACGTGAAGAAGATGAGGACGCCGAGCGAGAAGGCGGTCACGATCTTGTCGTCGGTCTCCCCGAGGAAGCCCTCGCCGTTGTCGTGCGCGAGGGCGGGAGCGGCGAGCAGGAGAGCCAGCACCACGACGTTGATGGCGGAGGCCAGGACTGCGCGGCGACGGGTCATCACCGGAATGGTACCGGCCGGCGAGGTGGCCTCAAGGCGGGTACGCTCGCGGCGTGAGCGGCGAGTCCGACCCCGTGACCTGCTTCGTGGAGATCCCCAAGGGAAGCCGCAACAAGTACGAGTGGGATCCCGAGCTCGGAGGCATCAAGCTCGACCGGCTGCTGT
The DNA here is from genome assembly GCA_050997195.1 of Thermoleophilaceae bacterium. Lineage (GTDB taxonomy): Bacteria > Actinomycetota > Thermoleophilia > Solirubrobacterales > Thermoleophilaceae > JACCZP01. The sequence goes on from JBPCRE010000018.1 coordinate 16,152, forward strand.
TCTCCTCGATCGTCTACCCCACCGACTACGGGTTCATCCCGGACACCCTGGCCGAGGACGGCGACGAGCTCGACGTGCTGGTCTGCGTCTCCGAGCCCACCTTCCCGGGGTGCGTGATCGACGCCAAGCCGATCGCCCTGTTCAAGATGGCCGACGAGAAGGGTCCGGACCACAAGATCCTCTGTGTGCCGTCGAACGATCCCACCTGGAGCACCCTCGAGACGCTCGAGGACCTCGCCGAGCCGCTGACCAAGGAGATCAGGCACTTCTTCTCGATCTACAAGGACCTGGAGCAGAAGACGAGCACCGTCGAGGGTTGGTTCTCTCGCGAGGACGCCTGGGAGGAGATCGAGACCTCGCGGCGGCGCTTCGCCGACGCTCAGGGATAGGCGGGCCCTAGCAACGCCGGCGCGCCACTAGGGTGGCGCCTCGCCATGTCGCTCCTCGAGGCCATCGTGCTCGGGGTGGTCCAGGGGCTCACCGAGTTCCTGCCCATCTCGAGCACCGCTCACCTGCGCATCGTCCCCGCCTTCGTGGGCTGGGAGGACCCCGGCGCCGCGTTCACGGCCGTGACCCAGCTCGGGACCATGGCGGCCGTGCTCATCTTCTTTCGCGAGGACCTCGCCCGGATCGGACGGGCGTGGCTCGCATCGCTCACCAGCCCCCGGGCGCGAGCGCAGACCGACGCCCGCCTCGGCTGGTACATCCTCGTCGGGACCGTGCCCATCGGGGTGTTCGGGCTCATCTTCAAGGAGCAGATCGAGAGCGGGGCGCGCTCGCTGTACCTGAGCGGGACCACGCTGATCGTGCTCGGCCTCGTGCTCCTCCTCGCGGAGCGGGTGGGCAAGCGGACCCGTGCGGTCGAGTCCCTGTCGCTGCGCGACGGTGTGGTGCTCGGCTTCGCCCAGGCCGCGGCGCTGGTGCCCGGGGTCTCGCGCTCGGGAGCCACCATCAGTGCGGGCCTCTTCCTCGGTCTCGACCGGGCGGCGGCGGCCCGGTTCTCCTTCCTGCTCTCGGTGCCCGCCGTCGTGCTGTCGGGCCTCTTCGAGCTCCGTGCCATCGTCGAGGGCACGGACGGTCGGCAGGTGGGTGCGGTGGCGCTCCTGCTGGCCACCCTGCTGGCGTTCGCGGTGGGCTACGCTTCCATCGCCTTTCTGCTCCGCTTTCTGGTGACCCACACGACGGGAGTGTTCGTGGCCTACCGCATCGCGCTCGGGGCCCTGGTGCTGGTGCTCGCCGCCACCGGCGCGATCGTCTGATGGGAGACGCGGATTTCACCGCCGAGCTGTGGTCGGGGATCGAGGGCACCTACGAGGCGATCCTGGATCACCCGTTCCTCGTCGAACTCGCCGACGGCTCGCTCGAGCGGGCGGCGTTCGGGTTCTACGTCGTCCAGGACGCCCACTACCTGCGCGAGTACGCGCGGGCGCTGAGCATCGCCGCGGCGCGGGCGCCGGCGGAGGCGGACATCGCCATGTTCAACGAGCATGCGGGTGGGGCGATCGCCGCTGAGCGCTCCCTGCACGCGAGCTTCTTCGCCGAGTTGGGCTGGAGCGAGGAAGACGTTGCGCGTACGCCGATGGCTCCCACCACCCTCGCCTACACGAGCTACCTCCTCGCGACCGCGTACGGGGGCTCCTTCAGCGATCTGCTCGGCGCGGTGCTGCCCTGTTACTGGATCTACTGGAAGGTCGGAAAGGCGCTGCTCGCGCAAGGGTCACCCGATCCGCTCTACGCCCGCTGGATCGAAGCCTACGGCGGCGAGGAGTTTGGTGACGTCGTGCGCGCCGTGCTCGCTCTCACCGACCGCCTCGGACCCGAGCTCAGCTCGGCCCAGCGGTCGAGCGCCGCGCGCCACTTCGCCACCACGAGCCGCTACGAGTGGATGTTCTGGGACATGGGCTACCACCGGGAGCAGTGGCCTGTCGGCGAATCGGCATGACGGCGGCACGGCTTTGAGCGGAGGCAACACTAAGGTCAAGAGGTGACCACCGCCCGCAACGTCGGCGTCATCCTGCTCGTGGCGCTGGCCCTCAGCGTGCTGCCCGGGGGCGGTTCGACGATAGAGGTGACGCTGACCATCCTCAGCATCGGCTTCTTCACGGCCATCGCCTTCTTCGGGTTTCGCCTCTACCGCGAGCACCGCACCTTCACCCTCGACAGCCTGGAGGAGCGCCAGCGCGTGGTTTTCTACGTCGCCCTGGGCGTCGCCGTGCTCACCTTCGCCGCGACCACGCGGCTGATGTCGCTGGGCGGTGTGGGGGTTCTCGCCTGGCTCGCCCTGCTCGGGGTCAGCTCCTACGCGGTGTTCTGGGTCTTCGCGCGCCGCGCGTAGTCAGAGTCTTCACGGTCTCGTAGCCCCTTCGTTACGGGCGCTCGTTGTCCGGAGGCGGGCGGCGGCGGATCGTTGTCGAGGTGTTCGCGCCCCCCTTCTCGAGCCTCGGGCCCTCCGAGCGGGGCCAGGCGTCGGTGGAGATGCTCGGCGTCCTGCCCTTCGTGCTCATCGTCGGCGCCGTCGTCTGGCAGCTCGCCCTCGCGGGCCACACCGCCTGGCAGTGCGCCAACGCGGCGCGGGTGGCCGCGCGAGCGGAGGTGGTCGGCAAGGACGGTGAGGCGGCCGCGCGCACGGCGCTCTCGGACGGCCTGGAGCGCGGCCTCGAGGTCGACGCCCGGAGCGAGGGCGGCGTCCGGGTCAGCGTCCGGATGCCGCTCCTGTCCCACCTCTGGAGCGCTCCGGTGGCGGTCTCGGCCACCGCCTCTCTGGGGGCAGGCCCGTGAGGGGCTTGGTTCGAGCGGCCGCCGAGGGTCAGCGTGGTCAGGCGAGCGTTGAGCTCTTCGGCGCGCTGCCCGCGCTCCTCCTCCTCGGGCTGATCATCTTCCAGCTCCTAGCCGTGGGCTACGCCTCCGTCCTGGCCGGCAGCGCGGCCGAGGCGGGCGCGCTCGCGCTGGCGGGGGGAGGCGACGCGCGCCGGGGCGCGCGCGATGCCGTGCCCGAGTCCTCGCGCGTGCGGATGCGCGTCGAGGTGTCCGGCGGGCACGTCGAGGTCCGCATGCACCCGCCCTCGCCGCTGGCGGCGGTGGCCGAGCGGCTCGAGGTGCACGCGGAAGCCACGGTGGTCGAGGGATGAGTGGGCCCGGCCTCCTGCCTCCAGGGTGGATGACGGGTGCGCTCACCCGCGCGAAGGACTGGCTCGTCGAGCCCGTCGAGTCAGACGGGCCGGCCACGGGAGAGCCCGTCGCCGCGCTGCCAGAGCCGCTCTTCCGCGAGGTCGCACACCCGGTGGTCGCGGTCATCGCGCTGGCGCCCCGCTGCGGCGCGAGCACGCTCGCGCGGTGGCTCGGCGCCGAGCTGGCGGGCCGCGACCCCGAGGGAGCGGCCATCGTGCTCTCTCCCCGCCCGTCGGGCGCCGGTTCACTTCGCGGCGGGTCCGCCGCGCGCCTGGGCCGGGAGCTATCGGCGCGCGACATCGGCCCCGTGCGTGCGGCGGGGCGACTCTGCCTGCTCGACGCCTCGGAGCATTCCGCTCTCACCGTGGCAGCCACCTGCCTCGCTCCGCTCGTGATCGACGGGGCCTACGGAGCCTCCCTCGCCTCGCTCACCTCCGTGGCCGACCACGTGGTGCTGGTGGCCACGCCGTCGGTGGAACCCTCCCTTGCGGCGGTGATGGCGGCAAGGCTGGCCCGCACCGGGCCCGAGCCGTTCATAGTTGTGAATCGGGGGGCTGAGGAGCCCGGTCGCTGGGAGGATCGCCCCGGACTGCTGCTGCCGAGCTCGCGCGTGGGCGCCCGTCGGGCCGCGGCTGGGTTCAAGGC
>JBPCRE010000031.1:0-3019 GCA_050997195.1 Thermoleophilaceae bacterium
CCCGAAGAGCTCGGGCTGCTCGCGCAGGGCGCCGAGGTCGGCCAGGCAGTCGCCGCCGTCGGCGAGGCTCAGCGCGAGATCGCGCAGGACGCGCCCGCGGTCGTGGCCGCCGGCGCGCTCGCGCGTGTCGGCGAAGGCCTCCGAGAGGGCGCTTGTGAGCCCGAGGCGATCGGTGAGCTCGGCGATCAGCGCGGTGCCCGAGCGCGACACCAACCCGTCTCCGTCCGCCGTGATTTCTACCTTCTCCATGCAGTGGTTCTGTGTCACCCTCAAGGTGATCCTCCTGGGCAGGGTTTGCGGGCTTCGACACCACGCATTCTCCCTGCTCAGGAGGACGTATCTTCGGCCTCAGCTAGCCGCCGGGGCCGAGCGCTGGTGAACGATCCGGGCTAGTTGCAGGTTTGACTACGGATGGACACCGTGACCCTGCGCGAGCGCGTTGAGCCGCGCGCCGAGAACTCCGCGAAGCAGCTCCTGGTGATCGGACCGTCTCGGAGCTCGAAGGTTTCCGGGTCGAACTCGCACCCCTTGCAACCAGTGGGGTCAACGAAGCTCCATCGCGCTTGGGCGTAGTAGCGAAGAGGGCTCTGTCGGAGCACGGCGTTGACCGTGGTGCGCTGGCGGGCGAGCGCATCGGCTCGCGTCTGCACGGCGGCCTTGACGCGGCCGTAGGTGAGGGTGGCAGCCTCGGCTGTGGTGGGTGCGAACAGTCCGATCAAGACACTCGCGGTCATAATGGTCCTCTTCATCTGTCCTACCTCTTGTGGCGGGTTGAGGCCTTTACGGCCGCCGGCGCGGTTTCGAGACTTAGGGTGCCGCGAAGTCGGGCGCTTCTGAAGGAGGGCCGCCGATCAACGTTTCTGGCCCGGAGCCCCTCTGTACGCGGATTACCGAGTTGCAGAAGGTCGGATCCCCCGCTGGAAGGGGTGAAACGAAAGACCGCGCCTGCGCTCCGCTCCCGGTGATGCGACGAGGCCACAGAGGAACGTGGCGCCGAGCATCGTGAAGAGGATCCGCGACATGGACTTCACTGTGAGGTTAGCCCGTCCTCCGTGCGCCGCTACGGGATCCTCGTTCACCCAAGCTCTTTTGGAGCAGTTATGAGAGATCGAGAGGCCCCCGTGGCCAGCAACGAATGTGCATCGTCGCCCCGAGATGCGAGTGAGGGTGCGCGTTCGCCCCCAATGGCGGCGGGCGCGTAACGGGCGCGCCACGTCTCGGACACCAACCCCTCGTTCCGTCGGACTCGACTGCTAGACCGGTGCAACATGCTCCTTGAGCTGCGCGTCGAGAACCTTCTGCTCATCGAGCGGGCCGAGCTCCGCCTCGGGCCCGGGCTGAACGCCATCACCGGGGAGACCGGCGCGGGGAAGACCATGCTCGCCCATGCCCTCGATCTCCTGCTCGGGGGAAAGCCGCGGTCCGGCATCGTCCGGGCCGGAGCCGCGGAGGCCTACGTCGAGGGCGTCTTCGAGCTCCCGCCGGGACTGCTCGAGGGACCCGAGCTGAGCGATCTGCGCGAGCGGCTCCCCGACGGGGAGGCGGAGCTCGTGCTTGGGCGCCGGGTGGCCGTCGAGGGGCGCAGCCGAGCGTTCGTCCAGGGCCGCAGCGCCACCGCGGCGGATCTCCGGGAGCTCGGCAGCCGGCTCGTGGCCTTCTACGGCCAGCACGAGCACAGGCGCCTCACGCTCGCCTCGGCCCAGCTCGAGGCGCTCGACGGCTTCTGCGGCCCCGATCACCTCGCCGCTCGAGCCGCTTTCGCCGACGTGCACCGGCGCGTGCGCGATCTGCGACGCGAGCTCGAGGAGCTGCACGCGCGGACGGGCGCCCGCGACCGCGACCGGGATCTTCTCCTCTTCGAGATCTCCGAGATCGAGGCGCTCGCGCCCTCCGAGGAGGAGGAGGCCGAGCTGCTCGGCGCCCGCGAGCGGCTGCGCCGGCTTGACGCCCTGCGGGCCGCCGCCGGGGCGGGGGCCGAGGCGCTCGTCCCCGAGGACACCGACTCCCCGGCGCTCGCCACCCTGCTTGCCCAGGGCGAGCGGCTGGCCGACGACGTGGCCGGGGTCGACGCCGAGCTCGACGCCCTGGCCGAGCGAATGCGCGCGCTGCGCCTCGAGGCCGAGGATCTCGGCACGGAGCTGAGGAGCTACGCCGAGGGCCTCGAGGCGGAGCCGGGGCGACTCGAGCAGGTCGAGGAGCGTCTCGACGCCTACGAGCGGATCAAGCGCAAGCACGGAGGCTCGGTGGCCGCCGTCCTGGCCCACGCCGAGCAATGCCGCGTCGAGCGCGACGGGCTCGAGGGTGCCGAAGCCGCGGTGGAGGAGCTCGAGGCGGCGCTGGCCGCGGCCGGGGCCCAGGAGGGCCGCGAGGCCGCGGCGCTCACCACGTCGCGGACCGAGGCGGCGCCCCGCCTGGCCGCGAGCGTCGAGGCCGAGCTCGGGGCGCTCGCCATGGACGGCGCCTCCTTCGCCGTCGAGCTGCCACGGCGTCCCGCCCTCGGCTCGGGCGGTGCCGAGCAGGCCGAGTTCCTCATCGCGCCCAACCCCGGGGTGGCGCCCACGCACCTTCGCGACACCGCTTCGGGCGGCGAGCTCTCGCGTGTGATGCTCGCCCTCATGGGCGTCGCGAGCGAGGGAAGCGCGGCCACGCTCGTCTTCGACGAGGTCGACGCCGGGATCGGCGGCCAGACCGCCCGGACGGTCGGAGAGCGCCTGCGCCGCCTCGGGGCGGAGCGGCAGGTGCTCTGCATCACCCACCTGCCCCAGATCGCGTCGGTGGCCGATCGCCACTTCCGCATCCACAAGGAGGCGGGTAGCGAGCTGGCCGAGACGCGCGTGGAGCGCCTCGGCGAGGAGGAGGTGATCGAGGAGCTCTGCCGGATGCTCGGGGCGGAGAGCTCGGATCTCGGAGCCCGCCGCCACGCCGAACACCTCCTCGGTCTGGCGCCCACCGCAGGGGACCCCGAGGGGGGTTTTGTGGTTTTTCCTGCGGGGTGGGAGAGGAACGCCGCGGCCCCCAC
>JBPCRE010000050.1:0-2559 GCA_050997195.1 Thermoleophilaceae bacterium
GGCCAGGCCCTCGCCGGAGAGCTTGACCCTCGCCTCGACGTCCACCCAGTCGGCGAAGAACGCCGCAGGGCGCAGCCGCGGTGGGAGCGCCTCGAGTAGGTCCGCCCTCTCCCGCGGGAGCGCCCGACGGGCCACGGACATCACGTCGAGGTCGGCTCGGACTAGCTCGAGGTCCACCCCCACCGCCCGTCCCGGCGCGAACGTGTAGACGCACAGGCCGCCGGACGCGGACAGGCTGAGCTCGAGGGACGCGGTGCGGTCCGAGGACACCACCCGCGGCTTGCCCCGCTCCTCCGATTCGAGGACGAACTCCGCGGGCGCCACCCCGAGGTAGTCCCCGAGCAGCCGGCGCAGGAGCGTCCGGCGGACCACGAACCGCCCGCGATCGACGTCGAAGCGCAGTCGCGCGGCCCGGGCCCGCTCCTCACGCGAGAGGTCTTCCGGCTCGGCTCCACGCCCGGCCGCCGCGTCGACGTCGGCCAGCCACACGTGGACCCCACCGGAGGCGAGCGGTCGCTTCTTCGTCGAGCCGGCTATCTGGCGAGATCATGCGGACCAGCACCCCGTGGCCACGGCCATCAGCTCGTCGAGAGCAGCGCCGCGGTGGGCACCCGCAGGAGCGAGCGGCCGGAGTGGTTGGCGTTGCCGTCCCTGGGCTCGGCGGAGACGTCGATGTAGCGGTAGCGGGCCGCGTCGTCGGGAAGCGGCACGGACAGGCTGAGCGGGACGCGACGGAAGGCGGCGAGCGCCACCGCGTCCGCCTGGGTGTTGAAGAGCCAGAGCCCGTACCGGGCGCCTCCGGCCGGAAGTCGTCCCACCTCCAGCTCGAGCCGCCGGCCGCCGGCCCGCGGGCGGACCCGTGCGACGGCGCTCGACCGCCCTCCGTCACCTCCGAGCGGTGTGAGCCGGGCGGTACGCGTGGGCCCGGACCCCGAGCCGGCCGGCGCCCGCCGGGCCTCCGGCGTGGCCACCGGTGCCCCCGGCCCCTCCGCGGTTCCCTGACCGGCCCTCGAGAGCCCGATCCCGAGCGCGGCGCCGAGGACAGCGAGCGCGATCACCACCACCACCGCGACGATCCACCCTCCTCGCCGGCCGGCCGGCTCCGTCGCGGTTCTCGCGCCGGCGCCGGCGCGGGCGATCGAGGTCGCTCCGTCCGACGCAAGAAGACGGTGAAGATCGCGGTCCACGCCCCTGCGGTCGTCGGCGTCCGCGGCACCCATCCAGACCGCGATCCGGTCGACCGACTGACGGCGCCGCCGGGTGACCGCGGTGGGCGTCGAGCGCATGACGTCCGCGATCTCGTCGTCGGTCATGCCGCGCCGCTTGGACAGCTCGAGAATCGCCCGATCCACGGGGTCGAGCCGCTCGAAGGATGCGCTCAGTCGTCGCTCGTCCATCAGTACAGTCGACCGCCCATGGAAGGGGCCCTACGTGTCCCCCTGCTCGGCGCTCTCGCGGTGATCCTATATGCGGCCTCTGCCCAGGCTGCCGAACGGGCGCCGTCCACCGCTACCGGGTGACCGAGCGCCTCTACGCCCGGGCGTTGTAGCGTTCGGCCCCTCGTGGGCACGACGGACACCATCTCCTTCGCGCGCGGAGCGCCCTCCCTCGACATCGTCGCGGTCGACGACCTCCGCGTGGCCGCGGACCGAGCGTTCTCGGAGGACCCGGCCGGCGCCTTCTCCTACGGCAACGCGTGGGGCTACGCACCTCTGCGCGAGTGGATCGCCCAGCGCCAGGGCGTGGACACCGACCGTGTGCTGGCCACGAACGGCTCGCTCCAGGCCGACGACTTCCTGTTCCGTCACCTCGTCTCCCCCGGCGACCTCGTGGTCGTCGAGGCCCCGACCTACGACCGGACGCTGCTCGGCCTGCGGAACATGGGCGCCGATCTCATGACCATCCCCCTCGAGGCCGACGGGATCGACGTCGGGGCGCTCGAGGCCGCCCTCGAGGAGGGTGCCCGGCCGAAGCTCGCGCACATCATCTCGAGCTTCCACAACCCGGCCGGGTGCACGCTCTCACTCGAGAAGCGCCGCCGCCTGGTCGACCTGGCCGAGCGCTACGACTTCGTGCTCTTCGAGGACGACCCCTACGTCGAGCTGCGCTTCGAGGGCGAGAGCGTCCCCACCATGCTCTCCCTCGACGAGTCCGACCACGTGGTCTACGCCTCCTCGTTCTCGAAGACCGTGTGCCCGGGCATCCGCGTGGGCTACCTGATCGGTCCCCCGGCCCTCATGGGCGAGATCGCCAAGATGGCCACCAACACCTACATCTCGCCGAGCATGGTCTCTCAGGCGATCGTGGCCGAGTTCTGCCGCTCGGGCGCGATCGAGCGCTCGATCGAGACCGTCAAGGCGGCGCTTCACGAGCGCCGCGACAGGCTGGTGGCCGCCCTCGGACGCCACCTGCCGGGCGCGCGGTTCGTCTCTCCCGAGGGGGGCTACTTCCTCTGGGCCGAGCTCCCCGACGGCACCGACTCGCGAGCGCTCCAGGACGCCGCCGACGAGCACGGGGTGAAGATCATCAAGGGCACCGACTTCCTGATCGAGGGCGGGG
>JBPCRE010000114.1:0-24499 GCA_050997195.1 Thermoleophilaceae bacterium
CCGGCCGCCGCGTCCGCCTCGAGCGCCGCGGGCCGAAGGTCTACTACTGCTTCCGCGACCTCCAGCGGCGCAACCCCTCGCCGCGTTCGCCGAGCCGGGCGGTCTACCCGGCCTGCAACCAGCGCGCCGGCACGCGGGCCGTGACCCTCGGCACCTCCGTCGGGTGGTCCGACGTCTACCCGGCCGGCTACCACGAGCAGTGGATCGACGTGACCGGCCTGCGCGGACGCTTCGCGTTCGTGCACATCGCCGATCCGGGGAACGGGATCTTCGAGGCCGACGAGACCAACAACGCGGCGGAGACCGTGGTACGGCTGCCCTACCGAGGTGGCGGGAGCTCGAGGAGGTCGGCGCCGACGTCTCCGGCGCCCGGGCCTCCGGCGCAGGGCGAGGGCTACTAGGAGCGTGGGTCGCAGCCGGGATGCGGCCCAGGGCCTTCGCTGGATCGCCACCCAGTGGCTTGCGGTAGCCAGCCACCCGTTGCACCACCGTTGTCGCCCAGCTCGCTCCTGAACCACCCCGGACGCACGTCCAACCGGGATAGGCCCTAAGCGTCTCGTTCGTTGCGCCCCCGTGGCGACACGGCCTCTAAGGTGGTCGCGCACATGGCCAAGACCCTCGTCATCGCCGAGAAGCCCTCCGTGGGGCGCGACTTCACCGCTGCGCTCTCCGGCACGTTCACGAGCTCCAAGGACAAGACCCACCTCGAGAGCGAGGGCTACATCCTCTCCTGGGCGGTGGGCCACCTGGTGGGCCTCGCCCCGCCGGAGGACTACGACCCGAAGCTCAAGAAGTGGCGCTTCGCCGATCTGCCGATCGTGCCCGAGGAGTTCAAGCTCGTGCCCAACGACGAGCGCGCGCGCAAGCAGCTCTCCGCCGTGCACAAGCTCATGCGCCGCGACGACGTGGAGCTCATCGTGAACGCCTGCGACGCGGGGCGCGAGGGCGAGCTCATCTTCGCCTACGTCAACGAGACCTCGAAGGTCCACAAGCCGGTGCAGCGCCTGTGGCTCTCCTCCATGACGCGTGCGGCCATCCGCGACGCCTTCGGGCGGCTCCGTCCGGGCGAGGAGATGGCCTCGCTCGAAGCCGCCGCCCGCTCACGCTCGGAGGCCGACTGGATCGTGGGGATGAACGCCACCCGCGCCGCCTCGATTCGCCTGCGCTCCGCCTTCGACGGCGCGGTGTCCCTCGGCCGCGTGCAGACGCCGACGCTGGCGCTCGTGGCCCACCGCGAGGAGGCCATCCGCGCGTTCAAGCCGGAGCCCTACTGGCTCGTGGAGGCGGCGTTCGAGGCGTCAGGAGAGCGCCGCTACCGGGGTCGGTTCATGGGCGGCAAGCGCCTCGCCGAGGAGGACGCGGCGAAGGTGGTCGCGGCCAGCGTGGGCCAGCGCGGCGAGATCACCAAGCTCGAGAAGAAGGAGGAGCGCGAGCGCCCGCAGCTCCTCTACGACCTCACCTCGCTCCAGCGCCACGCCAACACGCTCTTCGGCTTCTCCGCCCGACGCACGCTCTCGGCGGCGCAGGGCCTCTACGAGCAGCACAAGGCCATCACCTACCCCCGCACCAACTCGCGCTTCTTGACCGGGGACATGGTGGCCGAGATCCGGCCCACGGCCGAGCTCGTGGGCCGCCGGCCCGAGTACGCGAGAGCCGCCGCCTACGTGACCGGACTCGACTCGCTGCCCCTCGGCCGCGTGGTCAACGACGCCAAGGTCGAGGACCACCACGCGCTCATCCCCACCAATGCCGAGCACAACGTGGAGAAGATGGGCGAGGACGAGCGCAAGGTCTACGACCTCGTGGCCAAGCGCTTCCTGTCGATCTTCCACCCCGAGGCGGTCTACGAGCGCACGCGGGTCGAGACCACGGTGGCCGAGCAGGTGTTTCGTACGAGCGGTCGCGTGCTGCTCGAAGCCGGGTTCAAGGCCGTCTACGGCGAGGAGGCCGACGGCGCCGGCCCCGCTGAGGACGACTCCGGCGGCGACCAGCGCCTGCCCCGGCTCGAGCAGGGCGAGGCGGTGGACACCCAGTCGGTCGACTCGCTGCGCAAGGAGACCCAGCCGCCCCGGCGCTTCACCGAGGCCTCGCTGCTGGCCGCCATGGAGACCGCGGGCAAGGACATCGAGGACGTCGAGCTTCGCGAGGCCATGAAGGACCACGGGATCGGCACGCCGGCCACTCGCGCGTCGATCATCGAGCGCCTGATCGACGTGGGCTACATCGAGCGCGAGGGCCGCGCGCTGCACGCCACCGAGAAGGGCGTCCAGGTCGTGCGCCTGCTCGGCGAGCACCAACTCACCTCACCGGAGCTAACGGGCTCGTGGGAGCGTCGGCTCGCCCAGATCGAGCACGGCGAGGACTCGCGCCCCGCGTTCATGGCCGACATCGCGAGCTTCGCCGCCGAGACCGTGGGAGAGCTCGACAAGCTCAAGGACATAAAGATCGAGCGGGCCAACCTCGGTCCCTGCCCGGTCTGCGGCCGCGACGTGATGGAGAATCGCAAGGGCTACTCCTGCTGGTCGAAGGAGGATCCCGGGTGCGGCTTCGTCATCTGGAAGAAGAAGGCCGGAAAGACGCTGCCGGTCACGGTGGCCAAGGAGCTGATGGCCAGCATCGCGGCCGACCCCGAGCACCGCGTGGGCGCTACCGAGAAGCAGGTGACCGGCTTCAAGGGACGCTCGGGTCGCACCTTCCGCGCCAAGCTCAAGATGGAGCGTGACCCCGACACGGAGAAGTGGCGCGTCGAGTTCGACGAGGACTGGGCGCGGGAGCCGCGGGAGCCCGCACCGGAGGGCGACGGCGAGGGTGCGACCTCGAACGGGGCGGCCAGCGGCGTGGCCCCGACCGCGGAGAACGGCACCGACGGTGGCGCCTCCACGGCCGCTGCGGCCAAGAAGGGGGCCGCGAAGGGCGGCAACGGCAGCACCACGCGAACCAAGCCCGCTCGCGGGCGCCGCCGGACCGCCCAGAAGAACTGACTTCGCCCGGCTAAGGGCGCCGGTCAGCGCCCTACCCCTGCTTACGCGCGATGGCGTCGGCCAGCTCCTCCTTGTTCATGTTCGAGCGGCCCTGCACGTCGAGCTCCTTGGCACGCTCCATGAGCTCCTCCTTCGAGTTGCCCTCCACGTCCACGCCGCCGTGCGTCCTGCCCTTGCCGCTCACCTTCGCCTTCGTCGAGCCCTGCTTCGAGCGTGAGTCGGAGGGGCCCTTCTCGTCTTTGGGCTCCAGTGGTCGCCGCGCTTCTCGAAGCCCTCCTTGACCTGCGACCAGGCCGTGCGCTCCGCGCGCTCCCCCTCGCCGTACTGCTCCTCGGCGCTCGCCTTCGTCTTCGCGTAGGTCCGCTTCGCCTTCTCGGGCGAGCGCTCGAGGGTGGAGGGCAGACCCTCCTGGATGTCGTCGGCGTCTCGGGGCATGTGCGGGTCTCCCTTCGGATGGGCGGTCAGTGGCGTTGAAGAGGAGTTCTACCCCACGAATTCCTCGAGTTCCTACGTCCTGGCTTCGCCCGCGGGCACGTCCTCGCCCACCAGCTCGCTGCCCTCCAGCGCGTACGGGCGCCATGCGTTGGTGATCGGCATTTGGCGGTCCTTGCCGAACGCACGCGCGGTGATCTTCACTCCCGGAGGCGTCTGGCGGCGCTTCTGCTCGGCGTCGTCGATGAGCTGTAGCACGCCGCGGACCACGGTCGAGTCGTAGCCCGCGGCCACCATGTCCTCGAGCCCCTCGCCCCGCTCCACGTAGCGCTCGACGATGGGATCGAGCTCCTCGTAGGGCGGCAGGGCGTTGTCCTCGCCGAGCAACGCCGAGGGCGTTCGCTCGAGAACGCGCTCGGGGATGGCCGTTCCGCGGAGGTTGCGCCGGCGGGCGAGGGTGTAGAGGAGGGTCTTCGGGCAGTCCTTGAGCGGAGCGAACTGCCCCGCCATGTCCCCGAACAGCGCCGCCGAGCCGATCGATAGCTCGGTCTTGTTGCCCGTGGCGAGAGCGAGGTGGCCGAGCTCGTCGGAGACGGCGAGCAGCACCGCGCCGCGCATCCGGGCCAGCAGGTCGTTGCGGGTCCCGCTCGAGGGCCGGCCCTCGAGCACGGGTGCGAGCAGCGGGCCGAGCGCGGCCATGACCGCCTCCATGCGGATCACCTCGAAGCCCACGCCGAGCGCGTCGGCCACGTCTCGGGCGTCCTCGAGATCGCGTTCGGTCGCCCCCGGGGCGGGCATGAAGAGTCCGAGCACGTTCGCGGGCCCGAGGGCATCGGCGGCCACGGCGGCGGTCACGGCCGAGTCGATCCCTCCCGAGAGGCCGAGCACGGCCGCGCTCGAGCCGTTGCGCCGGGCGAAGTCGCGCGTGCCGAGCACCAGGGCGTCCCAGATCTGCTCGGCGCTGTCCGGGACGGGGGCGGCCGGGGGCGGAGGATCGGGCGCGCGCTCCGCCACCGCGCGGGTGTGCACGGTGCGCACGAGCGCCGTGACCGGCCGCGCGGGGGCGGTGGGCACGTCGAGGCAGAATCGGGCCGAGCGGAAACGCTTGGCCCGGTAGCGCACCCCGCCGTCGGCGTCCCCCACCAGCGAGCCGCCGTCGAACACGAGCTCGTCCTGGCCGCCCACGCAGTTGACGTAGACCACGGGCACGCCGTTTCGCCGCGCCACCGAGGCGGCAAGCGTTCGGCGGCCCTCGGGCTTCTCGCGGTGGAACGGCGAGGCGTTCGGCACGAGCAGGATCTGTGCTCCGGCGGCGGCCTGGGCCTCGGGCGGGCCGTCCCCGGACCACAGGTCCTCGCACACGCACACTCCCGCCACCGTGCCACCGATCCGCCACACCGCCGCCGGCTCCGAGCCGGGGGCGAAGTTCCTCGCCTCGTCGAAGACCTCGTAGGTGGGGAGGAGCACCTTGTGGTAGACGCCGCGGAGCTCGCCGTCGCAGAGCACCGCAGCGCCGATGGCCACCGTGCGCGGGCGCGTGTCCCAGCTCCGCTTGGGCGCCACGAGGTCCACGGTGCCGACCACCGTGGTCGTGCGGCCCGACGCGCGGGCGAGCACGCCGAGCGCGTCCCCGGCGGCGGCGATGAACTCGGGCCGCAGGGCGAGGTCCTCGAGTGGGTATCCGGTGAGCGCGAGCTCGGGAAGCACGAGCACGTCGGCGCCCTCGCCCTCGGCCCAGTCCATCGCCTCGAGCACCCGGCGGGAGTTGCCGTCGAGGTCGCCCACCACGTTGGGAAGCTGCGCCCCGGCTATGCGAAGCGTGATCACGGCCCCATGATGGCGCTCATCGCGGCGCTGTGGCGTTCCGGGCCAACGCGTCGCGCAGAGCCTGCTCGGTGGACCAGAACGCGAGCTCCTCCCACGGCACCTCCTCGGGCGCGAAGGCCCGCACCTCGGTGGCCTCGGGGCTGGTGTTCGGCCGGCCGAGCGCCGTGGCCTCGAAGACCACGAGCACCACGCGGTCGTCCCCGCGGGAGTAGACGCCCACCAGCGCTCCGAGCCCGATCTCGATGCCCATCTCCTCCCTGGTCTCTCGGTGGCAGGCGTCCTCCACCGACTCGCCGAGGTCCACGAAGCCGCCGGGGAAGGTCCAGAGCCCGCCTCCCGGCGGCCCCATCGCCCGCCGAAGCAGCCAGACCCGCCCCTCGGGGTCGCGAGGGATGGCGCAGGCCACGGGCTTCGGGTTGTAGTAGGCGCCGTAACCGCAGGTCGGGCAGCGCAGCGAGCGCGGAAAGGCCACCTCAGCCGCGGCTCGGCAGCGCGGGCAGAAGCGCACGTCCTCGAGAGCCGGGTTCAAGCCCACGGGACGTCTCCGAGATCGCCGGGCGAGAGCACTCGCTCGACGCGCGGCGGCCCCTCGTCGTCCACGAAGACCACCACGCCGGGGTGGTAGGGATTCTCGAGCGTGGCGTCGCCGAAGGCGGGGTTGTGGATCCACGAGCCGGTGTTGGTCAGGTGCCCACCACCCGGCAGCTCGAAGCCCGCCTCCCCGTCGAGCGGTCCCGGACGGTGGGTATGGCCGAAGATCACGTGCTCGGCCTCGACCCCGAGGTTGCCGACGACGCGTCCCATGGCCTCGAGCCCGGCGCGCCGGAGCTCCTCGCTGGTGAGCCGCGCGCGGAAGGGGCCGAGCCCGAGCGCGTTCAGCGTGCCCACGGCCGCGGGCACGGCCACCCCGCCGAGGAGCATCGCTCCCATCCCCTTGCCCGTGTCGATGCGCCGCCATACGCGCAGGTTCAGGTCGGTGGCGGCCATCGCTCCCCGCGCCGAAGCCGCCTGGGCCAGCTCGTAGGCCAGCCCGTAGACGGGGCCGAGCAGCCGCTCGTAGTCCGCCGGCCGATGCCCCCCGTGCGGGCCGGGCCCCACGAGGCGGCGCACCACGCTCACCGCCAGGCACTCGATCCGGGGTACGGTGAGGTGGGCGTCGAGGTAGTGCCCGTGGGTGGCGTACACGTCGGGCCGGAGCCACAGGCCGGGGTAGGAGAGGGTGACGTTCGCGCCGCCCATGAGCTCGGACAGGGTCGAGAGCGGCTCCGAGCCGTCGGGTGCGGTGCGCTCCTCGAGGCCGAGCTCGGCACTCTCGCCCCGGACGCGTCGGCGCTCGAGGAGCCCGCCGGCCAGCTGATGGTCGTGGTTGCCCGGCACGATCGTCACCGGGCGCCCGTCGAGGATCTGGCCGAGCTCGGCGAGGAAGGGGGCCGCGATGTCGAGCACCTCGGCCACGGGGCGCTGGCGGAGCTCGAGCACGTCACCGAGGAGGACGACCCGGTCCGCGCCGGAGAGCGCCTCGAAGAGCCGCGCCCGCGCCTCGGGGCGACGCAGCACGTCGGACTCGAGGCGCGTGCCGAGGTGCAGATCGGAGATGACCGCGCTTCTCACCCCGCCATTCTCCCAGCGGACTACATTCGGCTGGAGAACGTGAGCACGCTCTTCTGCCGCCACAACCGCTTCACCGCGGACTGCCCCATCTGCTCGAAGGGCACGGTGCTCGATACCGGCGCCTCGTCAGCGGCGAAGGCCCGCACCGGCGCCCGCTCGGCCACCACCCGCGCCCCGAGCCGCCGGGCGCCCGCGCCCGCGCCGCGCTACCCCTCCGCGGAGGTCGGCCCCTACGACGACGAGGAGGGCACGCGCTACGTGGTTCGCCTCGAGCGGGTGCCCGGCGGCCTGCGCCTCGGTGAGTGGTCGGGCGGCGCCCTGCGCAAGCGAGCGGCCCGGCTCTCAGCCGGCGACCTCCACGCGCTGGTGGCCACCGCCGGCGAGTGCGGCGTGCTTCTTCCCGTCGAGGAGAAGGCCATGGGAGGCGCCATCGAGGCGGCCGCCGGCGCGCTTCCGGCGGGGGCGACGGGGGCAAGCCCCGGCCGCTCCGGGGACATGCGCGAGGAGCTCCGAGCCGAGATCGAGGAGGACGGGCGCACCCTCCGGGTGGCCCGGTGGATCCTGCGCCCCGGGCGAGGATGGACCATGCAGGAGGCGCCCACCATGCTCCCGGCCAAGCGCTACACCGAGGCGCTGGCCGGGCTGCGCGCGGCTCCGTAGCGGGGTCGCCGCCCGGCGCCGCGGCCGTTCCGTCGGGACTCGCCCCTACCGTGGCCCCTGTCACGCCCGCCCGTCAGAAGGGAGAGTGCCGCCTCATGCCCCTCTGCTTCATCGAACCCAACGAAGCGATCCGCGTCATGGCCGAATCGGTTGGCCGAGAGGCGCGCCGCCAGCTTCTCGGGGAGGTCGTGCGCGCGTGGGTCGACGAGATCCCCGAGGACGAGCTGCAGTCCCACTACGCGAAGACCATCGACGATCTCGACGACGACGACCTCTCGATGCTCGCCGCCTGGCACGCCTCCCTCGAGGTGGGCCGTCCGGTGGCCAGCAAGGAGTTCCTGGTCAAGGCCTTTGCCAGCCTCGGCCAGCACCGGCGCGAGGCGATGAAGATCGCCGCGGGGTTCCGGGGTGACGAGGCCTTCGACGCGGGCGTGAGCGAGGAGCAGGTGCTCGACACCGTCCTTCCCTGCCTGTCCCCCGAGCGCTCCCTCGAGCTCGCCGCCGAGGCGCTCGAGCTCTACTGCTGGGATCGACTGGGCTCGGACAACTGAGCCTGGATCCACCGATTCCGACGGATCCAAGCTGAGGCCTCCACCCGTAGCGCCGCCGAGGCACCGGCGGTTCTCGGCGCAGCCGGGGACGGTCGCTCGGCGAGAGCCTCCCCTGCCGGTCGGGCGGCGAGCGCGGCGCGTGCGACGGCGACGAGGAGCACGAGGGTCGCGCTCGGCGCCGTAGCCCGTCGCCTGGGCACAGCCGCCGTTCTTGAAACGGCTCTCAGCCGGTGAGCGCGGCCTCGATCTCGCCCATGGCCTGATCGTTGTTGCGGAAGTGCACCGGCCGCATGCCGATCTCCGCTGCCGCCGTGCAGTTGATCTCGAGGTCGTCCACGAACAGGCACTCCTCGGGGGCCACGTCGCCGAGGCGCTCGAGCGTGAGCTCGTAGATCTTCCGGTCGGGCTTGCGAATGCCCACCCAGGCCGAGTCCACCACCGTCTCGAACACGGCCTCGAGGTCGGGGACCTTCGCGCGCCAGAGCCCGTCCCACTCCCGCACGTTGTTGGTGAGGATCGCGGCGCGCAGGCCGCGCGCGCGGATCTCGCGCATGAACGAGATCATCGGCTCGTTGGAGTGCAGATGCTCGAAGTAGGCGGCGCCGAAGCCCTGGAGGGTGACGTCGCCGGGAAGCTCCGCGCCGAGGCGGTCCAGGAACTCCTGCTCGGAGATCTCTCCGCGTTCGAGCTCCCAGAGCGGGGGCGAGCCGTCGTACGTCTCGGTGGCTCGGAACATGGCTTCACGCATATCCTCGGGCGAGACCCCTGTGCGCTCCTGTGCGCCCGCGAAGGCCTGGTCGAGCGGCACGGTGAGCACGCCGCCGAAGTCGGTGATCACCGCCCGGATCACGCGGCCTCGGGCTCGTCGCGCACGGTCACGTCGTAGGCGCCCACGCCCTGGCGACCCTCCATCGACCACGAGAACACGGCGGCGTTCACGCGCAGCCCATCGAGCGCGATCGAGGCGCCGGCCAGCACCCTGCCGGAGGCTCGGCGGGGAAAGTCGAGGCCGGGAAGCCAGAGCTCGAGGCCGGCGCTGCGGTGGCGGCCCTCACCGTCGTAGACCGTCGAGAGGCGGGCGTGCTCGACGGCCAGGGTCTCCTCACCGTCGAGCAGGTGGGCGTCTACGAGCTCCTCACCGTGTCCCCGCGCCCCGCGGGGCCGTCGAGCCAGGGCGAGCACGGCGCGGTCGGGCTCGAACACGGCGGAGACCGAGCGCACGGCGTCGAGGTTCTCCCAGCCGAGGGGGCGTGCGGTCTCGCTTGCCGTCCCGAGGCACTCGACGTCCCGGCCGAGCGCCGTTCCGCTCACGCGGCACACGGCCGTCTCCGAGCCGGGGAAGGCCAGCGCCCCGGTGCTCGGCTCGAACCGCAGGTCGATGCGGTCCTCGAGCCGGGCGCGGTACCCGTCTCCCTCGCGTTCGATCTTCGCCGCGTCGGGAAAGGCGTTGGGCGTCCGTGCCTCCCACAACAAGGTGAGCCCGCTCCGCAGCGCTCCGTGGATCTCGTGGGCGACGTCGAAGAAGGCCAGCGAGATCGCGGGTGCGGTCACCGCTCGAAGCGCGCGGGCGCCTCTCGAGCGGCGGCGTCCTCGGCGGCGCGCTCGGTGGCCGTGCCCTCCACGTCCCCGGGCCGGGCGGGGCGAGAGCGCGGTCCGCCGCCCGCTCGACCACCGTCGGCTCCGGACGCCGGCCCGGATCGAGGCCCTGGGCTCGCCCCCGCCACGCCCGCCACGCCCAACGCCACCCGCCGGGCCAGCATGCGGGTGGCCAGGCCTCGCACCACGGCTCGGCTGGGGGGGATGAGCAGCAGAAGCCCGAAGACATCGGTCAGGAAGCCGGGCGTGAGCAGCAGGGCGCCACCGAAGATCACGAGCACCCCGTCGAGGATCTCGCGGTGGGGCACGCGAGCCGAGCCGAGCGCCTCGTTGAAGCGCCGCCACATCGTCCGGCCCTGCGAGCGCAGCAGCATCGCGCCCACCACGGAGTCGAGCAGCAGGATCCCGAGGGTGGGCAGGATGTCGATCGCCTGGGCCACCTGCACGATCACGTAGAGCTCCGCGAGCGGGACGACGACGAAGAGGGCGACGAGCAGCAGCGGCACGTCACCGAGGCTACAAGGGGCTCAAGCCGCGGCCGGGCTCTAGACTGGGTGACGTGCCGACCGTCGAGACCGTGGAGCAGGCGCTCACCAACGTCATAGATCCCGAGCTCGGACTCGACTTCGTCGAGCTCGGCCTGATCTACGACATCGCGGTGAACGACGAGGACGTCCACGTGACCTTCACCCTCACCTCGCCGGGCTGCCCCATCGGACCGCAGGTCTCGGAGCAGATCGAGGAGTTCGTCGGGGAGCTCGAGGGCGTCTCGAAGGTGGAGTCGAAGATGGTCTTCACCCCGCCGTGGTCGACGGACCGCATGAGCGAGGACGCCAAGTTCGCGCTCGGCTACTGAGCCGTAAGGGGAGGCTCGTCGCGCCAGGCTACCCCGGAAGGTAGGGAATCTCGTAGAGGATCGCGAGCACGACGTAGGTCGTGAACGCGCCCACGATGAGCGCCGCAACCATGATCTGGGCCGGACGGGAGAGGTCCGACGCCCCCGCGCGGGCGCGCTCCGCGTAGATGAGGGCCCGGGTGAGCAGGCGCTCGGCCCAGACGAACTCGAGCGCCAGCATGGCCAGGCCGAGAGGGACGATGATGAGCGGCCCCGGTCCGGGCAGCGGAGCGATGAGGATTCCGGCCGCGATCACGACGAAGCCGAGCACCACCCACGCGCCGCGGTAGATCCGCGAGCGCCGGCGGTGTTGCTCGCGCCGGGAGAGCAGCCGGTCGACGATGGCCGGTCGTTCGGGGTCGACCATGGCGCTAGAGGCTAGGGGGCCGGTCGGTTGGGCCCCCTGGACGCGATCGCTAGGTGGAGCGCACCTCGGTCTGAGCGTCGGAGGTGAAGCCCCCTGGCCCCGAGGGCTCGCCCCCGATGGTGGCGTCGAGCAGCTCGGCGAGCGACTCCTCGAGGTAGCGGGCGATGTCCTCTAGGTCCGGCACCGAGTCGTAGTCGGCCAGCAGGCCGAAGTCCACGCGCCCGTTGTAGCTCATGATGGCCATGGCGAGGGCGTGATTCTCGGGCAGAAAGGCGATCGGAATGACCTCCTCGAGCTCGCGGCCCAGCAGATAGAGCGGCATCTGCGGGCCGGGCACGTTGGTCACCAGCAGATTGAAGAGCTTGGTGGAGAAGTTGATGCGTGAGGCCTGGGCGAGCAGCGTGGGCGGGGCGAAGTCGGTGAGCCCGGAGATGGCCTCCGCCCCGAGCGCCTGCTTGGACTGCTTGAGGTCGCCCATCAGCCGGTGGACCACCCGCAGGCGCTCCACGGGATCGTCCACGTAGACGGGCAACGGCCCGCGCATGGCGGCGATCTTGTTGCCCATGGCCCCCGACTGGTCCTCGGCGCGGATCGACACCGGCACGAGCGCGCGCAGCTCGAGGCCCTCTGTCTTCACGCCGCGGGCGCGTAGCCACCGCGCCAGCGCTCCGGAGACCACGGTGAGCACCACGTCGTTCACGGTCGCCCCCGCGGCGTCCTTGATCCTCTTGAAGTCCGCGAGCTCGCTCGCCACCCAGTAGGCGCGCCGGTGAGGGCCGATGGGCACGTTGAGCGGGATGTCCGGCGCGGGGTTCAGGCGCGCCCAGGCGATCTCTCCGACGCCCTCGGCCACCTCCGCCACCGTGGCCGCCGTGCGGCGCGGGTGGCGAGCGGCACCGAGCGCCCGCCCCGCGAGGGCGAACGGCGTGCGCGCGGCGCTCGCCACTCCCCTGGCCACCAGATCGACGTTCGAGGGCTCGGCGTGCGGCCGCCACCGACGCTCGGCCTCGGGCGCGGGGATTGGGGGCACCTCGGAGGCGTCGAAGAGGACGGCCATCAGGTCCACGCCCCCCACACCGTCCACCATCGCGTGGTGGGCCTTGGGGATCAACGCCCAGCGGTTGCCCTCGAGCCCCTGAACCAGCCAGTTCTCCCACAGGGGCTTGGTGCGATCGAGGCGCTGGGAGAAGACCCGCCCCACGAGCTCGCGAAGCTGCTCCACCGTGCCGGGCGCCGGCAGCGCCGTGTGACGCACGTGGTACTCGGGCGAGAAGTCGGCGTCATCGATCCAGAAGGGATGCCCGGCCTCGAGCGGCGGGAAGGCGAGCTTCTGGCGGTAGCGCGGCACCTGCCCGAGCCGCGACTCCACCTGCTCCAGGTACTCGCGGTAGCTCGGCGGCGGGCCCTCGAAGATGGTTAGCGCCCCCACGTGCATGTGGGCGCTTCCCTTCTCCTGGTGGATGAACGACGCGTCGAGCGCCGAGAGCCGGTCCATGTGCGCCTGCGCCACTGAAACCTCACCCTACCCGCCGGTGGCGTGCCCGCGCGCGGCCCGCCACAATGGGGTGGTGCGCCGCGTCGTGTTCACCATGGTCGGAGTCCAGGCGGCCATCGTCATCGGCTTCCTCGCGCTCGTCTTCACGGGGACGATCGGCCTCGGAGGCACCGGGGAGGAGGCCGACGGGGCCCGCACGGCCGCGTCGCGCGCCGATCGCTTCGACGAGCGCCGAGCCTTCGCCACCCTCCGCGAGCAGGTGGCCCTCGGCCCCCGCCCGGCCGGATCGGCCGCCTCGCGCCGCCTGGCCGAGCGGCTGCGCACGCGCCTTCCGCGAGCCCGCTTCCAGCCGGTGCCGGGGGGCCTGCGCAACGTGATCGGCTCGGTGCCGGGGCGGGACCCGAGGCGCACGGTGATCGTGGGTGCCCACTACGACACCAAGGACGCGCCCCGCTTCGTGGGCGCCAACGACGGCGCCTCGGGCACGGCCGCCGTGCTCGAGCTGGCCCGAGGTCTCCGGCCGCGAAGCATCCGTCCGACCGTGGTCTTCATGCTCTTCGACGGCGAGGAGAGCCCCGCCGACGCGGCCGAGTACGAGTTCGAGGAGAAGGGGCTGCGCGGAAGCAAGGTCGCGGCGGCGCAGGCGGCCCGCGGGCCGCGTCGCCCCGAGGCGATGATCCTGCTCGACTTCGTGGGCGACCGCGACCTCTCGATCCCGCGCGAGGGCAACTCCGACGAGCGCCTCTGGGCGCGCCTGCGCAGCGCCGCGGGGCGGGTCGGAGCCGGACGGGCGTTTCCCTCCTCGTTCCTCCGGGGCGAGATATCCGACGACCATCTGCCCTTCCTGGCCGCGGGCATCCCCTCGATCGACCTGATCGACTTCAGCTTCCCCTGCTTCCACCGCCCCTGCGACGACCTGAGCGCCGTCTCGCCCCGAAGCCTCGACCTGGCGGGCGAGGCCGTCGCGGAGATGCTGCGGACGCTGTAGGACGGGCGACGCCCGACCTACAATCGGGGGCAATGCTCACCGCCCCTGATTCCGCCGTCCACGTCCCCGAGAAGCTGCTGCTCGCCGCGCCTCGCGGCTACTGCGCGGGTGTGGACCGCGCGGTCCAGACCGTGGAGCGCGCCCTCGAGCTCTACGGACCCCCGATCTACGTGCGCAAGGAGATCGTGCACAACAAGCACGTGGTCGAGCAGCTGCGCCGGCGCGGGGCGGTCTTCGTAGACGAGGAGACCGAGGTGCCCGAGGGCCAGACGGTGGTGTTCTCCGCCCACGGAGTGGCCCCGAGCGTGCACGCGAGCGCACGGGAGCGCTCGCTCTCGACCATCGACGCCACCTGCCCGCTGGTGACCAAGGTGCACGTGGAGGCCAAGAAGTTCGCCGCCGAGGGCTACACCATCGTGCTCATCGGCCACGGCGGCCACGAGGAGGTGGAGGGCACCATGGGCGAGGCGCCGGACTCCATGGTCCTCGTCGAGTCGGAGGCCGACGTGGACGCCCTCGAGGTGCCGGACCCCGACCGTGTGGCGTACGTCTCCCAGACGACCCTCTCGGTGGACGAGACCCGAGTCCTCATCCAGCGCCTGCGCGAGCGCTTCCCGAACATCACCGGCCCCCGCACCGACGACATCTGCTACGCCACCACCAACCGTCAGATGGCCATCCGCCAGATGGCCCGAGAGTGCGATCTCGTGCTCGTGATCGGCTCGCAGAACTCCTCGAACTCACAGCGCCTGGTGGAGGTGGCCCGCGACCACGGCGCCGGCTCGCACCTCATCGACCACGAGGGCCAGATCGAGGCCGAGTGGCTCGAGGGCGCCCGCGTGGTGGGCATCTCCTCGGGAGCGAGCGCGCCCGAGGAGCTCGTCCAGAGGGTGGTCGAGTTCTTCCGGGAGCGCGGCACGACGGACGTGTCCGAGTTCCAGGTCATTAAGGAGGACGTGCGCTTCATGCTTCCCAGGGAGATCCGCCTGGCGCTGAAGGCCGGGGAGTAGGTGCTCGCGGTGCCGGCGCCATCGGCGTGAACTGCACCGCGTGCAGGCGCACGCCCGGGTCCTCCGCCACGATTCGCCCGTCGGTCTCGTAGAGGCCCGGCTCCAGCCCTCCGCCCGAGAGCACCGCGAAGGCGCCGGCGCCGCTGTAGGTGAGCAGGGCGGCCGCACCGGCGTCCTCGGCCTCGATGTAGTCGGGGCCGTCGATCCAGTCGCGAACGAGCTCGAGGCGGGCGCGATCCGCGGGAAGCACCACCTCGGGAGTCTGGGGCTCGAGCAGGGCACCGGGAGCGTCCTCGGCGCGCAGGGGCTCCATGGGCGCGGGCATGCGCTCGCCGTCGTCGGCGATCTCGGAAAGAATCTCCTGGACGGCCAGCTCGGCGTCCAGGTAGTCGCCCTCGCCGTAGTGCTGGTAGCGGAGGATGCCGCGGTGGTCGAAGAGATAGCGCGCCGGCCATCCCTCGTTGCCGTAGAGCCGCCACATCACGTAGTCGGGGTCGAGGAGGACCGGATAGGGCACGGCCAGGCGCTCTACCGCCCGCGCGACGTACTCGGGGTCGGTCCCGAAGGAGTAGCCGGGGGTGTGCACGCCCACCACGCGCAGGCCGCGCGCGGCGTAGCGCTCGTGCCAGGCGCGCAGGTAGGGGAGGGTGCGCAGCGAGTTGATCCGGGCGGAGTCGAAGAACTCCACGAGCACGGCGCCCTGGCCGAGGAGCCTGTCCATGCGAAGGAACGCCACCCCGAGCCAGGAGAGCTCATGGGGAAACTCGGGGGCCACGATGCGGGCCTGGGGCGGAGGGCGCACGCCCACAGGGTGCCCGATCGCCTCGTCGGGGGGTGCGCTCCCCTCCCACTAGTCGGCCTTCTCTCAACGTTGCACCCGTTACGGCGGCCCCAGAACACCGCCATGCTGCGTCCTCGGAGATCCGCCATAGCGCTGCTATGCCGAACTCCTGCGTCCTTGCCTGGCGGCGTCTGGAGCTCGCCGTTTCCGGGCGAACGTTTCGAGACGACCCACTAGGAGATCCGGTTGAGCAGCATGGGCGTGAAGTGGACCTCGATGGTCGCGGTGAGCAGCAGCACGGGGAGGCCGATGGCCACGGTCACGAAGGTGGCCGCGAGCAGCTCATCGGTCTGCCGGCGCGCGGAGGCCACGAGGCATGCGGCCAGCGGAAGGAAGACCGCCGTCAGCTCCGGCAGGGCATGGGGGAGAAGGGTGAGCAGCAGCACGGAGGGCCGTGTGCCGAGCAGGGCGGCGAGGTTCGCGGTCCCGCCCCCGAGCGCGTAGACCTGGGTGAGCAGGGAGAAGAGGGTGGCGGCGGCCACGAAGAGGAGGGCGAGCCCACCGGCCTTGTCGTGCACCCAGCGCCAGAATCCGGTCATGCGGGCCGCCTCCTGAGGAAGGGAGCTCGTGACGATGAACACCGCCACGCACACCATGGCGTGCAGCGCGAGCACGAGCGTGTTGCGGAAGAGGATCTGGCGGGCGTCCAGCCAGCCGGCGGCCGGGCGCCCGATGCCGGGCGCGCCGTACACGGTGAGGTCCGGGGTTGAGAACTTGGCCACGGCGTAGACCGAGTACAGGAGGGCCACCGCGATGAGGAAGGAGAGGAGCACCCACGGACCGACGGTGCGGAAGGGGTGACGGGACCACGCGTCGAGAGTGCCCCGGGACTGGCGGAGGCCCCGGGTGAGGACGAGTTGCTCGATGCTCATCCGGTTCTCCATCGGCACCTGGCCGGACGGGGCTTTAGCCCACCGCGGAGCGGCTCGGCGCCCGGTCGACCTCGATCTCCCCGTCGTCGAGGGTCCGGCCGTCGACCGACACGAACGCGAAGGCGATCCGGCCGGGCGTGAGCTCGAGCCGCAGGGCGCCGTCCTCGGCGTCGTCGGCGAAGGCAAGGCGGGCATCGTGGTGGCACCGGCGGTAGCGGCGAGGAAGAAAGCGCCGCCACGAGCGATCGAGGGTGTAGTGGCTCCGCCCCCCGGCCCCGACCACGAGCTGCGTGGTCCCGTCGATCGGGTGGAAGCGCTGGAGGTTGTGGTCGTGGGCGTTGAGCACCAGGGCGACGCGGCCGCGCACGGCGTCCCACAACGGCGCCAGGTCGGCCTGGTCGCCGTGCCGGCCGGCGCTGAAGCGCGGCCGGTGCCAGCAGAAGATGCGCGGGATCTCGGGCGGCTCGAGCCGCCCGGTCAGCCACTCGTGCTGCGGCGAGCCCGGGCCGCACGGCTCCTCGGAGTTGAGCACGAGGATCCGCCACCCGGCCACCGAGAAGGAGTAGAAGCGCGGCGGGGCCTCTCCGTGCACCGCCGTCCAGTAGGGGCCGTAGCCCTCACGGCGCCGTCCCCACTCGTGGTTGCCGAGCACCGGAGCGGTGATGGCGGCCAGCCGCCCGTAGCTCGGCTCGTAGTTGCGGGCGTACTCCTCGGCGCTCCCGCGATCGTAGACGTCGCCGAGGTAGATCAGGAGGTCCGGGGCGTCGCCGGCGATCCGCTCGGCCACCGCGGCGGCCTCCGGCTCGCCGTCGGCGCCGTCGCCCACCGCCCAGACCACCGCGCGATCCTCGGGCCCGTCGGGGAGGAAGCGGCGCCCGCCGGGGAGGGGAAGCTCGGGGGAGGCG
Organism: Thermoleophilaceae bacterium; assembly: GCA_050997195.1. Taxonomy (GTDB): domain Bacteria; phylum Actinomycetota; class Thermoleophilia; order Solirubrobacterales; family Thermoleophilaceae; genus JACCZP01. The sequence continues at coordinate 17,032 of JBPCRE010000114.1, forward strand.
GATCGCCGCGGACGCGTGGACGCTCGCCATGAGAGCTTGGGCACGGGTCCGAGGCTAGAGGCGCGCTTCCTTCGAAGACCTGAAGCACGGCGGAGTGCACGGAGGCACCGGTGGAGGGGACAGTCGCGGGGTGCCCATATGTGAGAATGAGGGTTGCCTTGCGCCGATTCTCACCACCGGCCGAGGGGATCTCCGCCGCTCCGGGCCCCGCCGAGCCGGCCGCCACTCGACTCGAGGGGCTCATCCCGGGCGCGAGGATCAGGGGGGTGGTCCCCGGGCGGAGCGTGGTCGCCGTCCAGACCGCGTGGCACGGCGACGCCGCGGTGACCCTCACCTACCGCGATGACGAGGGCCGTGTCGGCGAGCAGTTGCTCTTCCGGGACGACGAGGCCCGCCTGACTCTGGAGACCAGGTCGAGTGCCTGGGCGTTCGACGCCGACGGTGCGCTGTTTCGGCTCGCCTCCGAGGCGCTCCGGATCCGCTTGGCCTATCTCTTCGATCCGTACCTCGCGGTCCACACCTCCCATCTCGAGCCCCTTCCGCACCAGATCCGGGCGGTCTACGAGGAGATGCTGCCGCGACAGCCGCTGCGCTTCCTCCTCGCCGACGACCCGGGCGCGGGCAAGACGATCATGGCCGGGCTCTTCCTCAAGGAGTTGATGCTGCGCGGGGACGTGCGGCGGTGTCTCGTGGTGGCGCCGGGCAGCCTGGTCGAGCAGTGGCAGGACGAGCTGTGGCAGAAGCTCGGCATCGAGTTCGACCTCGTCACGCGCGAGACCATCGAGAGCTCGAAGAGCGGAAACCCCTACGCCGAGAAGGATCTCGTCATCAGCCGCCTCGACCACCTCGCGCGCAACGAGGAGGTGCAGGCGCGGCTCGAGCAGACCGAGTGGGACCTCATCATCGTCGACGAGGCCCACAAGATGTCGGCCCACTACTTCGGCGCCGAGGTGAAGGAGACCAAGCGCTATCGCCTCGGGAAGCTGCTCGGATCCCTCACACGCCATCTGCTGCTGATGACGGCAACGCCCCACAGTGGCAAGGACGACGACTTCCGGCTGTTCATGTCTCTGCTCGACCCCGATCGGTTCGAGGGACGCCCGCGCGGCGACGAGCCGCCGCCGGACGCGGAGGGCCTCATGCGCCGGCTGGTCAAGGAGCAGCTCCTGAAGTTCGACGGACGCCCGCTGTTTCCCGAGCGCGTCGCGACGACCCTTCACTACGAGCTCTCCGCCGAGGAACAGCGGCTCTACGAAGCCGTCACCGACTACGTCCGCGAGGAGATGGACCGCGCCGAGCGCCTCCGCGCCGCCGGTGAGGGCCGTCGAGGCTCGATCGTCGGCTTCGCCCTCACCATCCTGCAGCGCCGTCTTGCCTCTTCTCCGGAGGCCATCTACCAGTCGCTGGTGCGCCGGAGAAACCGCGTCGAGGAGCGCGTGGCGCTCGCCCGGCATCCGCCCGACGGGCGGCCGCCACCACCTGAGCTCGACGTCCCCGACCTCGACGAAGAGGACGTCGAGGACTTCGACGACCGTCCCGAGCACGAGATCGAGGCGCTCGAGGAGGAGCTCGTCGATCAGGCCTCGGCGGCTCGAACGGCTCAGGAGCTCAGGGCAGAGCTCGACACACTGAGGGATCTGGAGGAGCTCGCCCGCTCCGTGCGCTCTTCACGCTCGGACCGCAAGTGGGAGGAGCTCTCGCAGATCCTGCAGGGCGATCCGATCATGCGCGACGCACAGGGCGCCCGCCGCAAGCTCATCATCTTCACCGAGCATCGCGACACGCTCAACTACCTGGCCGAGAGGATCCGCACGCTGCTGGGCGACCCCGAGGCCGTGGTCACGATCCACGGAGGGTTGCGTCGACAGGATCGTGGGCGGGCGCAGGAGGCGTTCGTGGGCGACCCTGAGGTCACCGTGCTGGTGGCCACCGACGCCGCCGGCGAGGGCGTCAACCTCCAGCGCGCCCACCTGCTCGTCAACTACGACCTCCCGTGGAACCCCAACCGCATCGAACAGCGGTTCGGGCGCATTCACCGGATCGGTCAGACCGAGGTCTGTCACATGTGGAGCCTCGTGGCCGGCGGCACTCGCGAGGGCCAGGTGTTCGAGCGACTGTTCGAGAAGCTCAAGGAGCAGCGCAAGGCCCTCGGCGGCCAGGTCTTCGACGTACTCGGCCAGGCGTTCTCCGAGCGGTCGCTGCGCGACGTCCTGATCGACGCCGTCCGCTACGGCGACCGCCCCGAGGTCAAGGCGAGGCTGGACGAGGTGGTCGACGCGGCCGTCGGGCAGCGGCTGCTCGAGGCCCTGAGCGACCGGGCGCTGGTGGCCGACGTGATGAGCGCCGCCGATGTCGACGCCATCCGCGAGCGGATGGAGCAGGCGGAGGCACGTCGGCTGCAACCGCACTTCGTCCAGTCCTTCTTCCTAGAGGCGTTGCGGCTGCTCGGGGGCAACGTCTCGCAACGGGAGCCGGGGCGCTTCGAGGTCACCCACGTCCCCGCCGAGCTGCGCACCTGGGACCGCGGGAGAGGAACCGGATCTCTCCTCCGCCGCTACGAGCGGGTCACCTTCGAGCGGACGCTGACCACGCCGCCCGGCCTGCCCCCCGCCCAGCTCCTCAGTCCGGGCCATCCGCTGCTCGACGCCACCGTCGACCTGGTCCTCGAACGCCACCGGGCGCTCCTCAGGCAGGGGGCAACCCTGGTCGCCGCGGCGGACGGCGGGGACCAGCCGCGGGCCCTCCTCTACATCGAGGACGCGATCCAGAGCGCAGCGCTCGATCGAGACGGGAAGCCGCGGGTGGTATCCAAGCGACTCCAGTTCATCGAGCTCGAGCGTGGCGGCGAGGCGACGGTCGCCGGCTATGCCCCCTACCTCGACTACCGTCCGCTCGAGGCCGGCGAGGCGGAGCTGCTGCGACCGCTGCTGGAGGAGGAGTGGCTGCGCGAGGGCGTCGAGGCGGCCGGGCTCGACTACGCCATCCGCGCGGCGGTGCCCGAGCACCTGGCCGAGGTGCGCGGTCAGACCGTGCAGCGAGCGACGAAGACGACGACCGCCGTGCGCGAGCGGCTCACGCGCGAGATCGTCTACTGGGACCGCCGAGCCAACGAGCTCAAGGCGCAGGAGCTGGCGGGCAGGAAGCCGAGGCTCAACTCGGGGCGCGCGCGTCAGCGCGCCGACGACCTCCAAGCCCGGCTCGATCGGCGCCTGGCCGAGCTCGAGCGAGAGAGGCAGCTGTCGCCGCTGCCCCCGGTGCTCGTGGGCGGTGCGCTGGTGGTACCCGCCGGCCTGCTCGCCCGCCTGCGCGGGGAGGACGAAGCGGAGGGCCCTCAGGCGCGGGAGACCGAGCGTGTCGAGCGAATCGCCGTCGACGCGGTCCTCGCCGTCGAGCGCAGGCTCGGGCGCCGCCCGATGGAGATGGCGCACAACAACCCCGGCTACGACGTGCTCTCCAAGGATCCGGTGACGGGCGAGATCCTGTTCATCGAGGTCAAGGGGCGTGTGCGCGGCGCGAAGGAGGTCACGGTCACCAAGACCGAGATCCTCACCAGCCTCAACAAACCCGAGCAGTTCGTGCTCGCCCTGGTCGCGGTGGACGAGGACGACGAGGGCGAGGTGCGCTACCTGCGCGAGCCGTTCGCTGGCCCGCAGGAGACGTTCTTCGAGGTCACGAGCGTGGACTACCGCTGGGAGCACCTGTGGTCGCGCGCCCGCGCGCCGCACCTGGACGGCCCGCAAGCGGCACGGTGGGTGCACGAGATGGTCGAGCGCATCGTCCGCGAGCACGAGCCGCTGCGCATCGTGGTCTTCGGCTCTCACGCCCGTCGCGAGGGGAGTGACGCCAGTGATGTGGACCTGCTGGTGGTCCTCCCCGAGGTGGTCGACCGCCGCGAGCAGGCCGTCGGCATCCGGCGGCTGCTCACCGACATTCCGCTCGCCAAGGACATCATCGTGACATCGCCCGAGGACATCGAACGAAGCCAGACCATGCTGGAGAGCGTCATCAAGACGGCGAGCTCGGAGGGTCGAGTCGTGTATGAGCGAGCCTGAGGCCCAGCGCTGGCTGAGGCTGGCGCGCGAGGATCTCGCCGCCGCCGAACAGCTGCACGCCGAGTCTGAGCATCCGGCCCGGGTGGTCCGCTTTCACGCCCAGCAGGCGGCCGAGAAGGCGCTCAAGGCGGCCATCATCGCCTCCGGCGCGACAGCCGAGCGGACACACGACCTCCAGGCGCTCGCCGCCAGGCTTCCGCGTGACTGGCGCGCCACCGCGCTCGGCGACGACCTCGGCGATCTCACCGAGGCCGCGGTGGAGGAACGCTATCCGGGCATCGCGGAGGGGGCGACCGGCGAGGACGCCGCGCGTGGCCTGGCGACGGCCCGATCCGTCCTCGCAGCGGTCGAGGCAGATCTGGAGCGGGAAGCGGGCCGATGAGTTACCGCAAGAAGCTGATCGAGGTGGCGCTGCCGCTCGAGGCGATCAACCGGGAATCCGCCCGCGAGAAGTCGATCCGCCACGGGCATCCCTCGACGCTGCACCTCTGGTGGGCGCGCCGGCCCCTGGCGGCCTGCCGCGCCGTGCTCTTCTCCTCGATCGTCGACGACCCGTCGAGCCGGCCCGAGGAGGTCACAGCTTCGAGCGCGAGTAGACCGCCTCGGAGAGGCCCCGTGGGGCGAAGCTCCAGCGGGTTCTGGATCTGGGTGTCGGGCCAGGTGCCATCAGGCCGTGCACTGGACGCGCGCTTTCGAGCCCGACGAGTTGTGGCCCTGCGCACGAGGCCGCGGTAGCCCATGACCCCGCCTTCCTTGGAGATCGACTTGGCGAGAATGTTCGACGTGGTGTTCGGGGCCGGGTGCATGACCTTGGCGCCCGTGTCACTCGACCGTGCCCTCGACCTCGTACCTACAAACGCCCGGGAGCGGCGGTCCGGGTGCTCATCGCCCCACCGGCCAATGATCGATGTCCACGTCGCCCATCGGGAAGTCGCGAGGGTTCCCCGTCGCCAGCCGCGCGCCGACTCCGTGAGCCGCGGCGGCGATGAGGCAGTCGGCCTGAGCCAGCGTGACGCCGCGGGCCGCGTAGGTGCCGCGCCATGTGCCGGCCAACCGTCCCTCGCGGCGCCCAAGCTCCGCCAAGCGGAGGCCGTCGAAGAGCTGCTGGGCCGCCGCCTCCTCGCCCGGTCGCAGCCCGCGCCAGACCTCTTCGATGTTCACCGCGGACACGTACGGCGGGGGCGCAGCACCGCGAAGCCGCTTCAGGCGGTCGGCGGCGGCGCGGCCCCGGAGAACGTCGATGAGCACGGTCGTGTCAAGCAGCAGGCCGTCAAGCGCGCTCATCCCGCTCGCCGAAGGTCGAGCCGACGCTGGTCTCTCACCCAAGCTCCGGGGTCGGCGTCCCACTCGTGCCCGGTGTCGCCGATGGACCCGAGGGCGGACTCGATGCGGTCCCAGCGGCGCCCGTCGTCCATAGCGTGCCGAAGCGTCTCAGCGATGAACGCGCTCCTCCTCCGTCGACCAACCCGTCGGTCGAGCTCTGCCACAAGATCCTCTTCCAAGCTTATGTGCAGACGCATGACCACACGCTAACACACGACTTCCCGACGAGCCCGGGTCGCTTTCGTTCTCCGCGTTACGTTGTTACAACGAACCCGCTGGCCGCCCAAGGGCACGCGAGAGCACGCGGGTCACCTCGCTTAGAAACCCGTTCGAAGGGAGAGCCTATGGCTCCGACTATCCGAGTCGGTGACGAGAAGTACCAGGCCTTGAAGCAGCACGCAGAGCCCTTCGTGGATACACCGGAAAACAGTGATCCGCCGCCTGCTCGCGGAGACCGGACTCGCCGAGATGCTCCTCGAGCACGACGGAGCGGGTCGCGGTGACGGCCGGGACACGGCGCCACCACGGCCCACCTGCGACGAAGCCGTGATCCGGTGCTTACGGGGCCTTACCCTGGATCCACCGATCCCGGCGGCGCGTCGCCGCCGGAATGCCGTCGCCATGCGGCGCCGGCCTCGATCCAGGTGGTTCACCACCTGGATGCTCGACCGTCACCGCCTGACTCGGCCTCCGACACCGACGCATCCACCGGTCCCGGTGGACCAGGCTTACCCGATCGAGTCCGTCATCTCCAGCTGGATCAGGCGGTTCAGCTCGACCGCGTACTCCATGGGGAGCTCCTTGGTGACCGGCTCGATGAACCCGTTGACGATCATTCCGGCGGCCTCCTCCTCGGAGAGCCCGCGGCTCTGGAGGTAGAACATCTGCTCGTCGGAGATGCGTCCCACCACGGCCTCGTGGGCCACGGTGGTGTGCGGGTTCTGGATCTGGATGTCGGGCCAGGTGTCCGAGCGCGACTCGGGATCCATCATGAGCCCGTCGCACTGCACCCGGGCCTTCGAGCCCTGGGAGTTGTGGCCCATGCGCACGAGCCCGCGGTAGCCCATTACCCCACCGTCCTTGGAGATCGACTTGGCGAGGATGTTCGAGGTGGTGTTCGGGGCCAGGTGCATGACCTTGGCGCCCGTGTCCTTCCACACCCCGCCGCTCGCGACGCCCACGTTCAGGTGGTCGGCGCGCGCGTGCTCGCCCATGAGGAACGAGCCCGGGTAGAGCATCACGTACTTCGCGCCCATCGAGCCGCCGACCCACTCCACCGTGCCCTCGGCCTCCACGACCGCGCGCTTGGTGTTGAGGTTGTAGACGTCCTTGGACCAGTTCTGCACGGTCGTGTAGCGAGCCTTGGCGCCCTCCTTGACGAAGATCTCGACCACGGCGGAGTGCATGGAGTTCACCGAGTAGCTCTGCGCGGTGCAGCCCTCGATGTAGTTCACTTCCGAGCCCTCGTCGGCGATGATCAGCGTGTGCTCGAAGGTGCCCTCGCCCTGGCCCTCCATGCGGAAGTAGGCCTGAAGCGGGAGGTCCACCTTCACGCCCTTGGGCACGTAGAGGAACGAGCCGCCCGCCCAGATGGCGCCGTGGAGAGCGGAGAACTTGTTGTCCTGCGGCGGCACGTTCTTGGTCATGAAGTAGGGCTCGACGAGCTCCGGGTACTCGGTGACCGCCGTGTCCATCGAGCAGAAGAGGATCCCGAGGTCGGCGTACTCCTTCTTCAGGCCCTCGTATACGGGCTCGTTGTCCCAGATGCCCACCACGCCGGCGAGGTGCTCGCGCTCGGCCTGCGGAATGCCGAGATCCTCGTAGGTCTTCTTCATGTCCGCGGGAACGTCGTCCCAGGAGTTGAAGCGTCCGGCGGTGGGCGGGGAGTAGAGGACGAGCTCGTCGAGGTTGAGGCCCGAGAGGTCGACGCCCCAGGTGGGCACCGGCTTGCGCTCGAAGATCTCGAAGGACTTGACGCGCTTGGCGAGCATCCAGTCGGGCTCACCCTTCAGCTTGGACATCTCCTCGACGACCTGGCGGGAGACGCCGTTCTTGGCGATGAGCTGGCCCTGCTCGTCCTCGACGACCGGGCT
>JBPCRE010000145.1:0-4205 GCA_050997195.1 Thermoleophilaceae bacterium
AACGCAGGTCACCTCGACGAACAACGGGGAACTGCATCGCCAGGCCCGCCTCAGGCTCGGCTCCCGCTCAGTCGGTCCACCAGTCGTGGATCAGCTCGCCGTCTCCGTCGTGACGCGGACCGAAGGCAATCAGCTCGATCCCGCTCGATCCGGCCTCGAACGCACGAATGACTCCCGGGGCGACGCGGATCGCGTCGCGGGCCTCGATCTCGACGATCTCGTCGTCGAGCTTGACGCGGCCGGAGCCCGCGAGCACGACGTAGACCTCCTCGGCCTTGTCGTGCCGGTGCGCGAACGCCTGACGCTTGCCGGGATTGAGGCGGTGGTGGCTGACGCCGGTGTGCTCGGCCTCGAGGTCCTCGTTGGCGAAGCGAGTCGCCTGAACTTCACCCACGCCGAACCTGGGGGCGGAGTCCTCGACCTCGGTGAGTCGCTTGAGCGTGTAGGGAGTGGCCAATGCGGCCTCCTTTCGATTCTTGGCTGTGCGTGTCCCGGTCGGCGCGCCGTCGATGAGATCGAGGGGAGGCCCTCAGGCCGCGAAGCGCTTGGCGGAACGCGCCCGTCGCTGCTCCGCCTCGAGCTCGCGGTCCTTCGCCGGCGCGGACGTGACGAGCTCGTCGAGCAACCTCGCGGTCACGAGCGCGACATCCTCGACCGCGCGATCGAAGGCCTCGGTGTTCGCCTGCGAGGGCTTGGTCGAGCCGCTGACCTTGCGGACGTACTGCAGGGCGGCCGCTTGAACCTCGTCGTCGGTCGCGGGAGGCTCGAAGTTGTGGAGGGGGCGAATGTTTCGACACATGGCTTGCAGCGTAACGCCACTGCTCGGGTCGAGAATCACGGCTCGCCGGCCAGCAGCCCCATCAGCAGGCTGTCGTGCCAGCCCTCGGGCGGGACGTCCCACCAGCGCACGACCTCTGGGGTCGCGTGGATGCGCCGCAGCTCGGGCTCCTCACCCTCGGCGAGCGGGGCGCAGGATCAAGTTGGCTCGTTCACCCACGCCTCGAGGGCCCAGATGCGGTCCCACCCGTCGTCGTCGAGATCGTCGTCGACCAGCACGGCGCGCCAGGCCTCTCTGTGCTCGGCGGGTAGCACGCTGCCGACCAGGTCGCGGTAGGCCTCCACGCTGGCAGGGAGCGAGCTGAGCATCCACAGCTGAGCTCGTCGAACCCGGTCGGGCTCCTCGCGCCACGTGCTCAGCAGATGCGCGGCGCGGTCCTGGATCGCCGCGCGTAGTGCGCCGCGCAGCCACCTCTGGCGAAATTCATCGTGGACGATCTCGCCGCGGCCGTCGTAGCGCCACACCCGAACGTCGTCGGAACGCGCGGCCTCGCGGAGCATCGCGAGTGCCTCTGGCCGGTCGGGGTATTCCCCCCAGGTGGCGAGCCTCACGAGTGGCTCGATGGTGGGGAGCGTTGCCTCGTAGACCGATCCCTGGTGCAGTACGCGGCCCCAAAGGTTCCACCACGCCGGGGACCGGGTCTCCTCGTCGCCGACCGCGACGGCTGCCAGAAGGGTGGGCACGTCGGCGGCCGGCCCGTAGGCGTCGTGGAGCCCCGCCCAGTCGACCGCGTCGAGGCCGGCGAGCACCGAGAGGGCGCGAGTCTCGTCGAGACCTTTCCGTCGATGTATCGGAACCCAGCGCTCCTTGCCCGGGCGCTCATACGAGAACCCTTCCGGCGGCGACGCTCGGCGGGGGCCGGTGGGCCCAGGCCTGGGGATCCGGAACCTCACGCGTGGAACTGCGCGAGGCGCTCGGCCTCCTCGCGCAGCTCACGCTCGGTCCCCCGGTCGAGGCGCCCGAAGGGCTCGAGCGCGATGCGGCCCTTCTCGTACCGCCAGGTGCCGGCCACCGCGCCGTCGACGAGGAACGTGGCCATGGAGTGTGGGTTCCTCGACGTGAAGATCCTCGGGCGGTGCTCCTCGGGGAGGATGCCCGTCCGGCGGGCGTGCACGAGCAGTGTTGCGTCCCAGGTGGGGAGGAAGCGGACGGGCGCCGGCGTGTCGGGGGCGGGGAGCGGGCCGCGCGGGAGGTCGAGGAGCTCCTCGCCTCCCTCGCCGCGGAACCGGCGCAGCCGCAGGCGCTCGAGCGCGGGGGCGATCGCTCGCTGGGAGAGGCCGGTGTAGAGGGCGATGTCGGGCCTGGTCGCGGGGCCGAAGGCGGTCAGATACCGGCGCACCAGATGCTCGACCCCGTCGTCGACGCTCACCTCCGGCGCGCCGATCCAGCTCTCGGCCAGCGCGTAGAGATCGGCGCGACGACGCTGCCAGGTGCCCGAGGGGGGAGCGCGCACGAGGTCGATCCACAATCCGACGCCCGAGGCGCGCGCCTTGCCCACGAGCTGCTCGATCTCGGTGCGCTTGAGCGGCCCGTCCGCGAGGCGGGGCCGCAGCAGCTCGACCGCCTCGGCCATGTCGCCTTCGTCGAGTCGGTCGCGCTGGGAGGTGAGCCAGAGCCTTCGCCGCGCGTCGCGGGTGGCCAGGGCGAACGGCCAGAAGTCGCGCCGGGCGACGAGATGGATGGTGACCCGCATGAGGGTGGCCTGCACCACCGTGCGTCGCTCGAGCAGTCGCGTGAGGCTCTCTCGGGGGAAGCCCGCCAGCCTCGACCAGAGGCCGACGTACATCGACGGCGCATACTGCGCCTGCAGCCCGCCGAGGCGCTCGAGCGCGCCCGCCACCGTGGTCTCCGCACGCTCGAGCAGGAGCTGGCGGGCGAGCAGCGCGCGGTTGAGCTCGCGCCGGGTGAGCGTGCGTTCGGGTTCCACGACGTGCCCGGCATCGAAGCATGTCTGCTTTGCTCCCGGCGGTGAGCAGCGCGCCTTCAGCCCCGATCGCGCCCTCGGGGGCCGGCACGGAGGAATCGCCGCTCCTGCCCGAGCACGTCGAGGTGGCCATCGTCGGCGCCGGCTTCGGCGGGCTCGGCGCCGCCATCCAACTGGGGCGTGCCGGCTTCGAGGACTTCCTGATCCTCGAGCGGGCCTCCGGCGTGGGGGGCACGTGGTGGGCCAACACCTACCCGGGCTGCCAGTGCGACGTGCCCTCGAACCTCTACTCCTTCTCCTTCGCCCCGAGGCCCGACTGGAGTCACTCCTACCCCGAGCAGCCGCAGATCCTCGACTACCTGGGCGAATGCGCCGAGCGCTTCGGCGTGCTCCCGCGCACGCGGCTCGACTGCGAGGTGATCGAGGCCGCATGGGACGAGGAGGACCGGCTGTGGCGGATCGAGACCTCGCTCGGTCGGCTGAGCGCCCGCTTTCTCGTGGCCGCCCCCGGGCTGCTCAGCGAGCCCTCGACGCCGGACATCCCCGGCCTGGAGAGCTTCGGGGGCACGATCTTCCACTCGGCCCGGTGGAACCACGACCACGACCTCGCGGGCGAGCGCGTGGCCCTCGTCGGCACCGGGGCCACCGCGGTTCAGATCGCCCCCCGCATCCGCGACGCGGTGAAGCGCCTCTACGTGTTCCAGCGCACCCCCCCGTGGGTCTTCCCCCATTTCGACCGCCCGGTTGGCGAGCGCCTGAAGCGCCTCTACCGCAGGGTGCCGCCCCTGCAGCGGCTCGCCCGCGCCGTGGTCTACGGGCTTCGCGAGGTGTTCGTGCTCGGCCTCGTCCGCGACCGGCGCCTGCTCAAGGTGCCCGAGGCGGTGGCGCGCCTTCACCTGCGCCGGCAGGTCCCCGACCGCGAGCTCCGCGACAGGCTGCTGCCCGACTACGAGGTCGGGTGCAAGCGCATCACCCTCTCCGACGACTGGTATCCCACGCTCGCCGCACCTAGCGTCGAGGTCGTGACCTCCGGGATCGAGGAGGTGCGCGAACGATCGATGGTGACCGCCGACGGCACCGAGCTCGAGGTGGACACGATCATCCTGGCCACCGGCTTCAGCCCCACCGACCCACCGATCGCCCATCGGTTGAAGGACGGCGAGGGGCGAACCCTCTCCGAGGTGTGGGCGGGCAGCCCTCAGGCCTACCTCGGCACGACGGTGGCGGGATTTCCCAACCTCTTCATGCTCTACGGCCCGAACCTGAACATCGGGCACACCTCGGTCGTCTACATGATGGAGGCCCAGATCGCGTACCTGGTCGAGGCTGTGAGAACCGTGGGCCAGCGTGGGCTCGCCACCCTCGAGGTGCGCCGCGAGGTGCAGGACGCGTGGAACGCCGACCTCCAGGAGCGGCTCGAGGGAAGCGTGTGGGACCGTGGGG
>JBPCRE010000173.1:0-9259 GCA_050997195.1 Thermoleophilaceae bacterium
GGGGGCTGCATGGGGAAGTGGTCGTCGTCCTTGGCCGACTCGAAGCGGCCCAGCACCACGTCGCGCAGGCGGGCGCTGCCGCCCGAGTGGGGCACGTCGCGGCACTCCTCGGCCAGGCGCGTGAGCACGTGGTAGACGTCGCCGATCAGCTCGACCTCGGGGACGAAGTTCTGGTCGGTCTCCGCGGGCACCGAGTCGATGACCACGATCTTCTTGTCGCGCCCGGGATTCCAGTGGTCGGGGGAGTGCTCGACGAGGTCGTAGCCCACGGCGATGACCACGTCGGCGTCCTCGAAGCCCGCCATCTTGTAGTCACCGGCCTGCAGACCCACCGATCCGAGCGCCTTGGGGTCGTCGGAGTCGAGGGCGCCGCGGCCCATGAAGCTCTCGGCCACCGCTATGCCCGTTGCGTCGCAGAAGGCCCGGAGCGCGGGCGTGGCCTTCACCCGGACCACGCCGTTGCCGGCGAGGATGATCGGGTGCTCGGCGCTGTTGATGATGTCGGCGGCCACCTTCAGCTCCTCGTCGGAGACCTTCGGGCGGCGGATGCCCTTGCGGACGGGCAGCGGCGAGGCGTCGATCTCCTCGGCCATCACGTCCTCGGGCAGCTCGATGTGCGTTGGGCCGGGCTTCTGCGCCTCGGCCACCTTGAAGGCCTTGCGCACCACCTCGGGGACGATGTGGGCGGCGTTCAGGCGGGCGTTCCACTTCGTAATCGGCTTCATCACGCTCACGATGTCGATGTACTGGTGCGATTCCTTGTGCATGCGCTCGAGGTCGCCCTGGCCGGTGAGGGCCACGAGCGGCGCGTGGTCGAGCAGGGCGTCGGCCACCGGGGTGACGAGGTTCAGCGCCCCCGGGCCGAGGGTGCCGAGGCACACGCCGGCGCGCCCTGTGAGCCGGCCCCACACGTCGGCCATGTAGGCCCCGCCCTGCTCGTGGCGGACGGGGAGGAACTCGATCGAGGACTTGGCGAGCGACTCGTTTAAGTCGAGCGTCTCCTCCCCCGGAATCCCGAACACGTGCTGGACGCCCTCGGCCTCCAGGCACTCGACGAACACGTCTGAGGCTTTGCGTGCTGGCACCCGGCGTCTCCTCATCGGTAGCGACCTCGCGCGACTCTATAGAGCGCCTTCGGTTCGCGGCGTCCGCTGCGGAAGGACGTAAGGAGACCCTTCCGCCGCGACCCTTCGCGCGCTCTAGGGTTACGGCTCCGTGGCCCGCCCAAGGGCCGCGAACGCCTCCGCCCATGCGCCGCCTCCTCATACTGCTCGCCCTGCTGTGCCTCGCCGCCCCCCAGGCGGCCGGGGCCGCCACCCGCCACGTGGTCAACGGCGCGGGCTACGGGCACGGCGTCGGCATGTCCCAGTACGGTGCCTACGGCTTCGCCAAGGAGGGCCGCAGCTACCGCCAGATCCTCTCCCACTACTACCCCGGCACCGAGCTCGCGCAGTCGGAGTCGCGGCTCATCCGCGTCCTGCTCCAGGACGGCCGCCCGTCGGTGTCCTTCACGGGCGCCACCACAGGCGGCGGCCGCGACCTCGGGGCCGACAGCACCTACGTGGTGACCAAGAACGGCGCAGCCGGGGTGGCCCTGAAGACCTCGGGCGGCACCCTCGTGGGCCGCACGGACGGCCCGCTCGTGGTGTCGAGCTCCACCGGCTCGGTGCGGTTGAACGGGACGGCGATCAACGGCCTCACCGCGGGCTCCTACCGCGGCGCCCTCGAGTTCCGCCCGAGCGCCTCCGGGGGTGTCCTCGCGGTGAACCCCGTGAGCCTCGACGACTACGTGCAGGGCGTCGTGCCCGGGGAGAGCCCCTCGGGCTGGCCCACCGAGGCGCTCCGCGCCCAGGCCGTGGCCGCCCGCTCCTACGCCCTGGCCACCAACCGCGGCGGCGGCGTATTCGACCAGTACCCCGACACCCGCTCGCAGGTCTACCGGGGGCTGACCGGCGAGGCGGCCACCACCAACCGGGCCACCCAGGACACCGCCGGGCAGGTGCTGCGCTCCGGTGGCCAGATCGCGGTGACCTACTTCTTCTCGAGCTCGGGGGGCAAGACCGAGAACGTGGAGAACGTGTTCTACCACTCCGCGCCGAAGCCCTACCTGCGCTCGGTGAGCGACCCCTTCGAGACCACCTCGCCCAAGCACCGCTGGCGCGTGAGCTTCACGCCCGCACAGATGCAGTCGCGGCTTCGCGGCGTCGTGAAGGGTCGCTTCCGCGGCATCACGGTGACCAAGCGTGGCGTCTCCCCGCGCGTGGTCCGCGCGGTGGTGCGCGGCTCGGGTGGCAGCACCGCGGTGAACGGGACCACGTTGAAGGCCCGCCTCGGCCTCTTCGACACGTGGGCGTACTTCTCCACCGTGTCGAGCTCCCGGGGGCGTCCGGCCACCCGGGCGACGGCGCGGAGCTGGACGACGCGACTGGTGCCGGAGCGCCGGGTGGCCGGCGTGGTGCAGGGCACCATCGATCCGAAGCCGCTCGGCACCGCGCGGCTCGAGCGTCGCGTGCGCGGGCGCTGGCGCGTGGTGCGCAAGGTCGAGACCACCGTGGACGGGCGCTTTCGGGTGGCCGTGCGTGAGCCCGGCACCTACCGGGTGCGCGCCGGGAAGGCGGCGGTGCCGCCGGTGCGGATCCGCTAACGGCTCGAGGGCGTAGGGCGCCAGGGAGCGCCTGTCCCGGCCCCTTCTACAGTCCCACGGTGCCCGCCGCCATCGAGACCCGCGCTCTCGAGCGGCGCTTCGGGGACGCCATGGCCGTGGCCGGTATCGCCCTCGAGGTGGCCGAGGGCGAGATCTACGGCTTCCTCGGTCCGAACGGTGCCGGAAAGACCACGACGGTGCGCATGCTCTGCACCCTGCTGCGCCCCACCGGCGGGCACGCCACGGTGGCCGGCCACGACGTGCTGGCCGAGGCGGCCGGTGTGCGCCGAGCGATCGGCGTGGCCCTCCAGGAGGCGGCACTCGATCCGCTCATGACCGCCCGCGAGCTCATGCGGCTGCAGGCCACCCTCCACGGCCTCTCGCACAGCGAGGGGCGCACTCGTTCCGAGCGGCTGCTCGACCGGGTGGGCCTCGTGGACGCCGCCGATCGGCGGGTGGGCACCTACTCGGGAGGCATGAAGCGCCGCCTCGACCTGGCCACCGCCCTCGTGCACGAGCCGCGCGTGCTCTTCCTCGACGAGCCCACCACCGGGCTCGATCCGGTGAGCCGGCTCACCATCTGGGAGGAGGTGCGCAAGCTGAACGTAGAGGGCACCACCGTGTTCCTCACCACCCAGTACCTCGAGGAGGCAGATCAGCTCGCCGACCGTGTGGGCATCATCGACGAGGGCTCGATGGCCGCCGAGGGCACGCCCGCCGCGCTCAAGGCCGAGGTGGGCTCGCCGCACCTCGACCTCGCCCTCCCGGACGGCGGCTCGAGCCGCGCGGGCGAGGTCCTCTCCCGCTTCGGCACCGTCGAGGAGGGCGAGAACGGCTTCGTGTCTGTGACGCTGCGCTCGGGCGCCACCGGCGTGGCGCCGGTCGTACGCGCCTTGGACGACGCCGGCATCGCCGTGGCCTCTCTCGACCTGGTGCAGCCGAGCCTCGACGACGTGTTCGTGGCCAAGACCGGGCGCCGGCTCGAGGGCGACGACGCGGCTGAGCCCGTGCCCGTCCCCTCGGCATGACCCTGGCCGGGCTGCTCGTCGGCGTCCGGGCAGTGGTCGCCCTCGGGCGGCGATCGGTCAGGCAGACCTTCCGCAAGCCGCAGTTCCTCGCCCCGATCTTCGTCTTTCCCACGCTCGTGCTCGCGGTGAACACCGGAGCGGCGGGCGCCGGCCGGGAGATCCCGGGCTTCCCGCAGGTGGCCGGGTTCCTCGACTTCGAGCTGGCCGGGGGAATGATCCAGGCCACCATGCTGGCGGGGGTGAGCGGCGGCATCGCCCTTGCGGCGGACATCGAGATGGGCTTCACCGACCGGCTCATCACCGCGCCCATTCCGCGCTCGGCCATCGTGCTCGGGCGCCTGGCCGCCACGGCCGTGCTCGGCGCGCTGGTAGGAGCATGGTTCGTGCTCGTCGGCCTGGTGTTCGGCGCCGAGGTGCAGGCAGGTCCCCTCGGGGTACTGGTGGTGCTCGTGCTGGTGTTCCTGGCGGCGGCGGTGTTCGGCGGCCTCACCGCCGCCATCGCCCTGAAGAGCGGCCGGCAGAGCTCGGTGCAGGGCATCTTCCCGCTCACCTTCGTGCTCGTCTTCCTCTCCTCGGCGTTCTTCCCACGAGCGCTCCTGGTCGAGCCCGCGAGGACGATCGCGGACTACAACCCCATGAGCTACATCGTCGAGGGCTTCCGCGAGCCGGTGGTGGCGCAGCTCACCCTCGAGACGTTGCTCGCCTGCCTCGCCGGCATCGCCGTGCTCGGGGCACTCGGCGCCGTGCTCAGCGCCCTGGCCCTGCGCTCTCGGCTGCGTAACGGCTGATGGGTCTCGCCGCCAGCCTTCCGATGCTCGGCGCGCTCGTCCGGCGGGCTCTCAACGAGGTCCTGCGGGTGCCGGCCGGCGCCCTTCCCGGCGTGCTCGCGCCGACCATCTTCGTCCTCGGGCTCACGAGCGTGTTCGGCAACCTCGCGCAGCTCCCCGGCTTCTCGGCGGGCGACTACATCTCCTTCATCCTCGCCGTGGGCCTGCTCCAGGGGGCGGGGTTCACCGGTGCGGCCACCGGCGTGAACTTCGCGCGCGACATCGAGTACGGATGGTTCGATCGCCTTCTGGTGTCTCCGGTGCCACGGCGGGCGCTCTTCGCGGCCAGCGTGCTCTCCGCGGCCATCCGCGCGCTGCTGCCCGTCACCGCGCTCCTGCTCGTGGGCTTCGCCGTGGGGGCCGAGTTCCCCGGCCCGATCGGCCTCGCCCTCGCGGTGCTCCTCTCCCTTTCCTACGCCGCGGTGGCCGCGGGCTGGAGCATCGCTCTCGCCCTCCGCTTCAAGACCCAGTCGGCCGCGCCCCTCATGCAGGCCGGCAACTTCGTGGCCGTGCTCTTCACGGCGTCCTACGCACCCGAGGAGCTGCTGAGCGGCTGGCTGGCCACCGTGGCCACCTATAACCCCGTGAGCTACGTGCTCGAAGCCACCCGGCAGGGCTTCGTGGGCGAGGTCACCTGGGCCGGCACGTGGCCGGGGGTGCTCGCGCTCGGGGGCATGGCGGTGGTGCTCTTCGCGCTCGCCCTCCGGAGCCTCCGGCGCTTCGAGAGCTGAGTTGAGCAGCGGCGCGCGGGCGCGGCCGCTCCTCAGGAGCCCGCCGTGACGCTCACGCGAGCCCAGGAGTGGTTGACGTAGCCCTTCGGGTTCCACAGGTGGGCCGGGTCCTCGGGCTGGAATGCCGCGGCGCTGTCCCAGGCTCGCGCGACGATCTCGGTGGGCCCCGGATCGACCTGGACCTCGGTCTCCCACAGCCGCCAGGACCACGGGCTCGGCTGGTCGAGCAACTCGGTCTGGCGCCACGAGTGCCCGCCGTCGGTCGAGACGTCGACGCGCACCACCCGGCGATCGTCGCCCGCGTACGCGTAGCCCGCGACCTTGAGCGCACCGGCCGCCACCGTGGCGCCGTCGTCGGGGGCGACGATGTCCGAGTTCAGCGCGACCGCGCCGAGCGGCACCCCCTCACCCGGGGCGGGGTTCTCGGGGTCGGCCTCGGGCGGCAGCAGGAGGTAGGTGCTCGTCTGGAAGTGGTTGTCCGAGGGCTCGACCCGGGCGGTGATCCGTTCGAGCCACTTCACGCTCCTGGCGCCCGTGTAGCCCGGAACCACCACGCGGAGCGGCGCCCCGTGCACCCTGGGAAGCGGCTCTCCGTTCATCGACCAGGCCAGCAGCACCTCCTCGGCCGTCGCCTTGTGGCGAGGGATCGAGGCGCCGAACGCCTGCGGCGGATCGGGCTCCTCGGACACGTCGGCCCCGAGGAAGGCCACGTGCCTTACCTCGTCACCGAGGCGGGCCTCGGCGAGCACGTCGGCCAGGCGGGCGCCGCGCCAGACCGCGTTGCCGGTGGCCCCCGGACCCCAGGGAGCCTCTCCCGGGATGTCGCGCACGGCGATCAGACCGGCGCGGCGGTTGCCGGCGCACTGCAAGGTGGCCACCAGCTCGTGCTCGGTAAAGCGCGTCCTCAGCTCGTCGAGCGACAGCTCGAGCTCGCGCTCCACCAAGCCGCCCACCCGCAGCCGCCAGGAGGAGGGGTCGAGCTCGGGCACCGGCCCGTGATTGCGCACGTAGAAGGCGTCGAGCGGCGTGACGGGCGCGCTGGCCAGGGCGGCGCGCGGGGGCTCGGCGTTGAACGGGTCCTCGCCGTGCACCACCATGTCCGATCGCTTGCCCCACGCCATGGTCGGGAACCTACCGTGGGCGGGGAGCGCGCCGGGAGCCGCCTCAGGGCGTGAACTTCACGGTGATCACGTCCCCGTCGCGCATGAGGTAGTCGCGCCCCTCGAGGCGCAGGGTGCCGCGCTCGCGAGTCCCGGCGTAGCCGCCCGCGTCCACCAGCTCCCCGTAGCCCACCACCTCCGCGCGCACGAAGCCGCGCTGGATGTCGGTGTGGATCTTGCCGGCGGCACCCCACGCGCTCGTGCCCCGCTCGATCGCGTGGGCGCGCGCCTCCTTGCCCTCCCCGGCGGTGAAGAACGAGATCAGCTCGAGCAGCTCGAACGCAGCGCGGATCACCCGGTCGAGCCCCGCCTCCGGCGCGCCCATCTCCTCACGCATCGAGGCTGCCTCCTCCTCGTCGAGCTCGGCCAGCTCCGCTTCGAGGCGCGCGCTCACGGCCACCGCGCCGGCGCCTCGGCCGTCGGCGTGCGCGGCCACCTCGGGCGGCGTCTCGAGCGGGTCGCCCTCGCCCACGTTGGCCACGTAGAGCACGGGCTTGGAGGTGAGCGGCGACAGGTTGCGCAGCGCATGAGGCGCGCCGTCGGGGACCGGAACCGACCGCGCGGGCCGGCCCTCCTGCAGGCCGACCACCAGCTCGCGCAGCCAGGCCTCCTCGGCCACCTTCTCCTTGTCGCCCGACTTTGCCTCGCGGGCCACCTTGTCCAGCCGCCGCTCGGCCTGCTCCAAGTCGGCGTAGAGCAGCTCGGTCTCGATGGTCTCGACGTCGGTTTGCGGGTCTACGCGGCCCTCGGGGTGGACGACCTGGTCGTCGGTGTGGGCTCGGACCACGTGGACCAGGGCGTCGGTCTCGCGGATGTTGGCCAGGAACTTGTTGCCCAGGCCCTCCCCCTCGTGGGCGCCGCGCACCAGCCCGGCGATGTCGTGGAACTCGATCGTCTCGTAGACCGTGGGCGTGGCCTTGATGGTCTGCACGACGGCGTCGAGCCGCTCGTCGGGCACGGGAACCACCGCCACGTTGGGCTCGACGGTGGTGAACGGGTAGTTCGCGGCCTGCGCGCCCGCGCGCGTGAGGGCGTTGAAGAGCGAGGACTTGCCCGCGTTGGGCAGTCCGACGATCCCGACCTTCACGGGATCAGCCTCTCCAACGCAGTGCCGAAGCCAGCTCCGGCGGCGACGTCGGTCGGATAGTGCACCCCGACGTAGACGCGCGACAGAGCCATCGCGCCGGCGCCGGCGTAGAGGGGCGCTGCGGGCAAGGCGCGGCGCAGCACGGCGGCGGCCGCAAACAAGGTGGTGGCGTGGGCCGAGGGATAGGAGAGAGAGGTCACGGTGGGTGAGAGGGCTGGGAGACCCTCGATCAGAGGCCGCGAGCGACGGACCACGTACTTGACCGCGATGTTGGCCAGATAGGCGATTCCGATCACCCTGACCGCACGCGTGTAGGTGTCACGTTCGCGCGGATGGACGAGCGTGCCGGCTACGGCGATCAGGTGCCACAGCACGCCGTGCTCACCCAGGTGGGTGTAGGCCAGGACCGCACGCTCGACCGGCGGTTGGTGGCCCTTGATCTGCAGCAGCCTGAGGAGGGCGAGGTCGAGCCGGCGCAGCACTGACCGGCTTAGCCGAGCACGGCTAGAAGCCGACCTTCTGGTCGCCGGCCTCGCGGCGGACGTAGACGATCTGGGAGAGGTCCACCAGGATCTCCGAGTCGTCGGTCTGCAGCGTCTGCCAGCGGGGAGAGTTGTCGTCACCCATGGCCTTGACCAGGTTGTCGTAGGACTCGGCCTTGGCGCGGACGGCGAGCACCGGGCCGCCCTGGAAGCCAACGTCGATTCGCCTGAGGTCGTCTGCCATGGCGGCGCAGTCTATGCCCTAGGACGGATCGGGCATCCCTGCCCGATCCGTAAACGGCGACGGCATCGGCATCAGCCGGCGGCAACGTCGATCAATGAACCGGCTGGACGATCTCGGTGAGCACGCCGCCGGTGCTCTTGGGGTGGACGAACGCCACCCGGCTCTCGCGAATCCCGACGCGCGGCTGCTCGTCGATCAGGCGAAACCCGGCTTCGCGCAACCGGTCCAGGGTGGCGTCGATGTCGTCTGAGCGGTAGGCCACGTGGTGCATCCCCGGACCGTTTCGCTCCAGGAACTTGGCCACGCCGCTGTCGGGCTGGATCGGGGTGAGCAGCTCCACGTGGGCGTCACCGATCTCCAGGAGGACGGCCTCGACGCCGAACTCCTCGACCCGCTCGCGGTGCTGCTCGGCCATTCCCAAGCGGTCGCGGTAGAGGGCGACGGCCTCCTCCAGATCTTCGACGGCCACGCCGATGTGGTCGATCTCCCCGAACACGGCCGAGGAGTCTAGGGCTGGTAGCGCTCGGCCGCCGCGACCCGCGCTTCCAGGCCGCCGGGCAGCGGCTCCAGCCGCGGCCGGCGCGGCAGCTCGCCCTCGTTCTCGGCCACCAGGCGGTCTATGTCAGAGCGCTCGAGCGCTTCCTTCTCCAACAGGCTGTGGGCGAAGGCCTCCAGCAGCGCGCGGTGCCCGGCGACCATGGCCAGAGCACGCCGGTGGGCCTGGTCGGCGATGAACTGCTGCTCCTCGTCCACCAGCCGGCGGGTGGCGTCCGCCATGGAGTAGTCGGCGGCCGGGAGCTGCTTTGACTGCATCTGGCTGCCCATGCCGTAGTCGGTGACCATCGACTTGCTGATCTCGTGCACCTTGCGCAGGTCATCGGAGGCGCCGGTGGTGATCTGGCCGAAGACCAGATGCTCGGTGACCCGGCCGCCCAGGAGAACCACGAGGTAGTCCATCAGCTCGTCCTTGGTCTTCAGATAGCGATCCTCCTCGGGGAGGTTGAGCGTGTAGCCCAGTGCCTGCCCGCGAGGGACGATCGAGATCCGATGCACCTT
>JBPCRE010000176.1:0-3568 GCA_050997195.1 Thermoleophilaceae bacterium
GGCCCACGGTGCGTGACCTCGGGGACCTCGGGCCCGACCTCGCGAAGTTCTTCGAGGACCTCGACCCGCTCATCGAGGAGTCGGACGAGACGCTGCCCGAGGGATATCGGTTCATCCGCGGCCTAGCCCCGGTGCTCGAGTCGGTCCACACGTTCTTCCCCGAGTTCAACCCCTTCCTCTCCTACCTGAACTTCACCAAGCAGCAGCTCGCCGATTTCCTCTCGGTCCCGGGCTCTGCCATCGCGGGCGCATACACCCCGAAGGCCGGGAGCGGCCCGCGCCACTTCCTGCCCCCGGTCGCC
Source organism: Thermoleophilaceae bacterium (assembly GCA_050997195.1). GTDB lineage: Bacteria > Actinomycetota > Thermoleophilia > Solirubrobacterales > Thermoleophilaceae > JACCZP01. Next base: position 303 of record JBPCRE010000176.1, read on the forward strand.
TTCATCAACAACCGCTCGCTCGAGTCCGACAACGTGCGCCAGGCCAACGACCGCGGCAACGCCTACCTGGCCCCGAACGCGAACAACCGCTTCCGGCCGGCCGGCATCAACCCCGAGAGCTTCGACTGCCGCTCGGCCGGCGGCGAGCAGCCCGATCCTCGTGAGAACCTCCCGCCGTGCCTCGTCCAGCCTCCGTCGCTCTTCGACGGCAACCAGTACCCGCGCCTGCAGCGCGGCGAGGCGCCGCTCAAGCCCTCGCCCTACACGGGCAACGAGGGCACCAGGCCCGTAAGGCCCGGGCGCTAGCAGGTCCGCCACCCTGCGGCGTGAGCCGCGGACGGCCGGACACGGCCGACGGGAGCGCAACCATTCGCCTCCGACCTTGTTTCGATCACGGTTCCAGCGCCGATATGACCCTCCCTCGCCCTCACCACCGCGCCGCTCTCTCCGCCACGGCGCTCGCCATGCTCGTCGTGCTCACCGTCTGGCCGTCGGTGGCCAGCGCCGCGTTCTTCGAGTCCGAGACCTCCTTCGGGAGCTTCGGCGATCCACAGGGCGTGGCCACCGACGACGCCGGGCGTGTCTACGTGGCCGATGCGGCCCGTGGGCGGATCGACGTCTTCGAGAGCGCCCGGGAGAACAACCGCTTCCTGCGCTCCATCGGCGAGGGCGAGCTGCGCTCCCCGGTGGGGGTCACCGTGGACGTGCGCGGGCGGATCTACGTGGCGGACGCGGCCACCAACCAGGTCACCCAGTACGACTCGCTGCTGGACGACGCCAAGAAGCGGCGGTTCTTCGGCTTTCCGGGCAGCGGGCTCGGCAACCTCGGCAACCCCCGCTCCCTCGACACCGACGGGCTGGCGCAGGTGTACGTCTCCGAGCGCGACAACGGCCGCATCCAGTACTTCAAGGTCCAGAGCGGCGACCTGGTGCCGGTGGCCGCCTTCGGCGTCGGGGAGGGGATCGGGGCGGTGGAGGGCCTCGTGCGCGACACCGACGGGCGGCTCTACATCTCCGACGACTCGGCCACCGAGGGCGAGGTGCGGGCGCTCAGCGAGCGGGGCGCCGTGCTGCGCACCATCGCCGGCGCCGGTAGCGCCGAGGGCCAGGTCTCGAGCCCGCGCGGCTTGGCCGACGACCGCCTGAAGCGCCTCTACGTGGTCGACTCCGGGAACAACCGGATCCAGGCCTTCAACTCCTTCGAGCGTGGGTCGGGCCTCCTCGGCGCCTTCGGATCGGCCGGCACGGGTGCGGGCGGCTTCGATCGTCCGTCGGGCGCCGCGGTGGCGCCCGGAGCCCTTCTCTACGTGGCCGACAGCGGTAACCGGCGGGTGGTGCGCCTGCGCGTCGACGACGAGGACCGTGACGGCGCCCTCGACGCCGCCGACACTTGTCCGGGCCTGCGCAACCCCGACCAGCGCGACACCGACCGCGACGGCCGCGGCGACGAGTGCGACGAGGACGACGACGGCGACGGAATCCTCGACACCGAGGATAAGTGCCCTCAGACCATCCGGGGCGCCGATGCCAACAAGGACGGCTGCGGCGACCCGGTGAGCCGGATCGCCTCCCCTCGCGCCGGCACATACACCCGTGCTCGCCCGCCGACGGCGGTCGCGGGGCGGGCGAGCGCCGACGACCTCGGGGTGCTCCGCGTCGAGGTGGCCGTGGCCAAGCGCCGCGGCGGGCGCTGCGCGTTCTTCTCGAAGGGACGCTTCCGTGGGTCCTCCTCGTGCGCCCGGCCGCGCTTCTTCACGGCCTCGGGTCGCGAGCGCTGGCGCGCCCGGGTGTCCATGAAGGCTCGCGGCACCTACGTGGTGCGCAGCCGCGCGATCCAGCGCGGAGGCCTCGCGGAGAGCCGCGTGGGGGCCGAGAACTCGAGGACCCTGACCGTTCGCTAGATCCAGGCGCCTCGGGCACGGGCGCCGGGGTAGTCTCGCCCGCACCCGTGGCCCAGGCAGCGCAAGAGACCAAGGTCCACGGCGGCCGGCTGGTGGCCGAGCGCCTTCGGGCCCACGGGGTGACCAAGCTCTTCACCCTCTCGGGCGGGCACCTCTTCTCGATCTACGACGGCTGCCGCGAGGAGGGCATCGACATCGTCGACACCCGCCACGAGCAGTCGGCGGGCTTCGCGGCCGAGGGATGGGCGAAGGCCACGCGGGAGGTGGGGGTGTGCGCTCTCACCGCGGGCCCCGGCGTGACCAACGGGGTGAGCGCGGTGGCCTCCGCGCAGGCCAACGGCTCGCCCATCGTGGTGCTCGGGGGGCGGGCTCCGGCGGCGCGCTGGGGTCAGGGCTCCCTCCAGGAGCTCGACCACGTGCCGGTGATGCGCTCGCTCACGAAGATGGCCCGCACCGCCGAGTCCCCTGAGGAGATCCCGGCCCTCATCGACGAGGCGCTCCGGGTGGCCCTCGAGCCGCCCACCGGGCCGGTGTTTCTCGACTTCCCTCTCGACCACGTGTTCTCGGAGGCCGCCTCGACGGGTCGCGATCCCGCGCCCGCGCCCGCGGATCCGCCCGCCGCCGACGGGGCGCAGCTCGAGCGCGCGGCCGAGCTGCTGCGCGAGGCCGAGCGCCCCGTGATCATGGCCGGCTCGGGGCTCTACTGGGCCCACGGGGAGCAGGAGCTTCGGGCGCTCTGCGAGGAGCTCGCCGTGCCCGTGTTCCTGAACGGCCTGGCGCGCGGCTGCGTGCCCGCCGACCATCCGTCGTTCTTCTCCCGCGCCCGGAGCACGGCACTCAAGGGAGCCGATGTGGCGCTCGTGGTCGGCGTGCCCATGGACTTCCGCCTGGCCTTCGGCGCCGCGTTCGGCGACGAGACCCAGCTCGTGGTCATCGACCGCGCCGAGGCCGTCCGCCCGCACCCGCGCCCCGTGGCCGCCGACCTGGTCGGCTCCATCGGCGGCATCCTCGACGCGCTGCGCAAGGAGGCCTCGGGCGGCGCGGGCACCCGCGCCTGGGTCGAGCACCTGCGCGGAGCGGAGACCGACAAGCGCGCGGCCGAGCGCGAGCAGCTCGAGGACCCGCGGTCGCCCCTCCATCCCATGCGGCTCTACAAGGAGCTCGGCGAGGTCCTGGACCGCGACGCGATCGTCATCGGCGACGGGGGCGACTTCGTCTCCTACGCGGGCCGGGTCATCGACTCCTACGCCCCCGGCTGCTGGCTGGACCCCGGCCCCTTCGGCTGCCTGGGCTCGGGGCCCGGCTACGCGCTGGCGGCCAAGCTCGCCCACCCGCGGCGCCAGGTCGTGCTGCTGCTGGGCGACG
>JBPCRE010000217.1:0-13089 GCA_050997195.1 Thermoleophilaceae bacterium
GATCCGCTCAGCGCCCTGCTCGACGCAGTAGGCGAGGGCGTCGGCGAGCACGAGCCGACCCTCGGCGTCGGTGTTGTTGACCTCGATGGTCTTGCCGTTCTTGGCGGTCACGATGTCGCCCGGCTTCATGGCGTGGCCGCTCGGCATGTTCTCCGTCGAGGCCACCACCGCGGTGATCCGAACCGGCAGGCGGAGCTTGGCCACCGCGCCCAGGGCCTCGATCACGGCGGCGCCCCCCGACATGTCGAACTTCATCTCCTGCATCTTCGCGCTCGGCTTGATCGAGATGCCGCCCGTGTCGAAGGTCACCGCCTTGCCCACGTAGCCGAGGTGGGGGCCCGAGCCGCCGCCTTCGTAGCGCAGGACGATGAGGCGGGGCTCCACGTCCGAGCCCTGGGCCACGGCCGCGAACGCGCCCATGGCCATGCCGGTGATCTCCTCGCGGCCGAAGACCTCGACCGAGAGCGCATCGTGGGCGTCGGCCAGCTCGCTGGCGCGGTCGGCGAGGAAGCTCGGTGTGGCCACGTTGGCCGGCAGGTTCTGGAGGTCACGAGCGGCGTTCTGGGCGTCGGCGCTCACGCGGGCGCGGTGAACCTCCTCCGAGAGGTCCGCGTCGGAGGAACTCAGCTCGATCGTGACCACCCGGCCGCGATCCTCGTCGTCGGCCGAGGACTTGAAGCGGTCGAAGCGGTAGAGCGCGAGTAGCGTGCCCTCCACGAGCGCTTCGACGACGCCGTCCGGGGCTTCGCCGGGCACCGCCCAGGAGAGGGAGCGAGCGCCGATGTCGCGTGCCCGCGAGGCGACGGAAGCGGCCGCCACCCGCGCGGGCTCGTGCCCGAACCCCTCGCGCTTCCCCAGCCCGGCGACGATCACCCGGCGGCGAGCGCCGCCCGCTTCCTCGTGGGCGACGGCCACCTTCCGCAGGGCCGCCTTCGCCTCCCCGGCGTCGACGAGCTCGCGGACGAGAGGGTCGGTGGGCGCCTCATCCTCGAAGATCCCGACGACGCGGGTGTCGGCCTCGGTGTCCTCGGGGGCGCCGCGGCGGGCGCTGACGTCCATGGCCACCATCAGCGGCGCGAGTCTACGCCCCGGCGCAGCCGGGCCAGTCGGCCGGAGGGGCTCGAATAGCTCTAATCCTGATCAGGCTTCGGGGGCCTGACGCGGCGCAAGCTCGGCACGGCAAGGGGCCCGAGCCGCTAGGCCCGGGCCCCCGTTGGTGCGGGACTTCGAGAGCGCTAGCGCGCCTCGCCCGCCTCGCCTTGCTCGGAGGAGCCCTCCGTGTCCTGCTCGCTGCCGAGCACGTTGAACGTGTCGTCGAGGGCGACGTCGACCGTCGCACCCTCGCCCTTCTGAACCTCGACCGAGTAGGCGGTCTTCTGGTCGATGGCCTGCTCCTTGGCCGAGTCGGGCCTGTCGCCGGACTCCGGCTTGTCGGCGCCCTGATCGGGCGTCTCCTTCTCGACCTCGAGCACCTTGCCGCCACCGACCGAGCGCGCGGCGGCCCGTCCGGCGCGGTCGGCGTCGGCGCCCGTCACCTTCTGGTCGGTCTCCTTGCCCTCGCCCGGCTCGGCGGCCTCGGGCCTTGCGGGCGCGGTCTGAGTGCTGTCCGGCTTGCCGGCCACAGGGTTGCCGCCCTGCGCGCCCGCGATGGCCGCGCCGCCCAGCCCGAACGCGGCCAGTAGGCCCACGCCGGACAGGATCTTCTTGAGCTTCTCGTTCATCGGGATCTTGCTCCTTCGGTTGCGTTGACGACGGCGGATTCCGTCGATCGCCAAGCTAAGAAACGCCGATGAGGTGACGGTGAGAGCCGTCGGGCGAGGGGTGCGGGACCGTCACCGGCCACGTCCGCAGGTGGCGGCGTGCACTTCCTCGGTGAGCCTCGCAACCTGCTCCATGAGCCGGTGGTTGTCCTCGAGGTAACGGGTCTGCTCCGCGGCGAGCTTCTCGCGGTGCAGCGTGTCGGCCTCTGCGAGGGCCTTGTCCCGGTCGGCCTGCCGTGCCTGGGCGAGCAGGATGAGGGGAGCGGCGTACGCGGCCTGCGTACTGAACATGAGGTTGAGCAAGATGAAGGGGAAGGGGTCGAAAGCGTTGAACGCGAGCTCGTTGACGTTCAGGAGGATCCAGAGCGCCACGGCCACGGTCTGTCCGATCAGGAAACGCGGCGTCCCGAAGAAGCGCGCGAAACGCTCGGCGGCTCGACCGAAGGCGTCGGAGCCGAAGGCCCCGTGGTGAACGTGCTTGGTCTGCTCGACTCGATTCGTGGCCATGCCTGGGTCCCTCCGCATCGGTCTTCGCCCCATTCGTCGGGAGGGCGGCGTCCCCTACCTCCGCGCGTGGGTCGCCAGGCGGTCCATGGCCTTTCCCCGGCACGCCGAGGGGCTCCCCTTCAGCCCCGCGAGGGACGGCGGCGACGGCGAAGAAGCAGGATTACGACGAGCCCGAGCACAAAGGCTCCCAGGCCGGCGAACCCGACGGTCTTGAAGATGCGCTCGGCGGTGTTGCCGAGGTAGAAGGCGGCGAGCCCCACCGTCGTGGCCCAGGCCACGCCACCGAGCGCATTCCAGAACAGGAAGGTGGGCCACGGCATGTGTGTCGCGCCGGCCAGCCACGCGGCGGCGATCCGCAGCGTGGTCACCCAGCGCCCGAAGAACACGGCCTTGGCGCCGTGCTTGGCAAAGAACGGCTCGCCGTGCTCGAGCACCTTGAGACGGTGGCGGAGCAGCGGTCCGGGCTTGGTGAGCAGGGCACGCCCACCCCTGCGACCGACGAGGTAGCCGACGTTGTCGCCGAGGATGGCCGCGGTCGCCGCCACCAGGATCACCACCTCGATGTTGAGCGTTCCGCGGTGGGCGAGAAAGCCGGCCGCGATCAGCCCCGTCTCCCCCGGTACGGGGACGCCCGCGGACTCGACCCCCACGAGGAGCCCCAGGGCCACGTAGCCGAGGTGGCTGTTCACGCCACTCCCCGGCGAGGAGTGAGCCGCGGTCCGAAGACGGCCAGCACGCAGAGCGTCAGCCAGACCAGCCCGGCGCTGAAGCCGGCCAGAACATCGGAGACGAAGTGGACGCCCAGGTAGAGGCGGCTGAACCCGATCAGCACGACGAGCGCTCCGGTTCCCGCCAGCACGAGGACGCGGCGGGCTGGGTAGGCGCGGACGACGAGCACGGCGAGCGCCCCGTAGAAGGCCAGCGACACGGTCGCGTGCCCGCTGGGATACGAGAACGTCGCCTCGGTGGCGAGTGGATCGGGGAAGAACGGCCGCTGCCGCTCGAAGCCGAGTTTGAGCCCAGTGGTCAGGAGCTCGGCACCCACTGCCGCCATGAGGACGAGTCCTGCCTCCGCCCACCGCCGTCGGCTGAGCAGCCCGGCCACCCCCGCGGCGGCGAGCGGGATCAGCACGAGGGCGCTGCCGAGGAGCGTTACCCCCCTCATGACCACGGTGACCGGCCCTACCTCATGCGCGTGAAGCCAGTCGGCCACCCGGCCGTCGAACGCGACGATGGGGTCGCCGGTCAGCACGTCCTCGCTGAGATCGCCGAATCCCCACAGCCCGAGGGCGAGCAGGGCGAGCGCGGGAAGCAGCGGCACCGCCGCGCGCAGCCGCTCGGGCAGGCGATCTGGTAGGCGGCCGAGCCACGCGCGCGCGCCGGATGCTCGAAGGGTGCCGTCGCGCCTCACGGCTCCATCTTCGCGTCCGACGATCGCGTCGCGTCGGCGTTCCGGCGTTCCGGCGCGGACGGGCCCTCGAGAGGCACCGGGAGGGCGAGCCAGACTTCCGTCCCCATCTCCCGGTTCTCGGCGTGGGCCCGGCCTCCGTGCGCGCGGGCGATCGCCTGGACGATGGCGAGGCCGAGGCCGGCGCCGCCACCCGAGCGTGCCTGATCGACTCGGGAGAAGCGCTCGAAGGCCGAGGGCAGGAACCCGGGCGGAAACCCGCCCCCCTCGTCGGCCACGTGGATGCGCACCTCGTCCTCCTCGCCGTCGGCCCAGAGCCGGACCATTCCCCCTCCGTGCTGCAGGGCGTTCTCCAGCAGGTTGCCCGCAGCTTGCTCGAGGCGGAGGCGGTCGGCCGTCAACTCGAGGCCCTCCGGCGCCTCGACCGTGAGCTCCCGCCCGGCGTCCGCGAACCGGAGCCGGAAGCGCTCGGAGGCCAGAGCGAGCGCCTCGCGAGCGTTCACCCGCTCGAGCCGGACCGGCAGGCGCCCCTCGTCGGACCGTGTGATGACGAGCAGGTCCTCCGCGAGCTGAACCAGGCGATCGGTCTCTTCCCGAGCCGAGCGTAGGGCGGCGAGCAGCTCTTCGGCCGAGCGGGTCCCCCGCAGCGCGAGGTCGATCTCCGTCTTCAGGATGCCCAGGGGGGTGCGGAGCTCGTGGCTGGCGTCGGAGACGAAGCCTCGTTCGCGCGCAAACGCCGCCTCCTGGCGACCGAGCATCTCGTTGAGCGTCTCTCCCAAGCGCGCGAGCTCGTCCCGGGCCGGCGACACCGGCAGCCGGCGACCCGGCTCCTCGGGCAGTACTCCGGCGGCCCTGAGTCGCATGGCCTCGACCGGCCGGAGCGCCCCCGCGGCCACCGCGTAGCCGGCCACCGAGGCGAGCAGCAGGGCCGTGGGCCCTCCGATGAGAAGCAGCGCCGCCAGGCTTCCGAGCGCCTCGTCGCGCTCTTCGAGTGGGACGCCGGTCACGGCCACGAGCTTGCGGGCATCGGCGGCCACGACTCTCCCTCGCACCCTCAGCGACTCATCGACCCCCGCCCCCTCCGGGCGATCAACTTCCAGGACACCGCGCCGCAGGGCCCGGCCGACCTCGGCCGGGCTCAGCAGTTGCGCCTCGCGCACCCGTGGCGTCGCGTCGAGGGGCTGACCCGCTGCGCTCAGGATCTGCGCGTAGCTCTCGCCGCGCTCGGTCAACGGGCTCTCGCGCGGGTCGGCGAGGTCCTCCGAGCCCTCCCGCACCACGAGGGAGATGCTGGCGATCTCGGCGCTCAGCCGCGCGTCCAGCGCGGCGTCGAGCTCCGAGGCGAACCGTAGGTAGAGGAACGCCCCGGTCGCTCCGAGGACGAGCGTCATGACCACGGTGAAGGCAAGCGTCAGCCGGACGCGAATCGGCAGCCGGCCGATCACGGGGAAGGCCGGCGCAGGCGATATCCGGAGCCCCGGACCGTCTCGATCGAGTCTCTACCGAACGGGCGATCGACCTTCTCGCGGATGTAGCGCACGTACACGTCGACGACGTTCGAGCGCCGCTCGTACTCGTACTCCCAGGCGTGCTCGAGCAGTTGATGGCGGTCGAGCACCTGGCCGGGACGACGCATGAAGGTCTCCAGCAGTGCGAACTCCTTGGCCGACAACTGGATCTCGCGCTCGCCCCGCCAGACCTGGCGGCTGGCCGGGTCGAGCCGGAGGTCCCCCACCTGGAGCTCGACCGGCCGCTCGCCTGCGCCCCGCCGGACCAGGGCGCGCAGACGAGCGAGAAGCTCCGCCAGGGAGAACGGCTTCGTCATGTAGTCGTCCGCTCCGGTGTCGAGCCCGGCCACACGATCCTCGACGGCATCGCGCGCGGTGAGCATCAACACGGGTATCCAGACCCCACGCGCACGCAGCCTCCGGCAGGTCTCGAAGCCGTCGATGTCGGGGAGCATCACGTCGAGCACGGCGGCGTCGTACTCGGTCGCGGCGGCCATCCAGACGGCGTCCTCGCCGCGGATCGCGACATCGGCCGAGAGCCCCTCCTCGCGCATCCCGCGACGAAGGAGGCTCGCCATCTTCACCTCATCCTCGACGATCAGGACCCGCACGCCCTCGAGGTTGCCGCGCGTTGATGAGATTCTGATGAGAGGGTCGCGGAGCCCGGTGCGCTCGGTCGCCGAGGGCGTCCGAGGTCGCGCGTCCGCTAGCGCTGCGTCCCGGCCAGGGCCGGACGCCTACGGCGAAGCACCTCCATGAGGCCGATCACCGCGGCCACCACGATCGGCACCCCGGCGAGGACGGCCACGGGAACGCCGAGGCCGGCCTTGGAGAGCAGGCCGAGGCCCGAGCCCAGCAGGACCACGGCGAGCACCGTGCGCAGCGTTGCCACGGGCAGGCGCACCGACCAGTGCGAGCCGAGCCACACGCCCGGCACCGAGCCGATGAGGATCGACCCGGCGAGCGCGAAGTCCACGTTCCCGGCCACGAGGTGAGCGGCCGCCGCCGCCCACAGGAGGATGGCCGCGTGGAACACGTCCGTGCCCACCACCCGCCGGGGCACGAGGCGGAACATGAGGATCAGGGCCACCGCGATGAGCGCACCGCTGCCCGCGGAGGTCACGCCGAGCACGAAGCCCACGAACACGCCCACGAGCACCGCGGCCACCTTGTGCCGGCGCTCGAGGCTCAGGCTCTCGCGCTCGCGATCCACGAGCGAGCGCAGGAAGAGCGCCCGGGCCAGCACCGCCACGCCGGTGAACAGCAGCGCGCCGCCCAGCAGGCCGATGAGGAGCTGGTCGAAGTCTCGGCCGTAGACGCCCTCCAGGGCCCCGAGGACGTAGACGCCGGCTATCGCGGAGGGCACCGAGCCGAGGGCCATCCAGGTGGAGAGCCGCACGTCGACCGTGCGCTGGCGGAAGTGCTTCAGACCGCCCACGGTCTTGGTCACCGCGGCGTAGGCGAGGTCCGTGCCGATCGCCGTGAGGGGCTTGACCCCGAACACGAGGATCAGGAGCGGGGTCATCAGGGAGCCGCCGCCCATGCCCGTGAGGCCGACCAGCACCCCCACGCCCAGGCCGAAGAGGACGATCGTAGGGTCCATCGCTAGCCGCCGGCCGCGGGAGCGGCGTCGACCATCCCTCCGGCCACCGTGGCGTTGGTGGCCTCGTCGATGAGGATGAAGCTGCCGGTCACGCGGTTGTCCCGGTAGGGGTCGAGGGCGAGGGGGGCGTCGAGGGCGATGCGCACTCCGGCCAGGTCGTTCAGGGTCAGCCGCGCCGGCGCCGGCTCGTGCTCGAGGGAGTCGTTGTCGAGGCGGAAGCGCAGCTCGCCCACGGTCGCCCTCACCGTTCGCGTGGTGTGCTTGAGCAGGTAGCCGGCGCCGGGCTCGAGCGGCGTCTCGCTCATCCAGCACAGCGTGGCCTCGAGCTCGCGGGTCAGCATCGGGGGCTCGGCGGCGGCCACGATCATGTCGCCGCGGACGGCGTCGAGCCCGTCCGAGAGATGCAGGGTCACCGACCGCGGGGCGGCCGCCTCGTCGAGGTCTCCGTCGAAGGTCGCGATCCGGGCGATGCGGCCGCTCGCCCCCGAGGGCAGCACCGCGACCTCGTCGCCCGGCCGGAGCACGCCGCCGGACACCTGACCCGCGTAGCAATGGGCCTCCGGGCCGCCACCGGACGGGAGCACCCACTGCACGGGAAGCCGAGCGCCCCCGGTGCGACCTTCGGGGAGCAGCTCGATGTCCTCGAGGTGGCCAAGCAGGGGAGCGCCGGTGAACCACGGCATGGCCGGCGAGGGCTCGACCACGTTGTCCCCGAGCAGGGCCGAGATGGGGATGGCGGTCACGTCCTCCACCCCGAGGTGGGTGGCCAGGCGGATGAACTCGCCGGCCACGCGCTCGAACACCGCCCGGTCGAAGTCCACGAGATCCATCTTGTTCACGCATAGGACCACGTGGGGTATCCGCAGCAGCGCGCTGATCGAGGCGTGCCGGCGCGACTGCTCGACCACGCCGGCGCACGCGTCCACGAGGACGATCGACACGTCGGAGCGCGAGGCGCCCGTGACCATGTTGCGCGTGTACTCGACGTGCCCGGGGGTGTCGGCGAGCACGAATCGCCGCCGGGGGGTGGCGAAGTAGCGGTAGGCCACGTCGATGGTGATGCCCCGCTCGCGCTCCGCCCGCAGGCCGTCGGTGAGCAGGGCGAGGTTCAGCCCCTCGCTGCCCTGCTCGAGGGTGGTGCGCTCCACGGCGGCGAGCTGGTCCTCGAGGATCTGCTTGGAGTCGAGCAGCAGGCGGCCGATGAGCGTGCTCTTGCCGTCGTCGACCGAGCCGGCGGTGGCCACGCGCAGCAGCTCGGAGGTGGCGAGCGACGCGCTCGCGGCATGACCGTTGGTCGCGACGGGCATCAGAAGTAGCCTTCGCGCTTTCGCTCCTCCATGGCGGCGTCCGAGGTCCGGTCGTCGGCTCGGGTCTCGCCGCGCTCGGTCACGCGCGTGGCGGCGATCTCGGCCACCACGGCCTCGAGGGTGGCCGCGGTGGAGGCCACGCCCCCGGTCACGGCCATGTCTCCCACCGTTCGGTAGCGCACCCAGGTCTCGAAGGCCTCCTCGCCGTCGGTCGGGCCGAACTCGCCGTCGGCGGCTAGGAGCATGCCCTCGCGACGCACCACCACGCGCTCGTGGGCGAAGTAGATGGAGGGCAGCTCGATCCGCTCCTGCCCGATGTACTGCCACACGTCGAGCTCGGTCCAGTTCGAGAGCGGGAACACCCGAACGTGCTCGCCCGGGGCCACGCGCCCGTTGTAGAGGCTCCACAGCTCGGGGCGCTGGTCCTCCGGGTTCCAGCCGCCCGTGCGGTCGCGGAACGAGAACACGCGCTCCTTGGCCCGCGCTCGCTCCTCGTCGCGTCGCGCGCCCCCGAAGGCCGCGTCGAAGCCGTGCTCGGCGATGGCGTCGAGCAGCACCCTGCTCTGGAGGCGGTTCCGCGACCCTCCGGGACCCGGGTCCTCCACCACGCCGCGGTCTATGGCCTCCTGGACCGAGGCCACGATTAGCCGCTCGCCGAGCTCGGCCACCCGGCGATCGCGGAAGGCGAGGACCTCGGCGAAGTTGTGCCCCGTGTCCACGTGCATGAGGGGAAAGGGCAGCGGCCCGGGCCGGAAGGCCTTCTCGGCCAGCCGAAGCAGCACGGCGGAGTCCTTGCCGCCGGAGAAGAGGAGCACCGGACGCTCGAGCTCGGCGGCCACCTCGCGCATGATGTGGATGGCCTCGGCCTCGAGGGCCTCGAGGTGGGTGAGCCCGGAGCTCATGCCGGCACCGCCCGGGCGTCGAGGAGGTCGAGCACCCGGGCGGCCGACTCCTCGGGCGACTCCGTGGTCGTCTCGAGCACGAGCTCGGGGGCCTCGGGCTCCTCGTAGGGGTCGGAGACCCCGGTGAAGGCCGGCGTCTCGCCGCGCTCCGCGCGGGCGTAGAGGCCCTTCACGTCACGCTCGGCGCACGCCTCGACCGACGCTTTCACGTGCACCTCCACGAAGCGCTCGCCCATCAGCGAGCGCGCCTCGTCGCGCGTCTCCCGGTAGGGGGAGATGAGGGCGGCGATCACCACCACGCCGTTGCGGGAGAGCAGGTCGGCCACGAAGGCCACCCTCCGGACGTTGATGTCGCGGTCCTCCTTGGAGAAGCCGAGGCCCTTCGAGAGGTTGGTACGGATCACGTCGCCGTCGAGCACCTCCACGCGCTCGCCCCGCTGGCGCAGAGCCCGCTCGAGGATCCCGGCCACCGTGGACTTACCGGCCCCGGAGAGCCCGGTGAGCCAGATGGCGGCGCCCTCGCTCACGCGTGGATGCCGCACTCGGTCTTCGCGTCGCCGGCCCAGCGTCCCTCGCGGCCGGCGGCCGGTCTGGTGCAGTGGGTGCAGCCGATGGAGGGATAACCGCGGTCGTGGAGCGGGTTATACGGCACGTCGTGCTCGGTGATGTAGCGCCACACCTCAGCGTCGGTCCAGTCGGCCAGCGGGTTGGCCTTCCACAGCCCGTGACGCTCGTCCCAGTGCAGCTTGGGTGTGGCCGCGCGGGCGGGGGACTGGTCCCGGCGCAGGCCCGACACCCACGCGTCCACGCCCGAGAGCGCCTCCTTGAGCGGCGCCACCTTGCGGATGCCGCAGCAGGCGTCGGGGTCGCGGTTCCACAGCTCGTCGCCGTGCACGTCGGCCTGGCGGGCCAGGCTCATGCCCTGGAAGACCTCCACCTCGATGCCGTAGCGCTCCTCGAGCGCCCGCCAGGTGGCGTAGGTCTCGGGAAAGAGCACCGCCGTGTCGAGCGTGAAGAAGCGCGCCCCGGGCTCGATGCGCAGCAGCATGTCCATGACCACCGAGGCCTCCTTCTGGAAGGAGCAGGCCACCGACAGCCGCGGATGAAAGCGCGTGGCCACGTGGGCCAGCACCTCCTCGGCGCTCGCGCCGTCAAGCGCGGGGGATTCCGCGACGGTGCTCACGGCGCTGAGGCTATGCCTCGGCGGCGGCGGATTCGACGGCGGCCGGGGCGAGGTGCTCGGTCCACCAGTCGGGATCCTTGCGCGCCGCAAGCTCGGCGAAGGTCTCGCCCTCGTCGTGGGCCTGCTCGTAGAGCGTCAGGATGCGCAGCAGCGTCTCGTTCAGGTCCCAGTGGGGGATCTTGCGAAGCACCACGTCACCGAACTTCGCCTCGGGGCCGAGACGTCCTCCGATGCGGATGTCCATCGCCTCGACGAACTCCCCGTCCACCTTCTTCAGCACGCCCTCGATCCCGATGTCGGCGATCTGGTGCTGGGCGCAGGAGGACGAGCAGCCCGCGAAGTGCACGCGGAGGTCGTCGCCGTGGCCGTTGGGGGTCACGTTGGCGTCGAGGAAAGCGGCGATCTCTCTCGCGCGCTCCTTGGTGTGCACCTTGGCCAGGCCGCAGAACTCCTTGCCCGTGCAGGTCTGGAGCCCGCGCTCGAACAGGGGCGGCGTGGGGGAGAGGTACTCGAGCAGCGGCTCGGCGAGGAGGGCCTCGACCCGGTCGTTCGGCACCCACGGGACGAGCACGTTCTGCTGGTGGGTGAGCCGCACCTCGCCGTCGCGCGTGCCGTACTCGCGGGCCAGGCGCGCGACCTCGCGGAAGTGCTCGCCGGTGATGCGGCCCACGGGAACGCAGAGCCCCACGGCGGAGTGCTCGCCGTCGGCCTGGGGGGTCACCCCTATGTGGTCGTGGCCGCGCAGGTCGGGCGCAGCGCTCGCGCCGCGCGAGAGCTCGCGGCCCACCCGGCGCTCGAGCTCCTCGCGGAAGGCGTCGGGGCCGATGCGGTCGAGCAGGAACTTCAGCCGCGCCTTGCCGCGCTTTGCCCGGTTCTCGTCGGAGTCACGGAAGATCGCCGTGATCTGCTCGACCACCTCGGGAGCCTCGGCCTCGGTCACCCACACGTCGATCCAGCGTGAGAAGCGCGGGTGCGAGGAGAGCCCGCCGCCCACGCGGACGTTGAACCCCGGAGTGCCGTCCTCGGCGAGCGCGCCCGAGAGGGCCACGTCGTTGATCAGCCCGCGCGCGCAGTCCTCGGCACAGCCCGTGACCGAGACCTTGTACTTGCGCGGGAGGTTCGAGTACGCCTGGTTGCCGAGCATGCGCTCGTGGATGGCGTTCGCCACGCCGTGGCCGTCGGCGATCTGGGTGTGGGCGATGCCGGCCAGGGTGCAGCCCACCAGGTTGCGGGTCACGTCGCCGCAGGCCCCCACGGAGGTCAGGCCCACCTCCTCGAAACGTCGGAAGATGTCGGGAGCGTTCTCGAGGCGGATCCAGTGGATCTGCGTGCACTGCCGCGTCGTGCAGTCGAGAAAGCCGCGGCCGTACTCGTCGGCGAGGTCGGCGAAGAAGTCGGCCTGCGGACCGGTGAGGATGCCCTGCACGACCTTCGTGCGGAGCATGAAGTTCCCGTCCCCGGTGTTGTGGGCGTAGAACCCGTACCACTTCAGACGGGCGAGGTCGGCCTCGTCGAGGATCTCGTAGCCCTTCTCCGCGGCCTCCATGAGGGCCGGGTACACGTCGAGCCCGTCCTTCGCCGCCTTGATCGTCTCGAACTTGTTCGCCATCGCCTGTTCCCCAGGGTCGAAGCCCGCCGCGGCGGCCGTAGCGGCGAAAAGTAGCAAAAGCCGGTCGGAGTTCCGGTTAATTGTCGACCGACGTGGTGGGGCCGCGGGGCGCCGAGGGTGGCGGCGCCCCGGGTATCGTGTGCTCTCGACCAGCTTTTCGAGGAGGAGCCCACATGCCCAAGACCGTTCTCATCGGTGCCGCGCGCACGCCCTTCGGCAAGCTCGGGGGCGGCCTCTCGTCGCTTCCCGCCGTCGAGCTCGGAGGCAAGGCCATCGCGGCCGCCCTCGAGCGCGCCGAGGTGAAGCCCGAGGAGGTACAGCACGTATCCTTCGGCACCGTCCTCCAGGCCGGCCAGGGCTTCGTTCCCTCGCGCCAGGCGCAGATCAACGGCGGCATTCCCAACGGGGTCTCCTCCGAGACGATCAACAAGGTCTGCGCCTCGAGCATCCGCGCCACCACCCTCACCGAGACCTCCATCCGCGCCGGTGACCTCGACGTGGCGGTGACCGGCGGCATGGAGTCCATGTCCAACGCGCCCTACATGCTGGCGAAGGCGCGCTTCGGCTACCGCATGGGCGACGCCGAGGTGATCGACGCGATGACCCACGACGGCCTGAAGAACCCCTTCACGGGCAAGCAGATGGGTCCCGAGGCCGACGAGGTGGCCGCGGAGCTCGAGATGACCCGGGCCGATATGGACAAGTTCTCGGTGCGCTCCCACGAGCTGGCCGCCTCGGCCACCGAGGAGGGGCGGCTGCCCGAGGAGATCGTGCCCGTCACGATCAAGTCGAAGAAGGGAGAGGACACGGTGGAGGTCGACGAGGCCGTTCGGCCCGACGCCTCGCTCGAGGGCCTCGCCAAGCTGAAGCCCTTCACCGGTGAGGACGGCACCCACACCGCCGGCAACTCCCCGGGCGTCAACGACGGGGCCGCCGCGCTCGTGCTGGCCTCCGAGGAGTGGGCGAAGTCCAACGGCAAGGAGATCCTCGCCACGTTCATCTCCCACGCCCAGGTGGCCGACGACTTCGCCTACCTCGCGAAGACTCCCGGCCGCGCCACCGTCGCTGCGCTCGAGAAGGCGGGCCTCTCTGTGGAGGACATCGACCTCTTCGAGATCAACGAGGCCTTCGCCTCGGTGGCGCTGAACTCCATGCGCATGCTCGGGGTGAGCGAGGAAAAGGTCAACGTCAACGGGGGGGCCATCGCCCTCGGCCACCCCATCGGGGCGAGCGGCGGACGCATCGTCATGGCGCTGGTCAACGAGCTGCGCCGGCGCGGCGGCGGCCGCGGCGTGGCCGCCA
>JBPCRE010000152.1:0-4798 GCA_050997195.1 Thermoleophilaceae bacterium
CACGATCTCGCGGAAGCGGGCGAAGTCGATCGGCCGGGCGAGGGCGTCGAGGGCGGCGAGGGGAGAGAGCGCGTCGAGGATGGGCTCGGCCCCGTGGAGGTAGACGCCGAAGAGCCCGCGCAGGTAGTCGAGGTGCGCCGAGAACGGGGCGCTTCGCGGCGCGGCGCCGAGCGCGCGGGCGAGATCGGCCGTGAAGCGCTCGAGCCGCTCGATGGTGGCGAGGCGGTCAGGGAGCCACTCGGGCGGCGGATCCTCGCCCTGGGTGTAGCGCTCCTCCTCGCGGACGCGCAGCGCGGCGAGGCGGTCCCGCCACTCCTCGTTACCGCGCACAA
Organism: Thermoleophilaceae bacterium; assembly: GCA_050997195.1. Taxonomy (GTDB): domain Bacteria; phylum Actinomycetota; class Thermoleophilia; order Solirubrobacterales; family Thermoleophilaceae; genus JACCZP01. The sequence goes on from JBPCRE010000152.1 coordinate 333, forward strand.
CCCCGGCCCTGCGGCTGAGCGCGTCCCAGCGGGGAGCGGGGATTCCGCCGTAGCGGCGGCGGGTGGCCTCGGGAAGGTCGGCGTCGGTCAGGAAGTCCATCACCGCGCGGCGCTCGAGCCCCGACCCCACCAGGTCGAGCAGCGCGAGCGCGCGACGGCCGAGGGGTCGCTCGGAGATCGGCGTGCCCTCGTCGAGGTAGACGGGGATGCCGGCCTCCCGGAAGGTCGACTCCATAAGCGGGCGGTACTGCTCGGCCTGGCGGTAGGCGATCGCCATGTCGTGGAAGGGGATGCCCTCGGCCGCCCACTCGATGCAGGCGCGGGCGGCGGCGCGCACCTCGCGGGCGGGGTCGGCGGCGGAGAGGAGGCGGAGGGAGCAGTCTTCCTCGGTGGTGTACGCGGACTCGCCGCCGTCGAGGAACAGACGCTCCTGCAGGTGGGTGAGCGCGGTGGGCCGAGCCGGTCTCCCCGCGGCCGTCACGGTCTCCGCGCCGAGCCCGGCGAGCCACCGCCGCATGCCCTCGTGGCCGCCGTCGCTCGTGGCGCTGCCCGCCACGGGGAGGAAGGCGGTGAGCGGGGTGCCCGCGGTGACGATGCCCTCGATCGCCGTGCGCAGCGCAGCCGGCGGATCCCACAGCCCGTAGACGAGGAGGGCGTCGGCGCCGAGGCGGGCCGGGTCGGCGGCGGCCAGGCAGTCGTCGGGCCCGTAGTGCGAGCGGCGTCGCTCGGCGTAGCGCTCGTAGAGGTCGACGAGATCGGCGTGCTTGCGGCGGTTGTTGCCGGCGGCCGGAGCGGCGGCGCGGAACGCCGTCGGGTCGAGCCCGGCCTGGGCGAGCTCGCGGAACAGGCGGTGCAGGGAGTCGGCGAATCCGGGCGTGTGGGCCACCGGCGCGAAGTAGCCGCGTGCCTCGCGCGCCACCTCGCCCACCAGCACCCGGGTGGCGAGCGGGGGCAGCGGCCGGCGCCCCGCGGCGATCATCGCCGGCTCGCCGAGCCGCACGGCCAGCTCGGCCGGGGTCAGGAAGTGGAGGTTGACGTGCCCGCCTAGCAGCAGGGCGAGCCGACGCTGGAGGTAGGGGCGCAGCAGCGTGCCGCCGATGAGGAGGGCGATGGGCGCGAGCGGGTCACTCGCCTTGCGCGCGGCGATCTCCTCGGCGAGGGCGCGCTCGAGGGCGGGGAGCGGGCCGAGGACCAGCTTGGGGGCCTGGGCCGGGCTACGGTCGGGTGCGAGCCCGTCGAGGGTCATCTGACTCATGGGTGCATCTTGAGTCGGGGGTCGGTCGCGGTGTCTGACATCCGCGTCGGGGCAGGGAGACCCACCGTCGCCTCCCCCCGGCGCGATTCACCGGGGCGACTCGTCAGCTGGGCAGCGTCCTCACTCCGCGTTCTCCTCCAGCTCATCGAGGTCCTCGAGATCGATGTCGGCCTCATGGGGAAAGACCTCCGGATCCGTGAAGGCGCGGGCGAGGAGGGCCGCGCGGGTTATCGCGAGCCATTCCTTCGCCGTGGCGGCGGGGTCGCCGTCCACCGCGTTGCTCGCCCGCTCGGCGCTCTTCTCGGCCACGTTGGCCAGCAGAAAGCGCGTGCGCTCGAGGGCGGGGTCCGGCTCGGAGTGGTGCAGGTGCATGGTTTACGTTCTCCTTGGTCGAGTTCCGTGATCATCGCGGCGTTCGCAGCCCATCATCGTGCCGTCCCGCGCCGCGGCAAAGGGCGGATGAGGTTTAGGCCGACCTAAACTCATGCTACGCTGCTGCGATGAAAAAGATCAACCGTCGGAAAGTCCTGACGGGCGGCGGTACGGCGCTCGCCTCCCTGCCCTTCGTCCACGCACTGCTGCCGGGCCACGGCCACCCCTGGGACTCGACCGCCGCGGCGGCTGCGCCCCCCGAGCAGGGCGGCCCCGGGCAGCACGGCACGAGCCCGGCCGCGGGCGGCCACGGGGGCGGGGTCAACGGCCCCACCTTCAGGAAGGGCACCACCGTCGATCACCGGGCCAACGGCTTCAACCCGACCGACGTGCTGCGCGACTTCGACTACGGCAAGACGCGGCGGATCAACGGTCAGGTCTACCGCGAGTGGGACATCGTGGCGGTGGACAAGGAGATCGAGGTGGCGCCCGGCGTCACGTATCCCGCGTGGACCTTCAACGGGCGGATACCCGGCCCGACGCTGCGCTGCCGCGAGGGCGAGAAGCTGCGGGTGCGCTTCGTCAACGGCTCGGCGCACCCCCACACCATGCACTTCCACGGCTTCCACCCGCCGGCCATGGACGGGATCCCCGAGGAGGGCGACGGCGCGATCGCCCCCGGCAAGAGCACGGTCTACGAGTTCGACGCCGACCCCTTCGGCCTGCACCTCTACCACTGCCACGTCAGTCCGCTCGCCGAGCACATCGCCCGCGGCCTCTACGGCGCCTTCATCATCGACCCGAAGGACGGGCGCGAGGACGCGGACGAGATGGTGATGGTCATGAACGGCTTCAACACCAACTTCGACGCGGAGGGCAACCAGGTCTACGCCGTCAACACGGTGGCCTTCCACTACCAGAACGAGCCGATCAAGGTCAAGCGCGGGGAGCTCGTCCGGATCTATCTCGTGAACATCCTCGAGTACGACCCCATCAACTCCTTCCACGTGCACGGGCACTTCTTCGACTACTTCCCGACGGGCACCTCGCTCAAGTCGAGCGAGCTGACCGACACCATCATGCTCGCCCAGGCGCAGCGGGGCATCCTCGATCTGCGCTTCCGCTTCCCGGGCCAGATCATGTTCCACGCCCACAAGACCGAGTTCGCCGAGCTCGGGTGGATGGGCTTCTTCGAGGCCAGCTGATGGAGGCGGCCACCCGATCCGAGCCACGCGCCGAGGGCGCACGCGATCCCCGCGGCCGCCTGCCCGCATGGGCGCTGGGTCTCATCCCGCTGGTTCTCATCGCGGTCGCCCTGGTCCTCCTGCTCACCGTCGGGGGCGACACGCTCGGCGAGCGCCGTGGACCGCCGGTCGAGGATCTCGCCGTCGAGCAGACGGTGCTGCGGCCGGGGCAGATCGAGCTCAAGGTCCGCAACGTCGGCCCCGACCCGGTCGAGGTCGGACAGGTGTTCGTCAACGACGCCTACGTGGACTTCGCCGGGGGACAGGATCAGGTGGGCCGGCTCGGAAGCCAGACGCTGACGCTCAACTACCCCTGGCAGGAGGGCTCGCCCCTGCTCGTCACGCTGCTCACCTCGACCGGCGTCACCGTCGAGCACGAGATCGAGGCGGCCGTGGCAACCCCCGAGGCGGGCGGCGGCTTCTACGGGTTGATGCTCCTGCTCGGCACCTACGTGGGCATCATCCCGGTGGCGCTCGGAATGCTCTTCCTGCCGTTCCTGCGCCAGGTGCGCGAGCACTGGGTGCGCGTGTTCATGGCCGTGACCATCGGCCTGCTCGGGTTCCTCGCGGTCGACGCCTACCTCGAGGGCACCGAGATCGCCGAGGGGAGCAGCGGAGCCTTCGGCGGCGTCGAGCTGATCTTCGTCGGCGCGGCGCTCTCATACCTCGCCCTCGTCGCCCTCGACCGCTTCCTGCGCGCGCGCCGCGAGCGCGCCCAGGGGGCGGGCGCCGGCGCCTTTCAGCTCTCGCTGCTGGTGGCGATCGGGATCGGCCTGCACAACCTGGGCGAGGGACTCGCCATCGGCTCGGCCTACGCGATCGGGGAGCTCGCCCTCGGCGCCTTCCTGGTCTTCGGCTTCGCGCTTCACAACACGACCGAGGGACTCGCGATCGTGGCGCCGCTCGCCAACAGTCCGCGGCCCTCGCTCGCACGGCTCGCGGCGCTCGGGCTGGTGGCCGGGGGCCCGGCGATCCTCGGTGCCTTCATCGGCGCCTCCATCTACAACCCGGAGGTCGCCGTCTTCCTCCTGGGCATCGGCGTCGGGGCGATCGTGCAGGTGATCGTCCAGATCGTGCCGGCGATGCGCGACCGGGCCGGACGGGCGCTCTACCCGGCGAGCGTCGGCGGCATCCTCGCGGGCGTCGCTCTGCTGTACGTGACCGGCCTCCTGGTCAGCGCCTGATGCGGGCGCGGCCCGGGCAGAAGCGCTCCCTCACACGCCCGCCTGGTCAGTTCGGTCCCCGTCGTTGTACGGTACGACCGTGAAGAAACGGATACCCGGACAGCAGCGCGTTGTTCGCACACCTCGTCGTCCGCCGGCGGAGCGCTGAGATGATGGGCGGCCGAACGAACGGGCGCATGCTGGCGCTTGGGGTAGTGCGCGGCACCGTGGCCGCCATGGCTATGAGCGCCATGCGCCAGGTGACCACCGGGCTCGGCCTCGTCGACCAGACGCCGCCCGACGCAATCCTCAAGCAGCGGGCGATGGGGCCGCTCGTGCGCGTCCCGTGGCTCGCCTACTTCGTGGCCCGGCGCGAAGTCGCGCTCGTCGAGCTCGCCCACTGGTTCTACGGCGCGGTGGGCGGGGCCGTGT
>JBPCRE010000230.1:0-5922 GCA_050997195.1 Thermoleophilaceae bacterium
CGGCGGCCAACGACACGGAGTTCGGCCTGGTGGCCTACGTCTACACGCGCGACATCAAGCGCGCCCTGCGCGTGTGCGAGGAGCTCGAGACCGGGATGATCGGCCTGAACCAGGGCATGGTGTCGAACGCCGCGGCGCCGTTCGGCGGCGTGAAGCACTCCGGGTTCGGGCGTGAGGGCGGCTACGAGGGGATCGAGGAGTACCTGGAGACGAAGTACGTGGCCGTGAACCTCTGAGGGGTTGGAGGAAGGTCGGAATCTCTCAGGGTCCGTTTCAGCTCAGGACCCCGCCGCCTACAGGTCGATGCTCGACCCCAGGGCCACCACCCGGTCCTCGGGCAGCCCGAAGTGCGCGGACGGGCTCGCCGCGTTGCGGCTGATGCCCTTGAAGACGAGCTTCCGCCACCGGGCCATCCCGTTCCCGGGCGTCAGATTGATGGTGATGCGGCTGAGGAAGTAGGACGCGTGGTCCAGGTCGACGTCCAGGCCATCCTCGCGGGCGAGACGCAGCACCTCCGGCACGTTCGGCTCGTCCTGGAAGCCGAAGCTGGCGGTCACGAGGGCGATCCCGTCGTACGGAATGAGCAGGTCGTCCACCTCGATGCGCTTCTCGTCCGCGACGTGCGGCACTCCAACCGTCTTCGTCGTGAGGACCACCACGTGCTCGTGCAGAACGTGATTGTGCTCGACGTTGTAGCGGAGGGCGAGCGGCGTGGTGTTGCCGCTCTCGTGCAGGAACACCGCGGTCCCGCGCACCCGGACGGGCGGGTCGTCCGAGGCGTCGAGTGCGGAGACGAAGTCCTGCAGCGGCCCCTCCTCCTCGATCCGTCTGCGCGTCACGATGTCGCGGCCACGCCGCCAAGTCATCAGCAGCGTGAAGACCACGAGGCCCACGACGAGCGGGAACCAGCCGCCCGACACCACCTTGGGGAGGTTGGCCGCAAGGAAGGCCAGGTCCACGAAGAGAAAGCCCGCGGCACCGATGAGCACGAGCCATAACGGCCTGCGCCACAGCGTGCGCACCACCACGAAGAACAGCACCGTGTCGATGGCCAGCGTCCCGGTCACCGCGATCCCGTAGGCTGAGGCCAGGGCGCTCGACGAGCCGAAGCCCACCACCAGGGCGACGACGGCCGCCAACAGGGACCAGTTCACCGCCGGCACGTAGATCTGGCCGATTGCCTTCTCGGAGGTCTGGCGAATGGTCAGAAACGGCAGGAAGCCGAGCTGAACCGCCTGCCGGGTGACCGAGAAGGCGCCCGAGATCACGGCCTGGGAGGCGATGATGGTGGCAAGAGTGGCGAGCACCACCAGCGGGATCAGCGCCCATCCGGGAGCGAGCAGGAAGAACGGGTTGCCGGCCGCGGCCGGGTCCGAGAGCAGCAGCGCCCCCTGCCCCATGTAGTTCAGCAGCAGAGCGGGGAGCACGAGCACGAACCACGCGCGCCGGATCGGGCGGCGGCCGAAGTGCCCCATGTCGGCGTACAGCGCCTCCGCGCCGGTCACCGCCAGGACGACCGACCCGAGGGCCAGGAAGGCGAGCCATCCGTGCTCGAGGAAGAAGACGACGCCGTAGGTGGGCGAGAGGGCGGCGAGGATCGAGGGACGCCCGACCACCTGAACGAGCCCAAGCACGCCTAGGGTCGCAAACCACAGGAGCATCACCGGGCCGAACAGCCGGCCCACCATGGCCGTCCCGAAGCGCTGGACGACGAACAGGCTCAAGAGGATTACGAGCGCGATGGGGACCACGAACTGCTCGAGGGCCGGCGTGGCCACCTCGAGGCCCTCGACGGCCGACAGCACCGAGATGGCCGGCGTGATCATCCCGTCGCCGTAGAACAGCGCCGCCCCGAACACGCCCAGCGCGATGAGCGTCCACTTGCCCCGCGCGGTGCGCATCGCCGTGCTCTGGATGAGGGCGATGAGCGCCATGATCCCGCCCTCCCCGCCGTTGGCGGCGCGCATGATGAACAGGATGTACTTGACGCTCACGATGATCGTGATGGCCCAGAACACCAGCGACAGCACGCCGAAGACGCTTCCCGGATCCGGCGTGAGGCCGTGCTCCGGGCTGAACGTCTGCTTCATGGCGTAGAGCGGGCTGGTACCGATGTCCCCGAAGACCACGCCGAGGGCCCCGAGCGTGAGCGCCGCCGTGCTGCCCTGCGCGGCCGGAGACGGAGCGGCCCGCGACGGTTCGGATTCCGGCGGGTCGGGCTGCCGGACGTTCGTCGGCAGAGCTTCTACTCCGACGCCGCGGCGATGCGCCGCGCCGTCCACCCGGCCAGCCGCGGGGAGAGGCGTTTCACCCCGTACGCCTCGGCCGCCACCGGCGCCACCGAGCGGTTCCGCTCCACCACCTCGGCGAGGCCCGAGGGGTCACGTCGCAGATGGCCAGGTCGGCGCCGCAGCGAGCGGCCAGCAGACCTTTCTCGCGGCCGATGCCGCTGCCCGCCCCGGTCACCACGACCGTTCGTCCGTGCAAGTTCAAGGTGTTCATCCGGGAGGCCTCGAGGTCCGGGGGTGAGACCTGGAGTATCGACCCTGCGAGCCGGTTTTGCTCACCGGGCGAAAGCCGAGGACGCACCTTCTTCTGCATGGTCGTCCCCTCCTCTGATCCAGGCGAGGTGAGCGGCAAAGGCCTCAGGGCGATCGAGATCGCCACGGTCCAGGGCGCTTTCTTCATGGCCTGGGAGCCGCCGCCACATCGGCGCGGGACTCGTGAATGCGAACGGTGCCCTGGTGTGGAGAGCTCTCCTCGCCCGATCTCGGGGGCTCGACCGCCTTCTACCGCGACCTCTTCGGCTGGGACATGGCTCCCTTCGAAGAAAGCCCGCAGCCCTACCTGTCGATCAAGAACGGCGGCGCCAACAACGGCGGCATCCGCGAGTTGAGCCCGCCGGGCGTGCCGCCGCACTGGCTCGCCTACTTCGGCACCGAGGACATCGACGCCGGCCTGGCGAAGGTCGAGGGGCTCGGCGGCACGATCCACGCCGGGCCGATCGACGTGGGCATGGCCAAGCTCGGGATCGTGCAGGATCCGCAGGGCGCGACCTTCGCGCTCTACGCCGGCGAGCTCGAGCCATAACCGCGCGCCGGGCGCGGATCAGCTCGAGCCGAGCTCGTCAGTAGGCCGCCGGGCTAGACCCTCGCTCAGGTCGTAGGTCGGCGGATCAGCCCCCGCCGTGGGCCATCCGGTGCAGGTCCAGCGCCTCGTTCAGCGTGTCCTCCTCCACCCCGCTCTCGCGCGCCACGTCGCGGATGGGCCGGCCGCTATCGGAGGCCTCCTTCACGAGCTCGGCGGCACGGTCGTAGCCGATGTGAGGGTTGAGCGCGGTGGCGGTGGCCAGCGTGGCCTCGGCGTGCGCGGTGGTCTGCTCGACGTTTGCCTCGAGGCCGTCCACCACCTTCTCGGCGAGCAGTGTGGAGGCGCTCGAGAGCAGCCGGATGGACTGGAGGAGGTTGCGTGCGATGAGCGGAATGCGCACGTTCAGCTCGAAGTTGCCCTGCATCCCGCCGATGGTGATCGCGGTGTCGTTGCCGATCACCTGCGCCGCCACCTGGAGCACCACCTCGGGGATCACCGGGTTGACCTTGCCGGGCATGATCGAGGAGCCCTTCTGCAGCTCGGGCAGCCGCAGCTCGGCAAGCCCGGTGCGCGGGCCCGAACCCATGAGCGCGAGGTCGTTGGCGATCTTGGTGAGCGAGACGGCCACCACCTTGAGCGCACCGGAGAGCTCCACGAGCGCGTCGCGGTTGGCCTGGGCCTCGAAGGGGTCGGCGGGAGCATCGGCGGGCACGCCGGTGGCCTCGGTCAGCTTCCGGCGCACGCCGGCGGCGAACTCGGGGTGGGTGTTCAGGCCGGTGCCCGTGGCCGTGCCGCCGAGCGGGATCTGGGCAACGCGCGGGAGGGTGGCGTTCACACGGTCGTAGCCGAGGCGGACCTGCTTGGCGTAGCCCCCGAACTCCTGGCCGAGGGTGACCGGCACCGCGTCCATGAGGTGGGTGCGCCCGGCCTTGACCACGTCGGCGAAGACCTCCGCCTTGGCCTCGAGAGAGCCGGCGAGGCGCTCGAGCGCGGGGCCGAGATGGTCGGTGGTCTCGGCCACGGCGGCCAGGTGCACCGCCGAGGGGAACACGTCGTTGGAGGACTGGCCCATGTTCACGTGGTCGTTGGGGTGGGCCCCCTCGCCGGCGAGGTTGGCGATCACCTCGTTGGCGTTCATGTTCGTCGAGGTGCCCGAGCCCGTCTGGAACACGTCGACCGGGAACTGATCGTCGTGGCGGCCGTGGGCCACCTCGTCGGCCGCGGCGCCGATCCGTTCGGCCAGCTCGCCGTCGAGCTTTCCGAGCTCGGCGTTGGTACGCGCGGCGGCGGCCTTGATGCGAGCCAGCCAACGCACCACGGAGACGGGCACTCGCTCGCCGGAGACCGGGAAGTTCTCCACCGCCTTGCTGGTCTCCGTGCCCCAGAGCTCCTCGGCAGGCTGCTGGGTCTCGAGATCTCCGGCCACGTTGCCTCCAGTCGTTGCGCGCGCTGCGGGAGGGTAGATCATCCGGCGCAGGCCCCTCAGCCGCCGGTGCGCCCGGCGCGCTCCCCGCGGCGGAAGGCTGGGGAGGACGTGTCCACCAGCAGCACCTCCTGCTCGAGCCGTCGCACCATCTCGTCGTTGGTGCCCTGCGTGGTGGAGGCGCCTCGGCGCACCGCGCCGATGAGGTATCCGAGCCGCGTGGCCTCGGGACCTCCGGGCTGTGCGCGCGCCTTGTCGGCGAGCGCCGAGGCCACGGCCAGGTGCTCCTCGCCCACCTCCGCGATGTCGGCGGAGTTGCTGGTAGTGGTGAAGCAGCTCGAGAGTGGTCGTCCCTCGACGGTCACCGGCTTCGGAGCCCGAGCGAGGGCGGCGCGCACCGCTGCGCGCCCGGCCTTGCACTCGACCGGAACCCTGACCTCCTCCTGCCGGGCGCAGGCGCTGAGGAGCAGCGCAGAGACGGCGGCGAGGGTGAGGGATGAGCTGCGACAGGCCATCGGTCTCAAGAGTGCCACGCCGGGGCCCCGACGGCTCGAGCACGGTGGGGGAGCGGTCGGCGAGAGCCGGAGGGGCCGCTCGTAGAATCGCCGGAGTGAGCGCCTTCCGCCCGGTCGAGCCCGGCCAGTCCTTCCCCGCCCTCGAGGAGGAGGTGCTCGAGCGCTGGCGTGAGCGCGACGTGTTCCACGAGTCGGTCCGCCGCCGCGAGGGGGCGCCGCCCTTCGTCTTCTACGAGGGTCCGCCGACGGCCAACGGCCGGCCCGGCTCCCACCACGTGCTCTCGCGCGTCTTCAAGGACGTGTTCCCGCGCTACAAGACGATGCGGGGGCACCTCGTGCACCGCAAGGCCGGCTGGGACTGCCACGGCCTCCCTGTGGAGCTCGAGATCGAGCGGGAGCTCGGGATGCGCTCGAAGGAGGACATCGAGCGCTACGGGATCGCCGAGTTCAACGCGCGCTGCCGCGAGTCGGTGCTCACCTACATCGAGGAGTGGAACCGCCTGACCGAGCGCATCGGCTTCTGGATCGACACCGACGACGCCTACTACACGCTCTCCAACGAGTACATCGAGTCGGTGTGGTGGTCGCTGGCCGAGGTCTGGAGGAAGGGCCTGCTCTCCCAGGGCCAGCGCGTGGTGCCCTACTGCCCGCGCTGCGGTACGGCGCTCTCGTCCCACGAGGTGGCACAGGGCTACCGCGACGTGGTCGATCCCTCGGTGTACGTGCGCTTTCCGGTCCGGGGCGAGGAGGGCGTGTCCTTCCTAGGATGGACCACCACGCCGTGGACGCTCGTCTCCAACGCGGCGCTGGCGGTGGGACCGGGCATCGCCTACGTGCGCGCGCGGGTGGGCGAGGAGGTGCTCATCGTGGCCGAGGCGCTGGCCGAGCGTGTGC
>JBPCRE010000049.1:0-3670 GCA_050997195.1 Thermoleophilaceae bacterium
CGGGAGCTGCGCGGCAGCGGCGCGGCCGGCGCGGGCCAGCGGGCCGGGGACCGCGCGGGCGAGGGACAGGACGGCCGCGGCCTGGTGGCGCTGGTAGCCGCCGAGGGGCTCGTCGGCGCCCTGCCCGGAGAGGACCACCTTGACCTCGCGCCGGGCGAACTCCGAGACCTGGAGCAGCGCGGGCGCCGAGGGGATCCCGGAGGGCTCCTCGAGGTGCTCGACGGACCGCGCGATCCACCCCGGGTAGTCCCCCTCGGCCATCGCGGTCGCGCTGTGGTGCGTGCCCAGCGCCCGGGCCGTGGCCGCCGCCGCGGCGCGCTCGTCGACCTCCGCCCCGTGGCCGGGGAAGCCGATCGTGTAGGTGCGCGGCGGGGGCTCGCCGTCCCGGCGCATGAGCGCGGCGATCGCCGCCGAATCAACCCCGCCGGAAAGAAACGCGCCCAGGGGCACGTCGGACATGAGCTGACGCTGGACGGCCTCGCGGAGACGGCGGGCGAGCTCGCCGGCCAGCTCCTCGGGCGACTCGCGCTCCAGCGCCGGCCCGGGCGCGGTCCGGAACGAGCGCTCGCGGACCCCGCCCGCGTCGGCGATCACGAGTCCCGCCGCCGGCACCTTCCGCACGCCGGCGAACAGCGTCCGCGGCGCGGGCACGAAGCGCCAGGCGAGGAAGTGGTCCAGGGCGACGGGGTCGAGCTCCGGCCGGACCCCGGAGAGCGCCAGCACCGCGCCGATCTCCGAGGCACCGGCGACCCGGGTCCCGTCCGTCCACCAGTACAGGGGTTTGATTCCGAAGGGGTCCCGTGCGAGGACGAGCCGCTCCTCGGCGACGTCCCAGATCGCCAGCCCGAACATCCCGTTCAGGCGCGCGACGCAGTCCGGCCCCTCCTCCTCGTAGAGGTGGACGACCACCTCGGAGTCGGAGTTCGTGGCGAAGATGTGACCGCGCTGCTCGAGCCCGGCGCGCAGCTCCGCGTGGTTGTAGATCTCGCCGTTGACCACGGTCACCACGCCGCCGTCCTCGGAGACCAGAGGCTGGTGGCCGCCGGCGGGGTCGATGATCGCCAGCCGGGTGTGCAGGAGCGCGGCGGGACCGAGGCGCCGAGCCTCCTCGCCGTCGGGCCCGCGGTGGCGCAGGGCGGCGAGCCCCGCGTCGAGCACGGCGTCCTGAGCCGTACGCCCGGGGTCGAGGAGCGCACCGATGCCGCACATCGCCCTATGGTTCCCCTGCGTCGCGTTCGAGACGTGCGAGACCGGCGTACGCCCACGCGCTGGACCAGCGAAGGTACGGGATGCGGATCGTTCCCCAGCGGCGGCGCTGATAGTCGAACGAACCATCCGGGCGGCCGAGCGTTTCCACCATTGCCTCCGCCACCCGCAAGGCCGTGGGGAGATCACCCAGCTCGCAGAGGACGATCAGCGCCTGTGCGGCCGAAGTCGTATCCACCGGATAGGTGGCCTCGTCGTAATAGCGAGCTACTCCTCCCGAGGTGAAGAAGCGCTTCCGGTAGTAGGCCCACCCATGTTCGATCGCCGCGTCGGCGCGTGAGTCTCCGGTCAATCTCCGGTAGGACGAGAGGCATTCGAGGAGGTAGCCCGTGTGGAAGTTGTCAGCCCACGAGCGGGCGTCGCCCACGGCGTAGGGCCACCTACCCGAGGCCTCCTGGGCGCCGACGACCCAGGCCACGGAGCGCGCAGCGGGCGCGAGGAGCTCCTTCGGGCCCCCGAGGGCGTGCGCCTGAGCGAGCAGGCGCGAACCCTTGAGGGTGACGTTGACCACGCGCTGGCGGTCGTACGGCGAATAGGACCAACAGAACCCCTCGCGCCCCTCCGTGCGATTGAGGTCCTCGAGCACGAAGCCAACCGACATGCGGACGAGCTCGGCGGCCTCGGGCAGGGCCCAGACGCGGTGAGCCTCGAACAGGGCATGCGCAACGACGCCAGTCGCCTCCACGGTCGGAGTTCCCGCTGGGAGGGAGGCGTACCGGGCCTCCCAGTCGAAGGGGTAGCCCCAGCAGCTACCCGACCAGCCGGGCGTGCGCAGGTCGGCCAGCAGCGCGACATGGTGGATCGCCTCCTCCCGCGAGCTCCCAGCGTCGTGGCGGGCCTCGGCCCGATGGGCGAGGCCCTGGAGGAAGAGCGCCACGCTGATGGCGTTGAGCTGACGCGGGATGCCCAACAGCGGCCGGACGTTCACCGGCAGCCGGCGCAGGGCCTGCTGGGCGCCGATCCGGGGGATCCGGAGCGAACGCAGGCCGGGAAGGCGAAAGATGGGCGAACACAGCGCGTCGTACGGGTCGTAGCCTCGGAGCCCTTGGGAGCGCAGATGCTCCTCGGTCCTCGCAGCGGCGCGCCCGATCTCGTTCCCGGTCACCGGCCAGCCACATCCAGCCAGAGCGTGGTGAGCCGGTCCATCGCCGCCCGACGGGTGAAGCCGGCCTCGACCACTCGACGCGCCTCGGCTCCGAGTCGGCCACGCAGCTCGGGCTCGTTGGCGATGCGTTTCAGGGCCGCAGCGAGCCCCTCGACGTCCCCGGGGGTCACGAGCAGACCAGAGCGGTCGTGCTCGATCAACTCGGGGATCCCCCCGACGGGCGTCGCCACCACGGGCAGGCCCTGGGCCATCGCCTCCAGCAGCGCCACGGGAAGGCCCTCGGCGTAGGAGGGAAGGACGAAACCGAGCGCGCTTCGGAGCAGACGATCTCGCTCGTGAGGGTCGACCCACTCCCGCACCGACACACGTGCTCCGAGCTCATGCGCGGCCGCGAGCTCGCGCAGCTCGCCGACGGCCCCGTCGCCGGCCATGACGAGCTTGATCTCGAGGTCATCGAGGAGCGTCATGGCCTTCACGAGGTCGAACGATCCCTTGCGCCGCTCGACGCGGCCGAAGGTCACGAACGGCCCATCGGCGGCCGGGACGGGTGGAGGCGGCACCGCGACACCGTTGGGCACGGCGACCACGCGAGCGCGGGGGGCCAGATGCTCCAGGCGCCGCCGCCACTCGCCCGAGAGCGCGATCACCGCGGCTGCCGAGGCCAACTGGCGCCGCGCGACCGTCGCGAGAGGCCTGGGCAACGACGCCACGTGGTCGTCGAAATGAGATCCGTGGACGTGCAGGACGACCGGGACGCCGGCCCGGCGGGCCAGGGCCATCACGATCACCTTCCGAACCAGGGACCCCCCCATCGAGAGGTGGATGTGGACGATGTCGGCCTCCCCGTGGCGAAGCACTCCGGCGATCTCACCGAGGGCTCGCGCGTACCGGCCGAGACGACGGCGCGCCCCGCCCTCTGTGTGCGTGACGACGAACGCGACGCGGATCGTCGGCGGAAATCCTTCCTCGAGGTAGCCGCGGACGACGGACGCGATGCCCCCGCGGGCGGCGGGATCGGGCCCCACCATGAGCACCTTCAGCAACAGCGCGCGGCTGAAGCTCACCGCCGGCGGCGGCGCTCGGCCAGGACGAGCCCGACGAACCGGGCGTTGGTCACCAGGTAGCGCTTCCCCAGACGCCCCGGCTCCTGGAGCATCCGCCACAGCCACTCGAGCCCGGCACGCTGCCACAGCTCCGGCGCCCGGCGCGTGAGGCCCGCGGCGACGTCGATCGCGCCGCCCACGCCCATCACGAACGGCACGCCCAGTGAGGGGCCGTGGGCACCGAGGAGCTCCTCCT
>JBPCRE010000075.1:0-3305 GCA_050997195.1 Thermoleophilaceae bacterium
CGTAGACGCCCGAGTAGACCACGTAGTTCCCCGGGTCGAGGCTCTTGTAGTTGTCGGAGTCGAGCGCGCCGACCTTGGCCGCGCCCTTGGCCTCGGTGTCGGTCTTGGCCTTGGCCACGCCCTCGGGATTCGTGCCGTCCTTCTTGAGCGCCTGGATCTGGACCGTGTAGCCTTCCTTGCCCTCGGGCCAGTCGTCCTTGAAAGGCCCCGTCTTGTTGGCGGCCAGCTCGTTCGCGGCGGCGGCGAAGGGACCGCCGGTGCCGGCCTGGCCGACCACCACGGGCTGCTGGGCCGAGCTCGACAGGAGCGAGCCGAGCACGGTGCCGAACCCGAGCAGCAGGATCACGACGCCCACGCCGATGCCGATGGCCACCGGGGTGGGAAGCTGCGTGCCGACGGCCGCGGGGGGAGCGGCCACCAGGTCGCGCTCCTCGCGCGTCCGCGTGGAGCGCTCCGAGCCCAGGATGTCCATGAAGGGCACGCGGGCCTCGGCCCGCCGCTCTCCGCAGTTCAGGCAGTAGCGCTGGTCGGTGGCGAGCCCGGCGCCGCAGTTCAGGCAGCGCTCGTTCTCGTCACCCAGCCGGTGTGCCGTCGGTTCGGTGCTCATCGCTGCTCCTTGGTCTTGGGAGGAAAGCTCACTTGAAGGCCACAGGCGGGGCGGAGAGCTCGAGCTCGGCCCCGGCAGGCTTGCCGATGAAGAAGATGCGGTAGAGGCGGCGACCCTTGGCCGGCAGCCGGTCGATGCCGCCCTTGCCGGCGGCCACGATCCTGCCGCCCTTGCGGGCTACGGCGTAGATGATCAGCTTTTGCTGCTCCACTTTCGAGCGGTTGGTCACGTTGCCCCGGGCAAAGTCGCCGCTCACGGGGTCCTTCACCAGGCGAGGGGAGGAGACCGACAGCTTGGGGATCGACTTCGGCGGCGGCGCCGTCGGCATGCCCACCTTCGCCCTCGCCGTCCGCGCCTTCGAGCCGATCTCCTGGCCCACCGCCACCTGGTCGTTGACCCAGAGCAGCGACTCGCCTCCGCGCAGTAGAGAGGTCGAGACCAGCGACGGCTCGAGCCCCGCGGCGTCGTTCTTGAAGACGGGCTTGCGCTTGGCCCCGAGGACCTCCAGCGACACCGGGACGCTCGCGAAGTCGCGACGCGTCTTGTTCTCGAGCTCGACCACTGCGGCGGTGCCGTTCTCGTCCTGGATCACCTTGGTGGTGCCCACCGAGACGTTGGGGTTCTGCCGCTTGACCTCGAGCCCCTTCTGTCCGCTGGCCGCGCTGCCCTGCGCGCGCAGCTTGGCGGCCTTGTCCTGCGTCGAGGTGCATCCGGTGACGAGGAGGGTGGCGCATAGGGAAAGAGCGAGGAGCCGCGGACGACTCACCCGAACGCCCCTCCGACGTAGTCCTTGGTGCGCTGCTGACGCGGCGCGCCGAACATGCGATCGACGGGCGCGTACTCCACGAGGTCCCCGAGGTACATGAAGGCCACGTGATCGGCCACGCGGTAGGCTTGCTGGAGGTTGTGGGTCACGATGACCACGGCCACCTCTTCCTTGAGCGTGGCCAGCAGCTCCTCGATCACCGTGCTCGAACGCGGGTCCAGCGCCGAGGTCGGCTCGTCGAGGAGCAGCACCTCGGGGCCCGCGGCCAGCGCGCGGGCGATGCACAGGCGCTGCTGCTGGCCGCCCGAGAGGCGCAGCGCGGGGTGATCGAGGTTCTGCGCCACCTCGTCGTGGAGCCCCGCACGCTGCAGGGCGTCGATGACCTGCGGCTCGAGCTCGCTCCGCTTGGGACGCTTGGAACCCTGCTCGCGCAGGGCGTAGCCCACGTTGTCGGCGATCGACATCGGGAACGGGTTGGGCTGCTGGAAGACCATGCTCACCCGGCGGCGCAGCTGAGTGACCTCGAGCCGGTCCACGTCCTCGTTGTCGAGGGTGATGCGGCCGGACCACGAGGCGGTGGGCGTGAGCTCGGTGAGGCGGTTCAGCGTGCGGAGAAGGGTGGTCTTGCCGCATCCCGAGGGGCCGATCAGGGCCAGGACCTCTCCCTGCCGGATGGGGAGGTCCACCTCCTTGACCGCCGCCTTCGCACCGTAGGACACGGTGAGCCGCTCGGTGCGCATGCGCTCGCGGCCTCCCGTGCTCGAACCGCGCCGGCGCTTCATGCCCACGAAGGGAGCCGCGGGAGCGGCACCGCCGTTGGTGGGCGTCGCGCCCGGCGGCGGCGGCTCGACCGTGCTCGGCTGGTTGCCGATCACGATGCGGCGAATCGGCGGGGGCGTCACTGACCGATCCATACCGGCTCCCTCTTGTTGCGGGAGATGAGGTCGACGATGAACGTCATGCCGAGCACGATGATCAACAGGACGAAGGCCGCGGCGTAGGCCTTCTCGGGCGAGTTGCCCTCACCCACCGCGTTGTTGTAGACGTAGCTCGTGAGCGTGCTGCCCGTTCCGCGCAGCACGTGGTACGGGTTCCCGAAGCTGTCTTGGGGCTCGGGCTGGATGGTCAGCGTGGCGCCGAGCAGCACGACCACGATCGCGGTGTCTCCGGCGATGCGGCCGAGGCCGAGCGCGCCTCCCGTCGCGATGCCGGGCCGCGCGGTGGGGATGAGCACGCGGCGGATGGTGGCCGCCTTGGTCTTGCCGAGCGCGTAGGAGGCCTCGCGGACGTGCCCGGGGATGGCCTGAAGGGCCTCGCGGGTGGAGCCCACCACCAGCGGCAGGGCGATGAAGGACATCATGAAGCCGGCGATGAAGAACGAGCGCCCGAGCGGAAGGGCCCCGGCACCCACCGGCGAGAGGAATCCGAAGAGCGCCTGGCCGAAGAAGGTGAGCCCGAAGAGCGCGAACACGATGCTCGGCGTGCCGGCGAGGATCTCGATGCCGGACTCGACGGAGCGGGCGAGCCAGCTCGGGCGCCCGTACTCGCTGAGCCAGACGGCCGCGGCCACCCCGAGCGGCAGGGCGAGCAGGGTGCCGATGGTGGCCAGCAGCACCGTGCCGACGATCGGGTCGAAGAACCCGCCGGTGCCGGTCTGGTCGCCACCCGTCCGCGGCCGCTCGATGAGGTAGGAGAAGTTGAGCTCCGTGATGCCTTTCACGAGCATGTAGAGGGTGATCGAGGCGGCGATCAAGCACAGGGCAATGCCCGCCGCCCAGCACAGGGCGAGGGCGATGCGGTCGCGGACGGGCCAGTTGGCGCTCGACTCGCGGGCCTCGGTGCGACGGTGGGGAGCCGGCGCCGGCTCGTCGGCCGGGGGCTTCTCGGGCGCCTCGACGGACATCAGGTGCGTACGCCGTACTTCTTGAGCGG
>JBPCRE010000116.1:0-2561 GCA_050997195.1 Thermoleophilaceae bacterium
TTCGCGAACGCGCTCTACCCGAACGTGGTGTCGAATCCGGTGGCGCTGACCTGGAAGCGAGCGGAGAACCCCTACAACGTCTCGGGCGATCCCCGGTACCCGCTGGTGGCCACCACCTTCCGGCTCACCGAGCACCACACCGCGGGCACCATGAGTCGCAACCTCCCCTGGCTCGCGGAGCTCCAGCCCGAGATGTTCGCCGAGATCGATCCGATCCTCGCCCGTGAGCGAGGCATCGAGGACGGCGGGTGGATGACGATCCTCACCGAGCGGGCGGAGATCGAGGCCCGCGCCATGGTGAGCGACCGGATGCGGCCGCTGCGGATCGATGGTCAGCTGAGCCACCAGGTGGCGCTGCCCTGGCACTGGGGTTCGTTCGCCACCTCGGAGGCCGGCACGACCGGCGACGCGGCCAACGACCTCGTGGTGCTCTCCGGAGACGCGAACACCACGATCCAGGAGTCGAAGGCGTTCTCCTGCGACGTCCGCCCCGGCCGGCGCCGCGAGCAGAGCACCGCGAAGCTCGCCGGCGTGCACGAGCGGGGCGCAAAGCCGACCGCGCCGAACCGCGACCACATCGCCGAGAGGCCGCTCAAGGCGTGAGCGCGCCCGTCCTCGACCTGGCCGTCGACACCCCCGGCGCCGAGCGCATGGGGTTCTTCACCGACACCACGGTGTGCATCGGCTGCAAGGCCTGCGAGGTGGCCTGCAAGCAGTGGAACGACCTCCCCGCCGACGGTGCGGCGTGGGCCAAGGGCCCCTCGACCTACGACCACACCGAATCGCTCTCTGCCTCCACGTGGCGCCACGTGCGCTTCGTCGAGCGCCTGGCGCCCTCGCCGGAGGATCGCGTGGCCGCGCGCGACATCCTGGCCGCGGGGGGCGGCGGGGCCGTGCCCGACATCCCGGCGGCGCGCGGCGGCCGCGAGTCGGTGCCCTCGGTCGAGGCCCTCGGAGGCGCGGGAGCCGGCGCCGGCGCGGGGGAGATGCCGGACCTCGTGTCCATGGCCGAGCGTGCGAGCGTGGGAGGCGGAAGCCCGCCGGTGAACGGCGGCCCGGCGCCAGATGGAGGCGATTCCCCGCACGGAGACGGGTTCGACATCCGCCAGGCGGTGGAGAACATGGACCGCTGGATCTTCATGTCCGACGTGTGCAAGCACTGCACCAACGCCGGCTGCCTCGACGCCTGTCCCACCGGTGCCCTGATCCGCACCGAGTTCCACACCGTGCTCCTCCAGCAGGACGTGTGCAACGGGTGCGGCTACTGCATTCCCGCCTGCCCGTTCGGCGTGGTCGACCGCGACGCGATCGACGGGCGGGCCGGCAAGTGCACCCTCTGCTACGACCGCCTGCGCGACGGGATGGAGCCCGCCTGCGCGAAGGCCTGCCCCACAGACTCGATCCAGTTCGGCCCCTACGACGAGCTGGTCGACCGGGCCCGCGGCCGGGTGATCGAGCTCGAGCGCCGCGGCTTCGACGGTGCCTACCTCTACGGCGCGGGCGACGACCCCGATCGGGAGATCGCCGGCGGCCTCGGCGCCTTCTTCCTGTTCACCGAGCCGCCCGAGCGCTTCGGCCTGCCCACCCAGGCCGAGTCGCCGATCCAGGAGAACGTGGTGCCGGCCACTCTCGCCGCCCTCGGCGCCGGCGCGGTGGCCGCGGCGGGGGTGGCGCTGGCGTTTCTGGCCTCGGGGCGCAGGTCGTGACCGAAGCGGGGACCGGCGACGGCCAGCCGGAGCCGACCGAGCGCCAGACCCACAGCGAGCCGCATCGGGCCGAACCCCCCGACGACAACTTCCGTCGGCGCGAGGGGGCCGCCGGCGGAAAGGGCGGGACGCGCGACATGACCCCGGCGCTCGGCACGCGCGGCCAGCCCGGCTCGTACCGACGCGCCGAGGAGGGCGCCGGCGTGGCCCTTCACGATCCTCACTGGGGGGACATGCGGTGGTCGTTCCTCTATGAGCGCGGGGACACCCGCTACCGAGACGGCGACGCGCCGGGCACCGCCGAACGCGTAGCCGCGGCCAACCGCCGCGCCCGCGCCGGCACCGACGTGCCCTCCGGCCAGCAGGGGCCGATGATGAAGCCGGCCGTATGGACGTGGGAGGTGCCGCTCTACTTCTGGTTCGGCGGCATCGCCTCCGGCTCGGCCTTCGTATCGCTCGCCTGCGATCTGTCCGGAGACCCGAAGTCGGCCGCCACCGCCCGGAAGGTGGCGCTGGTGGCCGCCGCGCCCTGCCCGGTGCTGCTCATCATGGATCTCGGGCGCCCGGCCCGCTTTCTCAACATGCTGGGGATCTTCAAGCCGCGCTCGCCGATGTCCATGGGCGCCTGGTGCCTCTTCGCCTTCGGAAACCTCTCCGGCCTCGCGGTGGCCGCCGACATCCTTCGCCTGGGCACCCTCGCCCGCCGCATCGGCGCGCTGAACGCGGGACTCGGTGCCTACCTCGGCTCCTACGGCGGCGTGCTGCTGAGCTCGACGGCGGTCCCCGTCTGGGCGCGGAGCAAGCGCTACCTCGGCCCGATCTTCGTGGCCACCGCGGCGGCCACGGGCGCCTCGG
>JBPCRE010000223.1:0-12325 GCA_050997195.1 Thermoleophilaceae bacterium
CAAGACTTAATCTGCGCCATGGTCGGCACCCCCATAAATGCGGCGGACCGAAGCCCGATTCTTCGGCCCTGACCCGCGCCAACTTATGCGCGGGTGCCGACCGACTTATGGGCCATAGGGTCTAGGCCGCGCCCCCGCTCCTCTCCTCCTCGCCCCTCATGGTCGCGGCGAGCTCCCGGCGGCGCGAGTGGCGCTTTCCCTGGCGGAAGTGCGCCTTGTAGCCCTCGAAGTCCCACACCTCGTCGAGGAAGTGCTCGGCCGCCCGCCGTCCGGACTCGTAGAGGGCCTCCGAGCGCTCGGGCGCGAGGTCGAACTCGGTGGTTCCGACCCCGAGGGTGGGAACGGTGATGGTGCGCGCGTAGTCGGCCTGCTCGAGGTAGAGGCGATCGTGGGCCTCGGTCATCGTGCCGACCAGGCTCTTGAGGTAGGAGATCAGGGCGCTCACGGGATCGCCCGAGGTGCTCGCCGCGGGCACTCGCTTCTCGGCCGTCTCGCGTGGCTTGGGCTCGGAGAGCAGGAGTCCGAAGGTCGGCCAGTCCGGCTCGCCGTCTGCGTCGAAGAGCCAGACCGGGAAGTTCGACAGTATCCCGCCGTCCACGATGACGTGCTCCTCTCCGGTACGTGGGTTCTTCCACCTCACCGGCTCGAAGAAGATCGGGGTGCCCATGCTCATCCGCACGGCCATGGCGATCTCGAGCTCGTCGGCCGGGACGCCGAGGCCCTCCTCGGCGTCCCGGGGAAGGACGAGCAGGCGCCTGGCCGTCAGGTCAGAGACGATGACCTGCACCCGGTGGCGGTAGCGCGGATCGTCCGCGTAGTCGGGATGGATGAGGTCGGCGAAGGTGTGCTTGCCCTTCCGGGCGAGCATCTCCCGCATCCACTCGAAGAAGGCCCGGCCCTCGTAGATGCCGTGGTCGAGGAGGATGCTGATCCCCTTCCCGACGACGGGGATGCGGTCCTCGAGGCCCTCGTCGAGGAAGCTCGAGAAGGGAATCGTGCCGAGCTCCCGGTGGAGCTCCTCGGCGGAGTAGCCCGCCGCGTAGAGGGTGGCGGCGATCGCTCCGGCCGAGGCCCCGGCCAGGTTCTGCGCCTCGTAGCCTCGCTCCTCGAGCGTCGCCAGGGCGCCGGCGAGGGCGATGCCCTTGACCCCGCCGCCCTCGAGGACGAGGTCGACTGGTCCGCCTTGCCTTCTGCTCGGAGTCACGCTCGGCCTCAGACTTCCGGCTACTCGATCCCCAGCCGGTCGAGCAGCGCCTCGTCCCGGCGCCAGCCCCTTCGCACCCGCACCGATAGGTCGAGGTGCACGCGCCGGCCCGACAGCAGCTCGATCTCCTTGCGCGCGGCGGTGCCCACCTCTCGGACCATGCCCCCGCCGGCGCCGATGAGGATGCCCTTCTGGGACTCCGACTCCGCCCACACTCGCGCGGTCACGGTGAGCAACCCGTCCTCGCGCTCCTCGATCTCCGCCACCTCGACCTCCACGGCGTGGGGCAGCTCCTCGCGGGTGCGGCGCAGCACCTGCTCGCGGACGAGCTCGGCGAGGCGCACCCGCTCGGACATGTCCGAGCGCTCGTCGGCGGGGTAGAGCATGGGGCCCTCGGGCAACATCGCGGCGAGCGCCTCGGTGAGCTCGTCGACGCCGGTCCCCGTGCGCGCGCTCGTCGGATAGATGTCGGCGTCGAGGCCGAGAGCGTCGGCGGCCTCGAGGGCCAGCAGGGTGCGCTCGCGGCTGAGCAGGTCCATCTTGTTCACGGCGATCACCGTGGGCAGCTTCGACGCCGTCACGGCCCGCGCGATGAAGCGGTCCCCCGGCCCGACGGCCTGATCGCCGGCCAACATGTAGAGGACCGCGTCGGCGTCCCGGAGCTCCGACTGCATCCGGCGCTGCATGCGCTCGGTCATCGGATCGCGTGGGCGCTGCACGCCGGGGAGGTCCACGAGCACGAGCTGCCAGTCGGCTCGGGTGGCGATGCCCCTGATGGCCCGGCGGGTGGTCTGCGGACGCACGGAGACGATGGCCACCTTATCCCCCACGATCGCGTTCAGCAACGTCGACTTGCCCACGTTGGGCCTGCCGGCCAGGGCCACGAACCCGCTCCGCACGGCCTCGTGCTAGCCCATCCGCTCGAGCACGCGCGCCTGCAGCGCGAGCATCTCGCCGCGATCGGCCTCGTGGTCGTGGCCGCACAGGTGGAGGACGCCGTGCACCACCGCCTCCCGAAGGTCGACGGTGTGCTTGGGGCAGACGATCACGTCGCCGAGCTCGCGCGGGCCCGCGGCCACGCCCACGCCGTCGACGGGGAAGGAGAGCACGTCGGTGGGGCGATCACGACCGCGATGCTCGCGGTTGAGCGCCTGGATCTGCTCCGCGCCTACGAAGGCCACGGCCAGGTGCCCCTCCTCCACGCCGGCCGCCTCGAGGGCAGCGAGCGCGGCGGGGCGCACGAGGTCGGGGTCGGCGTCGAGGACCTCGACCTCGACGGACCGGGCGAGCGCGTCGATCAGGCCGGGCGCCGCGAGCCCGGAGCCGGCCGGAGCTCCGTGGCCTGCGTCTCGGCGTGGGTGGAGTAGGCCTCCACGATGCGCTGCACGAGCTTGTGGCGCACCACGTCCTCGCCCCCGAAGCGCACGAACTCGATGCCCTCGACCCCGCCGAGGATGTCCCCGATCACCACGAGGCCGGACTTCTGGCCCTTGTCGAGGTCGATCTGGGTCACGTCGCCGGTAACGACGATCTTCGAGCCGAACCCGAGGCGGGTGAGGAACATCTTCATCTGCTCGGGGCTCGTGTTCTGCGCCTCGTCGAGGATCACGAACGAGTCGTTCAGGGTGCGACCGCGCATGAAGGCGAGCGGAGCCACCTCGATCACGCCGCGCTCGAGGTGCTGATTGACCTTCTCGGGCTCCATCATCGAGTACAGCGCGTCGAACAGCGGCCGCAGGTAGGGGTCGACCTTGGCCATCAGGTCTCCGGGCAGGAACCCGAGGCGCTCGCCCGCCTCGACGGCTGGGCGCGTGAGCACGATGCGCGAGACCTCGCGGCGCGAGAGGGCGGCCACGGCCATGGCCACCGCAAGAAAGGACTTGCCGGTGCCGGCCGGGCCGATGCTCACGGTGACCGTCTCGCGGCGGATGGCGTCCACGTAACGCTTCTGGTTGACGGTCTTCGGCGCCACCTTCAGGCCGCGGTGGCGCCACACCACGTCCTCGAGGATGCGGCTCGGGCTCTCGTGACGGTCGAGCGCCCCGGTGATGGCCTCGATGGTGCCGGGCGCGAGCTCGTGACCGAGGCCCACGAGCTCCGAGAGCTCGCGCACCACGGTCTCCCCGAGGTCGACCTCCTCCGCTACGCCATCGAGCGTGAGGATGTTGCCGCGCAGGAACACGTCGCAGTCGAGCCGGCCCTCGAGTGCCTTCATCACCTCGTCGTGGCCGGTGGCGAGCTCCACGGCCACCTCGTTGGGGAGCTCGAGCTGGGTGCGCATCTAGATGAGCCTCTCCCTCACGAGCGCGCTGACGCGGCGGCCGTCGGCCCGTCCGTCCACCCGGGCCATCACCAGCGGCATGACCTTGCCCATCTCCCCGGGCGAGGAGGCGCCCGACTCGGCCACCGCGTCCCCCACGATGGCCCCGAGCTCGTCGTCGGAGAGCTGGGAGGGGAGGTAGCCGGCGATGACCTCGGCCTTTCGCTCCTCCGAGGCTGCCACGTCCTCGCGCCCCGCGGCCCGGTAGGCCTCGGCGGCCTCCATGCGCTGCTTGCGCTCTCGTTCGAGCACGCGCACCTCGGCCGCCTGATCGCTCCTTCCGTCCTTGGCCGCCTTCTGCAGCTCGGACGAGGCCAGGCGCAGGGCCGCGAGACGCTCGCGATCGCCGGCCTTCAGCGCGGTGGAGCTATCGGCCTTGATGGTGTCGAGCAAGGACAACTGCTCTCATTGTAGGGGGGCCGGCGGCCTCGGCGGCCATACTTTCGCGCCCGTGGCGCGCCCCGCCGTCGTTCCCGAGCGCAACGTGCGGCACGGGCCGCGCCCCGAGCTGATGGTGCTGGGAGCGGCACTGCTCTTCGGCACGACGGGCACGGCGTAGGCCCTCGGGCCGGACCTCGCCTCTCCTACCACGGTGGGGGCAGCGCGGCTCGTGGTGGGTGGCGCGGCACTCGCGCTCATCGCGGTGGCGAGCGGAGGGTTCTCGGCCGGGAGCGGCCGGCTGGTACGCGCCCCACGGTGCTCGCCGCGGCCGGCGTGGCCCTCTACCAGGTCACCTTCTTCGCCGCCGTGGCGCGCACCGGCGTGGCCCTCGGCACGGTGGTGGCCCTCGGGTCGGCGCCCGCGGCCACCGGCGCCCTCGCCCTCCTGCTTCGGCGCGAGCGGCCCGGGCCGCGGTGGGGTCTCGCCACGGTGCTCGCGGTGGCCGGGTGCGCGCTCATCGTCCTCCCCGGAGAAGACGCGGGGGCGGACGGGCTCGGGGTGGCGCTGGCCCTCGCCGCGGGCACCTCCTACGCCCTCTACACCGTGGCGAGCAAGGAGCTCCTCGACGCCGGGGCCACGCCCACGGCGGTGATGGGAGCCACCTTCGGCCTGGCCGCGGTGCCCGCCGCCCTGCTGCTCGCCCTCGCGAGACTCCGCCTGGCTCGGCTCGGCCGGTGGCCTGGCGCTGGCCGCCTACCTCGGCCTCGTGCCCACCGCGCTCGCCTACGTCCTCTTCGCGCGCGGCCTGCGCCACCTGGCCTCGGCGCGCGTGGCCACGCTCACCCTGGCCGAGCCGCTGACCGCCGCGCTCCTCGGGGTGCTCGTGCTCTGCGAGCGGCCGAACCTGCTCGCCGCAGTCGGGGCCCTTGCGGTGCTGTCGGGCCTCGTGCTCGTGGCCACGGCTGGAAGGCGGTAGCGGGACCGCGACCGTTTTCAAGCGGAGCGCCGCCGGGGCCTCCGCGCGCTCCACCGGAGCGGAGGTGCTCACGGGCCGCCGCCGTGGCCTCGAGCAGCACGGAGGTCCACCCGTGCTCGGAGATGCGGCGGCGCTCCTCGTGGTGCGCGAAGGCGCGCACCACCTCATCGGCCTCGTGGTCGAGAAGGCCCGAGAGGATGAGCCACCGCGGCGGCTCGGTCATGAGTGTGGCCACCCGCAGGAGCAGCGGCCGCATCAGGTTGGCCGTGATCACGTGGGCCGCGGGCGCCGGGTGCTCACGCAGATCCGCAAGCGCCACCCGCGCGAGCCGCACGCCGTTGGCCCGAGCGCCGGCCTCGGTGGCCTCGACGGCCGCGCGCTCGTGGTCGAGCGCCGTGACCGGTCCGAAACCGAGGCGCGAAGCAGTGATCGCGATCACCCCGGAGCCGCACCCAAGGTCGACGAGGGACCCCGCGGGCTCGAGGCCGAGGAGCAGCTCGAGACACCCGCGCGTGGTGGGATGCGCGCCGGTGCCGAAAGCCTGGCCGGGATCGACCACGATGTCCTCGACGCCCGGCCGCTCCAACGCGGGCTCCCAGGGCGGCCGGACCCATAGCCGGCCGCCCACCAGCACCCCGGTATGAAAGCGCATCCAGCGCTCGCTGAAGTCGTCGGGCACCTCCTCGCCGCGGACGCGGACCGTGGCACCGGCGATCTCCGCATCGCCCTCCGGGAGGGAGGGCAGCTCGCCGGGCGCTCCGTAGACCGCGTACTCCACCCAGCCGGCGCCGTCGCGCTGCTCTACCCCCGCGGGGGCGAGCTCGAGCAGGGCGCCGAGCACCGCCTCCGCCGCCTCGGCCGGGGCCCGCACCGAGAGGCGGATCACGGCGGCCTACCTGAGCGCCCGCTTGACGCGGGCGAAGAGGCCCTCGGCCTCCTCGGCGGGCCGCAGGTTGTGCTCGCCCAGCGAGTTCTGGAAGCGCTCGAGGAGCTCACGCTGGTCGCGCGAGAGCGCGCGCGGCACGATCACGTTGATCACCACGCGCTGGGCCCCTCGGCGCGAGCGCCCGAGGGCGGGCATCCCTCGCCCGGCCAGGGTGACCACGGCTCCCGGTTGGGTCCCGGCCTCCACCTCGAGCTCGTGCTCTCCCTCGAGGGTCGGCACGGTAACGGTGGTGCCGAGAGCGGCCGCCGGCGCCGGGAGGTCGACCACCGTCACGAGATCGTTGCCGTCGCGCACGAAGCGCTCGTCGGGGCGCACCCGGACCACCACGTAGAGGTCTCCCGGCGCGCCGCCCGGCTCGCCGGCGTGGCCACGGCCGGTCACGCGAATGCGCTGGTCGTCCGCGATGCCGGCAGGCACGTCCACGGAGAGCTTCTTGACCTCCGCCTCGCGGCCACGCCCCGCACAGCGCGAGCACGGCGTCTGGGCCACCTTGCCCTCTCCTCCGCAGCGGTCGCAGGCCACGGCCTGCACCATCTGGCCGAACGGCGTGCGGGCCACCGAGCGCAGCTGGCCGGCGCCGCCGCAGCGATCACACGTCTCGATGGGCGTGCCGGGCTCGGCGCCGTTGCCGTGGCAGCGCTCGCACAGGCCCACCGCGTCGTACTCGACGTCCACCGAGATCCCGCGTGCCGCCTCCGCCAGGTCGATCTCGGCCGACACGGCCACGTCTCCGCCCTGGGCGGCGTAGCCCCCGCGGCCGCCGCCGCCGCTCGCGCCGAAGAAGGCCTCGAAGATGTCGCTGACCGAGGAGAACCCCTCGAAGCCCGGCTCCTGACCCCGGGCGGCGAGTCCGTCGTGGCCGTAGCGGTCATACAGCGCCCGGCGCTCGGAGTTCGAGAGGATCTCGTAGGCCTCGGCTGCCTCCTTGAACTTGGCCTCGGCCTCGGGATCGTGGGAGTTGACGTCGGGGTGGAGCTCCCGAGCCATGCGGCGGAAGGCGCTCTTGATCTCGCGGTCGTCGGCCTCGCGCGAGACGCCGAGGAGCTGGTAGGGATCGCCGGTCATCGCTCGTAGACCTCGCTCACGAAGCGCGAGAGCTCGGCCGCCGCCTGGCGCACCGCGGCGATGGCCATGCCGTAGTCCATGCGCGTGGGCCCGAGCACGCTGACCGTGCCGAGGTTGCGCGAGGCCACGCCGTAGTTGGCGGCCACCACCGACAGCGAGTGCAGGGCCGGGTCCTCGTTCTCGCCGCCGATCCGCAGGTACACGCTCGGCTCCTCGAGCGCGCCCTGGAGCAGCGACAGCAAGGCCACTCGGCGCTCGAGCATGCTCATCAGCTTGTTGATCTGGGAGAGCTCCTGGAAGCGCTCCTCGGAGAGCAGGCGCGCGGTGCCGTCCACGTAGAGGGCCTGCTCGGCCGTCTCCTCGAGCTCGGTGAAGGCGGGCGCCAGCGTTGCGAGGAACTCACGCTCGACCAGCCCGAGCTCGGGGTCGGAGAGCTTGGACTGGAGCATGCGGGCTCCGAGCCCCATGCCGACGAGCGCCTCGTTCAGGTAGGAGCCCGACCAGCCGAGCAGCCCCGGGTCCACCGGGTCGGTGTGGGACACGAGCCGCTTGGACACTCCCCCGGTGGAGGTGATGACCACGACCATCACCACGATGGGCTGGAGCAGGAGCACCTCGACGTGGCGGATGGTGGTCGTGGCGATGGGCGGCGCCGAGACCACGGCGAGCAGGTTGGTGACCTGGGAGAGCTGCTCGCTGGCCGCACGCATGGCGGCGTCCACCTCGCGGCGGATGAGGCTCAGGCGGAAGGGCGACTCCGCCCGGGCCGCCTCACCGCTCTCGATGAGCTCGTCCACGTAGGCGCGGTACCCGAGGTCGGTGGGCACCCGCCCGGAGGAGGTGTAGGGATGGTGCAGCAGGCCGAGCTCCTCGAGGCGCGCGAGCTCGGCGCGGATGGTCGACGGACCCCACGGAGTGTCCTCCTGCTCTGCCAGCCACTTCGAGCCGACCGGAAGGCCCACCTCCACGTGGCCCTCGACGAGCTTGCGCAGGAGCGAGGTCTGGCGCGGCGAGATCTGCATCGCCTACAGGCTAGGAGGCGCTCCCGATCACCGAGGGGAAGCCACCTCCGCCTCGCCGCGGCGAATGATCGGCGTTCCGGCCTGGTCGGCCTCGAGCTCGAGCACGCTGCGGCCCTCGCCTGCCTCGCGCACGGTTCCCGACACCACGATCTCCGCCTCCGGCACGCCCATCCCCCGGAACTGCACCGAGAGTCGCCGGAGGGCTCGGGGGTCTCCTCCGGCGGCGCTCACGCTCGCCCGGGCCACCAGCGCCATGCCGTAGAGCCCGTGCAGGATGTTGCCGGGAAGCCCCACCGCCCGGCCGAGCTCCGGGTCGATGTGGATGGGGTTGAAGTCCCCCGAGGCCCCCGCGTAGCGGTGGGGCAGGTAGCGGTCGGGGGTCACGCGCAGCTCGGGCACCGCCTCGCCGGCCCTCACGATCCGGGCGCCCGCCGCACGATGTTGGTCCAGGTGCCGCGCACCACCTCGCGGCCCTCCTGGTTCTCCGATACCGACTCGAACACGAAGAAGCCCATGCCCGCCTTCTCGTAGACCTCGGCCACCCGGGCCGTCGTGCTGATCGCGTCCCCGGCGCACACCGGCTCGGACCACGCGAACTCCTGGCCGCCGTGGACCATGAGGGCGAGGTCGATGCCGAGCTCGAGGTCGGCGATGGCCGGCCGCAGCGCGCCCGTCGAGTAGACCACGCAGAACATGGGCGGGGCCACCAGGTCCCGAAAGCCGGCGGCGCGCGCGGCCTCCCGGTCGAAGTAGAGCGGGCTCTCCTCCCCCACCGCGCGCGCGTACTCGCGGATCTTCTCCGAGCCCACTTCGTACGCGAAGGGCGGATAGCACCGGGCGGCGAGGCCCGCCGCCGCCTCGGTCGCGATCACGAACCCCCGCCGGGACTCGAGAGGCGGACCAGCGCGGCCATGTCCTCGTCCCCGAGCCCCTGCTCCTCGGCGCGGGCCAACTGCTCCGCCACCGCCCGGGCCACCGGCAGCTCCAGATCGGCCGCCGCCTCGAGCACGAGCTCGGCGTCTTTCCGGGCCAGGGAGAGCGCGAAGCTCGGCGGGAACTCGTCGGCGATCATCGCGCGGCCCTTCACGTCGGCGTAGCCCATCGCGAGCGGCCCTCCCTCTACGGCCTCGAAGAAGCCCTCGGGGTCCACCCCCAACGCGCGCGCGAGGCCGATGGTCTCCCCGAGGCCCTCGACCACCGAGAGGATCCACATGTTCAGCACGAGCTTGAGCCGCGAGCCGGCGCCCGCCTCGCCCACCCACATGGTCTTGCGGCCCACCGCGTCGAACACCGGGGCGCAGCGCTCGCGCGCCTGGTCGGGGCCCGAGGCCAGCACCACGAGCTGGGCCTGCTCGGCCGGCTCCCTGGTGCCGAGCACCGGCGCGTCCACGAAGAGAGCCTCGCGCTCGCCGGCGGTGGCCTTCAGCCGCTCCGTGGCCGCGAGTCCGATCGTGCTCATCTGGATCCAGGGTGCGCCGCCGAGCGCCCCGAACGCCCCGTCGCCGCCGTTCATCGCCTCCTCGACGGCGGAGCCGTCGGCCAGCATGGTCACGACCGCGTCCGCGCCCGAGGCCACCTCGGCCGGGGTCGCGGCCACCTCGGCGCCGTCCTTGGCGAGCGCCTCGGCCTTCTCCCTCGTGCGGTTCCAGACCCGCACCGAGAGCCCGGCCGAGAGCAGGTTCCGGATCATGGGCGCGCCCATGGTCCCCGTTCCGAGGAACGCGACTGTGGACGTCTTGCTCAGAAGCTCGAGCTGTCGCCCTGAAGGGCGCCGCGAGTCCCGTCCGGATTGCGGAACTCGAAGGGCAGGGTCCGCAGGAAGGGCTTGACCGTCTCGACGACCTCCTGGAACTCGAGCGTGCCGTCGAGCGCGGCCTCGGCCGGGTTGCGTCCCCTCACGAAGCGGATGGCCCCCGCGTGCCGACCCTCGACCTGCACGATCCTGCCCGCGTTGTTGAGCACGGCCTTCGACTCGATCAGCGGCGCAGCTCCGTTGTAGGCCGTCACGCCGGTGTCCTCGAAGGTCTGGGCGAGCTCGAGGAAGGCCTCCTCGCCGCTGAACGGGAAGGACACCTCGGGCTCCTTGGCGGGCTTCCCCCCGAGGGTCTTCACCGCCCCGATGAGGAAGTTCACGTGCTCTCGTTCGTTGCCGGCGATCTCCCGGACGAGCGTGCGCGTCTCCGAGCTCAGGCTGACCTGCCGAAGGGCTCGCTCGTAGTACAGGGCCTCGAGGTGCTCGAGGGTGAGGGCGAAGTTGAGGATCTCGATGTCTCCCGCGCCCTCGTTCTGGGCCAGCGCGGTGCCGACCCAGGGGGCCACCGCGGCGGCTCCGTAGGCGGTGCCGGCCGCGAGGGCGCCCTTGATGAGAAAGGCGCTGCGCGTCATGGGGCGCAGGTCGATGAGCCCGAGCTCCGGCGCCGTGGGTCGCCTCGTGGTCATTCGAGACGGATCGCGTTGTCGACGATGAAGGGCATGACCTTCTTCAGCACGACCTCGATGGGCTCGGGCTTGGCGAACGGCCCGTCAGGCGAGGCGGGCCGGCCGGACAGGACGTTGATGGCCGCGGCCTGGCGAGCCTCCACGGTGTGGATGGCCAGCGCGCCGGCCAGTAGGTCGTGCGAGCGGATGCGTGGCGCCTGGCCCAGGTAGGCGGCGGGGCCGGTGTTCTCGATGTTGCGGGCGAGCTTGAGGATCTGGCCCGGGTTCTTCAGCGAGAACTTCGTCTTCGGCTTGGCGACCGGCTCCACGCCGAGCTGCTTGGCGATGTCGCGCAGGAGCTCCACGTGCTCGCGCTCCTTCTCCTCGATCTGGCGCGAGAGCTCGAGGAAGCGCCCGGAGATCATGCCGCTGCGGTTGATGCGGTCGTAGAAGTCGGCCTCGAAGTACTCGAGGAAGAGCGCGTAGTTGACGATGCCGGCGTCTCCCTCGCCGAAGCGCGTGCCGCCGCCCACCGACGTGTTATTGGCCGCCTCCGGAGAGGTCTGGTTCGGGTAGATCCTGTCCTGCTGGCCGCAGGCGGCGGAGAAGGCGGCGAGGCTGGCCACGGCGCCCGAGCCCCCGACCTTGCGAAGGAACTGCTTGCGCGAGGATGCGTCGCGGTCGAGCGCTGCGACCGCGCCCGCCTCCGTGCTGTGTGGTGTTGCCGCCATCCCGCCTCTCCGGTGCGCTCGCCCTCGGTCCGACGCTCGAGCCGGCGGACGGAGGGAAACGTAGCGCCCGAGACTCGCGCGCGCGCCGGCTAGCCGGCGAAGGAGTTACTGCGACACCGCATCAGTGATCCGCATAGGGTGCTTTCACGTTAACAACCTAGTCACCAGAGCTAATAGCAACCGCGGCGCTGACGCCGCAGGGGGTATTCGATGTCGGAAAGCCTGAATCTCGTCTACGAGTCGATCGACCGGACGAACGCAGACAAGTCGGCGGCCACCCGCCGCCAGCTCGTGGCCGGAGCGGCCGCGACGTTCGGCTCCATGGGGCTCCTGGGCATCGCGCAGGAGGCCGAAGCCGCCCCGGCTAAGGCCGCGAGCCACAGCAACAACCCGCAGACCATCCTGAACATCGCGGCCACCGCCGAGGTGCTCGCCACCATCGTGAACACCGTCGGCGGCGAGCAGCCGCAGTCCTTCTTCGCCGGCCTCCCCGGTGATCCGGACGGTGGCATTACGCTGCGCAATGTGCGTGCGGCCGCCCGCGAGGAGCTGATCCACTACCGGGTCCTCACCTCGGCCCTCGGTGCTCGTCCCCTGACCCGGACGATCTTTGTGCCGAACGTCTACCTGGCCAACGCCACGAACTTCCTGACCGCCCTCGAGATCGGCGACCAGATCTTCGTGAACGCCTACCTGCTGGCCACCACGACGTTCGCCAACAGCGGTCTGCGCGCGGGTACCCGTGGACGCTTCGCCCGCATCGCCTCGGAGTTCTGCGGCGTCGAGGGCGTGCACCGTGCGCTGGCCCGCCAGTCGCTCGGCAAGCTCGGCAACGACCGGGTGTTCATGCGCTACTCGACCAGCGAGGACGCGACTCCGCCGATCCCGGGCAACCCGAACCAGCGGGGCTTCCAGAACATCGCCACGGCGGTGACGCAGCTCCAGGGCGCCGGCTTCGGCTTCGGTCGACAGGGCAGCCTTCCGGGCACGCCCTTCGACTTCAACGCCGTGAGCGCGCGGACTCCGGAGGACCCGAACCTGAGCACGCGCACCCCGCGCTAGAGGTCTTCCCGAGAGCATGTGCCCGAACCGAGAGCTGAGCCGCCCCGACCGGGGCGGCTCAGCGACAAACCAACTAAGGAGAAGTCAGTGAGCGAAAGCCTCAACCTCATCTACCAGTCGATCGACGAGCAGAACGCCGAGAAGTCGGCGGCCACCCGGAGGCAGCTCGTCGCGGGAGCGGCGACCGCCATCGGAGGTAT
>JBPCRE010000254.1:0-3795 GCA_050997195.1 Thermoleophilaceae bacterium
TTGGCCCCCACGCCCGAGCGGCGGTTGCCTCCGAAGGGCTGGCGGCCGACCATCGCCCCGGTGATGTGGCGGTTGACGTAGAGGTTGCCCACCGGCAGGCGGCGCGCCACCTCCTCCACCGTGGCCGGCGAGCGCGAGAACAGCCCCGCGGTGAGGGCGTACGCGGAGGGCTCGATGCGTTCGCAGGCGGCGCTCACGCTCGGCACCGCCTCGAGGGTGAGCACCGGGCCGAAGATCTCCTCGCGCAGCAGCGCCGAGTCCGCGGGAAGCTCGGCGAGCACGGTGGGAGAGCAGAACCATCCCTCCGGCGGGAGGGTCGCGCTCCCGGCCACCACGCGACCCTCTCGCGCCCCTCTCTCCGCGTAGGACTCGACGCGCTCCTGAGCCTCGCGCTCGATCACCGGCGGAACGTCGGTACCGAAGGTCTCGGCCTGGTCCACCCTCAAGACGTCGACCGCGCCGGCCAGGCGCTCGGCCAGGGTGTCGGCCACCGCATCGTGCACGAGCACGCGCGAGGCGGCCGAGCACTTCTGCCCGGCGTAGACGAAGGCCGAGGCCACGATGGCCGGCACCGCCTCGTCGAGGTCGGCGTCGGCGTCCACCACCACGCAGTTCTTGCCGCCCATCTCGGCCACCACGCGCTTGACGTGGCCCTGCTCGCTGGGCGTCTCCGCGGCAGCTCGGATGATGGAGAGCCCCACCTCCTGGGAGCCCGTGAACGCGATCACGTGCACGCCGGGATGGCGCACGAGCGCCTCGCCGGCCTCCCCGTATCCGGGCACGAGCGCCAGCGCCGCCGGCGGCACCCCCGCCTCGCGGAGCGCGCTCACCAGCCGGTACGCCGAGCCGGGCGCCTGCTCCGCCGGCTTGAGCACCACGGCGTTGCCCGTGGCCAGCCCCGCGGCCACCATGCCACACGGGATGGCCAGGGGGAAGTTCCACGGGGAGATCACCCCCACCACACCGCGCGGCGCGTAGGTCATGGTGTTCCGCTCGCCCGGCACCTGCAGCAACTCGCGCCCCGCGGCCAGGTCCACCGCACCGCGCGCGTAGTACTCGAGGAAGTCGATGGCCTCGCACACGTCCGCGTCGGCCTCGCCCCAGGGCTTCGCGCACTCGCGGACCTGGAGAGCGGCGAGCGCGGGGCGCGCCGAACGAAGGATGGCGGCGGCGCGGCTCAGCGTCTCGGCACGCTCCTCGGCGCTCAAGGCACTCCACTCGGCGAACCCGTTGCCGCCGGCCGTACGCACCGCAAGGTCCACGTCCTCGTCGCTCGCCACCGGGGCGGCGGCCACGAGGCGCTCGGGTGCGCCCGGGTCCGTCGAGGAGAGATCCATCCCCGCCCGGCGCTCGTCCTCGATCCACACGGGTACCTCGAGAGGCAGCCGTGGCTCGTTCTCGCGCAGCGCCTCCAGCAGGCGCTCGCGCTCCGTCGCCCGGCGCAGCTCGAGCACCGGCTCGTTGACGAAGGGCCTCACCGGGCGACCGGCGAGTCCGCGAAGGGGGGCTCCGTCACGGAGCCGCCAGGAGCTGGTCGAGCTCGGCGCCGCTCTGCTGCGCGGAGAGAAAGGAGTCGTTGGCCGTGTTCTCGAGCAGGCGGCGCACGAGGTACGCCATGCCGGCCACGAGATCGCCCACCGGGCAGTAGGCGCGCACGCGGAAGCCGAGGGCCGCGAGCGCGTGCTGGAGCTCGTCCCCGAGCCCGCGGAGGACCTGGAGCTCGAGGTCGCGGTCCTCCCCTCCGGCCTCGCGGTTGCACACCACGGCGTGGGCCACCGAGCGCACGTTGTGCGAGGCCACGGCCACACGCACGTGCTCGCGGGCGTCGAGCAGCCGCCGGGTCAGCGCCTCAAAGGTGCGATCGCACTCGGCCTTGTCCTCCCACACGGGCGATGCCCATCCCTTCTGGCGCGCCTCGACCAGCTCGTGGTCCCAGTAGGCGCCCTTGACGATGCGCACGGTGAGCGGCGTCTCGCGTCGGCCGGCCTCGGCCCAGCCGAGGATGCGCTCGCATAGAGCGGGTGCCTCGCGGAGGTAGGCCTGGAGCACCACGCCGGCGGAGGGGCCGGCGCGGAACTCCTCCTCGCCGAGCAGGGCGAACACGAGATCCAGGGTGGCCTCGAGGGTGTCGAGCGACTCCATGTCCACGTGTAGGTGCGCACCCGAGTCGCGCGCCTGGCGCAAGAGGGGTCGGAGCCGGCCGGCGGCGTCCTCGGCACCGAGGTGCGGGGCGTCGGCGCGCATCAGCGGCGTGAGCGCCGAGACCTTCACCGAGAGGTTGGCCCGGGGCAGCGAGCCGTGCACGTCGCGCTCGAGCGTCTCGCGCACGGGCCAGCCGGCGCCGGCCGCGGTGAGGGCCGAGAGCGCCGTGGCGCAGCGCTCGGCGTAGCGGTCGGCCTCCGCGCGGGTGATGGTGGCCTCGCCGAGGAGGTCGACCGAGCTGGCCACCCCGTCGCGCCACAGCCGCTCGAAGGTGGGAAGGGCCTCGCCCGGGGTCTCCCCGACGATGAAGCGGTGAGCCATGTGGCGCACCCCGCGCGACGCGGCGGCGCCGAGGACGGCCCGGCCGGCGTGGGTGTGGGCTACGCGCATCGCCGCCTCGATCGGAGCCGGACGCTCGTTCACCTCGGCGAGGAAGCCGGTGAGGTGGAAGGCGAGATCCTCGAAGGAGCGGCAGGCCGGCGTCACGTCGACGAGGCGAAAGAGCGCCGCCTTCAGCGCCTGATCCTGGGCGGAGAGCTCCATGGCCTTGGCGTCGAGCGCTCGCAGCGGGTGGCGCGCGCGGGAGGGCATGGCCTCCGCGATCGCCCGACCGACCCCGTGGATCTCGAGCTCGAGGTCGCGCGTGGTGCTCATCCCTCGACGGTACCGGCGTCCGCGCTCGGTCCCGTATCCTCGATCACGATGAGCGAGCGCGTCATGTACGTGAAGCCCGGATGCCCCTACTGCGACGCCGCTCGCGCCGGCCTCCGGGAGGAGGACCTCGAATGGGAGGAGCGCGACGCCACCACCCGCGCCGACTGGAGGGCGGAGCTCTTCTCGCACACGAGCAACTCGGGCGTGGTGCCCACCATCGTGACCCCCGAGGGAAGGCAGGTGGGCTGGCCGCCCGGCAAGGGCTGACGAGTGCACTGATGCGGCGGCCGGTCGGCCGCCGGGTCGCGCCGGGAGCGCCGATAGCCTCGCCGGCCCCGTGGAGTATCCCGTCGAGAGGTTCACCGAAGAGGAGCGCGCAGCGCTCGCTCCGTACGTGACCAACCTCGACCAGCCGGTGTTCGCGCTCGTCAACCTCCCGGAGACCGTGAAGGGAGCGCTGTTCGCCCGCTACTCCCGCTACCCCGGCACCCTGCGGCGGCTCTTCCTCGACGAGTTCGCCGCCGATCTCCCGGTTGGCGCCCGACCCTTCGACGGGGCCGAGGGCGAGCGCGCCGCCGCTCTCTATGCGCGCATCTTCCTCGGCTACGGCGACGACTCGGTGGCCCAGCTCGGCGGCGCGCACGTGGCCTGCGAGTGGGTGTCGAACGTGATGACCAAGATGCTCCAGCGCGGGCGCCTGGCCGCCTATCTCGAGCAGTCCACACGCTACATCGCCTACGACGCGCCGATGCCGGACCGAGCCGGGTACCGCTACTGGCGCGACCCCACGCTCGGGCCCGAGTACGCCCGCGCGATGAACGGACTGTTCGAGGCCTACGCGCGCAGCCTCCCGCTGGTCGAGGCGTGGGCGGACGCCCGCTTTCCCCGCGCCGACGGCGAGCCCGAGGCCGCCCGCCGCCGCTCGATCCGCGCCAAGGC
>JBPCRE010000264.1:0-5004 GCA_050997195.1 Thermoleophilaceae bacterium
CCGGCCCCGCCTCATAGACCGCGCGCACCGGCCGCCCGAGTCCCTTAAGGAACGCGGGGACCACGTCCGCCGGCGCACCGCGCAAGCGCTCTACGCGCAGCTCGCCGCTCAACGGATCGAGCAGCGCTGCGACCGACTGCGCCTGGTGCACATCGAGGCCCACCAGGGCCATATTCTCCGACATGGTCGGCACCTCCCATAGCTGGGGTGTCGGCGCCAGGCCAACCCTGACGCCCAGTCCCCGCACATCTATGCCCGGGGTGCCGACCGACTCTGCCTCAAACCTCGAGCGACCGGCGATCCATAGGGTCTAAGGCCCGTTCACCTCTCTTCACACCGAGGTAACCGAACCTTCACATAAAAGCCCTGCAAAGTGGCGAAATAGGTGCGAGACGCTCGAATGGGCCCCCGCATCGACATCCACTGCCACCTACTGCCCGGCATCGACGATGGCCCGGCCACCATGGAGGAGACGCTGGAGCTTGCCCGCGGCGCGTCGGACGACGGCACCGGCCTCGTGGTGGCCACGCCCCACGTACGGACCGACTTCGTCACCGATCCCTCCGACTTCCCCGACCGCGTGCGCGAGGTCGAGGACGAGCTTGGCCGTGCGGGGATACCGCTGGAGGTGCGCGGCGGCGGAGAGCTCGGGCACGACATGGTGGGCACCCTCGAGCAGCGCGACCTCGAGACCATCGCCCACGGTCCGGCGCACGCGCGCTGGGTCCTCCTCGAGACGCCCTTCGAGGGACTCTCCGAAGAGGTGGACGCGGCCACCGACGAGCTCCGCGACCGTGGCTTCGGCGTGGTTCTCGCCCACCCCGAGCGGGCTGCTCAGCTTCTTGACGCCGGCTCTCGTGAGCTGCTCTGGCGCGAGCTGCTGCGCGGGACCATGCTCCAGGTCAACGCGTGGTCGCTGGCCGGCGGCTACGGAGCCGAGGCCGAGGAGCTCGCACGCAGGCTCCTGCGCGACGGCCTCGTGGACGTGATCGCCAGCGACGGCCATCCCGGCTGGCGGACGGCCCACCTCGGCGTGGGCGTCGAGAGGGCTCGCGACGCGGGCCTCGACGAGATGGCCGCGAGCCGGCTGGTGACCGCGACGCCCGCCGGCCTCCTCGAGCGCGGCCTCGTCCCGTGGGTCCCCGCGCAGCGGCTCTCCGCACTCAGCGGCGCTCCGGCCTGGCGCTGAGCGCCCCCGCGCGCAGAGGCCGGCCCGCTCCGGCGCTCGGCGGCGCCCGCGCCGAGCGTCAGCCCTGCTGAATCCTGAGCGCGGCTCCCTCGAGGAGGTGAGCCACGGACTCGCAGGAGTCGATGGCCTCCTCGAGGGACTCGAACACGTCCTTCCAGCGAATCACGACCATGGGGTCGATGCCGCCGGCGAACAGCGAGGCGATGGCTTCGCGGGATACCCGGTCGCCCTCGTTCTCGAGCCGGTGAATCTCGATCAGCAGGTCCGAGAGATTCTCCCCCTCGGAGAAGGACCGGAGAGCTCGCGCCACCGCCGCACTGGCCTGGACGAGCACCTCGGCGAGCTCCTCGGCCTGGGTCATGGGCGCCTCGATGCGGTAGAGACCCATGATGTCGGCGGTCTCCTCGGCGTGATCGACGATGTCGTCGAGCGTCCGAGCCAGAGCCTGGACCTGGCCGGCCGGGAAGGGGGGCGTGCCGCTGCCGCTGTTCAGCAGGTGGATGATGTCGTGGGCGATGCGGTCGCCGTGCCGCTCGCAATCGCGGATCTCACGAGCCAGGTCGGCGCGGTCGGGATAGTCGGTGACCAGGTCGCGGAGCAGCGCGGCCGTGCGCTCGACGTTCTGCCCCGCGTCGTCGAAGAGCTCGAAGAAGCGAGGGTCGGCTGACGCGCCGCCGAAGAGCCTCATGCGCCCGCGCCGCTCAGGCGGGCGACGTCAGGCGCATCGGCTCGCGAGGCGGTGCGCCGTCGAACCGAGTTTCCGCCGGGGTGGCCGCTTCCTCGACCGGCTGGGGCTGGAAGCGGTAGCCGATGCCGAAGTGCGTGTGGATGTAGCGCCACTCGGGCGACAGACGCTCGAGCTTCTGGCGCACCTTGCGGACGAACACGTCAACCGAGCGATCCCCGTGGGCCATGGCGTAGCCCCATACCCGCTGGTAGATCTCCTCACGTTGCAGAACCAGGCCGCGCGCCTCGGCGAGAAG
The DNA here is from genome assembly GCA_050997195.1 of Thermoleophilaceae bacterium. Classification (GTDB taxonomy): domain Bacteria; phylum Actinomycetota; class Thermoleophilia; order Solirubrobacterales; family Thermoleophilaceae; genus JACCZP01. The sequence goes on from JBPCRE010000264.1 coordinate 2,173, forward strand.
CTGGAGGAGCTCGAACTCCCGGCGCGTGAGGTCGGCGCTGCGGCCCTCCACGAAGGCTTGGAACTGGTCGGCGCGCACCTCGAGGTCTCCGGCGAGGACGGGATCGGCCTCCTCCTGCGGGCTCGAGCGCCTGCGGCGCCGCACCACCGCTTCGAGGCGGGCGATGACCTCCTCCGCATGACAGGGCTTGGTGATCCATTCGTCGGCTCCGAGGCGCAGTCCGCGGATGCGCTGGGCGACGGTGGACTGGCCGGTGCAGACCACCACCCCGAGCCCGGGAAGGGCACCGCAGGCGCGCTCGAGGAAGTCCCATCCGCGGGGGCCGAGGACGCTCAGATCCACGAGAAGCGCGTTCAGCCGCATGGCCACGAGCTCCTCGGCGGGGAAGGGCCCGTCGATCACCCGGTACTGCCAGCCGATGTCCTCGATGCGCTTGCCGAGCACGCGGACGAAGCCGCTGTCGCCGTCGATCACGGCGACGCGGAGGGATCCAGGCTGAAAGCTCATGAGGAGAAGGCCATGGGCGCTCGAGGGCGAGCACCGATGCGCCCGCACCGGTCAGAGTAGCGCGCGGAGCGGCCGACCGGTCCGACCCCGACCGAGGAGGCGCGCGCGGATCGCGCTCCGCGCGGACTTCCCTCCGGGGCTCCGTGGTCCGGACTTCACACGATGGTCACATCTTCAGGTGCTGGCTCAGCCGGACTGCTAGAACGGGTCGGGTGGCCGAGCCCCGAGCGCACTTCACGGCGGAGCTGACGCGGCTCGAGGAGGAGGCCCTCGGGGGGCTCGACCTCGTGATCGAGGCCATCGACCTGCTGATGCGCGCGCTGCGCCGCCGCGACCAGATGCTGGCGGCCCAGGTGGTGGCCGACGACGACGCCATCGACGATCGCTACCTGGGCGTCCACGGGGGCCTGCTCTCGCTTCTGGCCCTTCAGCAGCCGAAGGCCACCGACCTGCGGCTGATCGCCGCGCTGCTCAACGTGATCAACCACATGGAGCGCATGGGCGACCAGTGCGTGAACGTGGCCAAGCTCCTACCGGAGGAGCCCGACGCCGAGCTGCTCGGGGTGGTGGAGGAGATGTGCGCACGCTCCGCCTCGCTCGTGAGCCACGCCCGCGAGGCATTCGCCCGCCGCAGCCTGTCGATCGCCGAGGCGCTCGTCCACGACGACGACGCGGTGGACCGCCTCAATCGCCGGAGCTTTCGGCTGGCTCTGAAGATCGGTGCCGATCCTCAGAAGCGCGAGGCCGCCATGCATCTCATGCTCGCCGCCCGCTGCGTGGAGCGGCTGGCCGACAACGCCGTGGACATCGGCGAGCAGACGGCCTTCGTGGTCACGGGGCTGTTCCGCGAGTTCACCGACGCCTCGGAGCCCAAGCAGCCGGCGTAGAAAGCCCCCGCTCCCGGCCGAGCCTCCGAAGGCGGCCGCTCAGCTCGCGGTCGAGGCCTCCTCGGACTCCTCGGCGTCGCTGTCGCCTCCCTCGCCCGACCCTGCTTCACCGCCCGACCCCTCGTCGCCGTACTTCTCCTCGGGCGGATCGACCTCGGACTCGGCCACCGACGGATCGGTCGGCCCGCCCTTGATCGGGGGACCCTTGTATTCGTCGGGGTTGTCGACCGCCTCGCCCTCGATCTCGACGGTGCCGTCCGAGTAGCGCCGCAGAGAGGGTGGCCCGAGGTTCTGGGTGGCGCCCTCGTCGTAGGCCTCCGAGTCGGAGCCTCCGAAGGTCTCGTACTTCGCCTGGTCGTCGGGCCACTCGGACAGATCCTGGGGCGGGTCGTCCTCGAGCGCCTCGACCTTCTCCTGGGCCAACTGGTACTCGTCCTTCTCCTCCCCCTCGTCGTCTCCCGAGGCCTCGCCGGAACCTTCGGAGCCCTCCGCGCCGGCCTCGGCGTCCTCGTCGGATGCGCCGCCGTCCTTGCTCCCCACGCCATCCTTCACGGCGTCCTTCAGCGTCTGCCAGACGCCGCCGGAGCTCTCCTTCTCTTCCTCGCTCATGCCTCTCCTCCGCCCCGTGACCGGTGCCGTAGCCCGTGGCCACCCTACCGAGCCTCGGTGTGTTAGGAGATGCGACACGCGGGTAATGTCCGACCACGCACCTACTTTTTCCTGCGTAGCGCCCGGTGGGCGTCCCCAAGCGCAACCCTCTCGGAAACGGAATCTCATGACATTCATAGCCCAAGGCGGAGTCGGCGGAGCGTTCACCAACCTCCTCCAGCAGATCCTCTCGGCCATCCCCGTGATCCTGGAGTTCCTGCTGATCGTCCTGATCGGCTACATCGTCGCGCGTCTCGTGCGTGCCGCGGTGACCCGTCTTCTGCAGGGCGTCGGCCTCGACCGGACCCTGCACGAGAACCAGTACGGCCAGTACGCGGAGCGCCTGAGCCCGGGTGCCAGCCCCTCGCAGCTCATCGGCACCATCGCGTTCTTCTTCGTCCTGCTCGGAGCGATCTCGATCGCGATCTCCTCGACGGGCAACGCCGGCCTCACCTCCTTCCTCGAGGGCATCTACGCCTACCTCCCCAAGGTCGTGGCGGCCATCATCATCTTCGTGGTGGCGGGCGCCATCGCGACCGCCGTGGGAGCCCTCGTGCAGCGCACCATGGGCGACACGAGCACCGGTCAGATCGTGCAGACCGTGGTGCCGGTGCTCGTCATGGGCATCGCGGTCTTCATGATCCTCGACCAGCTCGAGATCGCCCCCGACATCGTTCGCACCGCCTTCCAGGCGCTGATGTTCGGCACGGCGCTCGGCCTGGCCCTCGCCTTCGGGCTCGGGGGTCGGGAGGTGGCGTCGAAGATGGTGGGCGACGCCTTCCAGAAGGGT
>JBPCRE010000267.1:0-4233 GCA_050997195.1 Thermoleophilaceae bacterium
GGCGGTGGAGGACCCCGACGTGCTCGCGCTCAAGCTCACGGTGTACCGCACCTCCGACGATTCGACGCTCGTGTCCTCGCTCATCCGCGCCGCCGAGCGCGGCAAGCAGGCGGTGTGCATGGTCGAGCTGAAGGCCCGCTTCGACGAGCGCCAGAACATCGAGTGGTCCCGTGCCATGGAGGAGGCGGGCGTCCACGTGGTGCACGGGGTGCCGGGTCTCAAGGCACACGTCAAGGCGCTGCTGGTGGTCCGCCGTGAGGGAGCGGGAGTGCGCCACTACGTGCAGCTCGGCACCGGCAACTACAACGCCAAGACGGCTCGGATCTACGAGGACGTCGGTCTCTTCACGACGGACCCGGGCATCGGCGCCGACGTGGCCGACATCTTCAACATGCTCACCGGCTACGCCCGGCCGGAGGGCTTTCGCAAGGCGCTCGTGGCCCCCGCCCACCTGCGTGACTCGATCCTCGACGAGATCCGCTCCACGATCGCCGCCCACGAGCGGGGCGAGCACGCGCGCATCGCCATGAAGATGAACTCGCTGGTGGACCGCCGCTGCATCGAGGCCCTCTACGAGGCCTCCCGCGCCGGCGTCACCGTGGACCTGAACGTGCGCGGCATCTGCTGTCTGCGCGCCGGCGTGCCCGAGGTCTCGGAGAACGTCCGCGTGGTCTCGGTCGTCGGGCCGATGCTCGAGCACTCGCGCATCTACAGCTTCGAGCGGGGCGAGGAGTCAACCTTCTACATCGGCTCGGCAGACCTCATGCCGCGCAACCTCGACAACCGAGTCGAGCTGCTGGTACCCGTGGAGGACCGGGCGCTGAAGGCGGAGCTCGACGACACCCTCGAGCGCTGCTTCGCCGACGACTCCTCCTCGTGGGAGCTCGAGGCCGACGGATGCTGGAGGCGCCGGAAGAGCGGAAGCCGTAACGCCCAGTCGGAGCTCATGGCCCGCGCGGTGCGGCGCGCGGCACTCTCGGAGGCGAACGGCCGGTCTTCGGCAGGCCAGCCGCCGCGGGAGCCGAGGGACCCCATCCGCGCGCGCTGAACCTCCCCCAACGCCGGAACGGAGCCCAGAAATAACCGTGGCTCCGGGCGGGGGCACCGGAGCCACGGAGAGCACGAGGTCGTCGTGTGGGGCCACTGTGGCAGTTGGACTCGCTCCTGATGTGAAAAGTCGGGAAACGCGGCCGGCGGCCCGACCGGATCAGATCGACCCGCCGCTCGCGAGCTTCGGCTCGGAGGCGTCGGTGAACTCGCGGAACAGCCCGGTGATCACGAAGGCGCACTGCTCACCGATGTCCACGGCGTTGTCGGCCAGGCGTTCGAGCCAGCGCGCCACGAGCATCATGTGCATCGCCCACTCCCGTGTGTCCTCGTCGTCGGAGATCTCGAGGCCGAGGTAGAAGCACTCGCGGTTCAGCGCGTTCACGACCTCGTCCCTGACCACGAGATCCTCGGCCATCTCGAGGTCGCGCCGGCCGAAGGCCACTCGGGCCTGATCCACGAGCGCGCCCGCGCGACGTCCCATGTCGGCGATCTTCTCGAGCATCTCGGCGTGGGCGGGGGGCCTGTGTCCGGCGAGCGGGATGAGCTTCGCGATGTTCACGCACTGGTCGCCCATGCGCTCCAGGTGGTTGACCACCGCGAGCAGCGCGGTGATGAGGCGCAGATCGGTGGCCACCGGGGCCTCGCGGGCCAGCATGGAGAGGATGCCCTGGTGGACCTCCAGGTAGCGGCCGTCGACGCGATCGTCGTCGGCGATCACAAGGGAGGCGAGCTCGACGTCCTGGTGCTGGACGGCCTCCATCACCCGATCGAGCGACTCGGCCACGAGCTCGAGGCCGCCGAGCGCGTGCTCCTCGAGGCGCTCGAGCTCCCGGGTGTACGTGGCTCGTACCGCGGTGCCGGGCTTCAAGTCGGTCATCTACCCAGGGAATGTAGAACCTGCCGGGGCGGGCGATCACGTCTCGGGGGGCTCGAGCTGCTCTCCGGTCTCCTCGATCTGCTCGGCCGAAAGCGGTACGACCTGGGCGGCCTCGGCGAGCTGGCGTTGGCGCAGGAAGGTGAAGCCGGCGAAGGCGCGTACCTCGGGACGCGCGAGCATCTCCTCGCCGAAGTGCAGGTAGAGCGGTCGGGCTAGGCCGTACTCGCCCGTGTGAACGGCCTGGACGCCGGGCCGGACGCAGCGCGGCCCCGCGTCGAGGGCCACGGCGTTCAGCTCGTCCTGGTTCTGCTCGAGAAGGGGCAGGCTCAGGTAGCCGAGCCCGCCCGGATCGAGGGCGATGGCCCGCACGGTGGCCTCGCCCTCGACGGCGGCCCTGGCGTCGGGGCGGGGAGGGCCGCCCACCGCCTCGGCGGCGAACAGCTCGAAGGCCGGAGTGCTCGGCGTGGCGCCGTACAGGCGGGCCGTCTGGTTGGGAAGGCGCTCGTCGAGCTCCGCGTAGTTGGTCACGCGCGAGCCCCGACGCCAGAGCCGCCTGAGCTCCCGCCGGGTCAGGCAGTCGATGGGAAGCGCGGGGTTGGTCACCACGGCGAGCGCCTCGTTGGCGATGGCCGCCCGCCGCACCGAGAGCCCGCTGCGGCGGCAGTCGGGAGCTCGGCGCCCGATCGGAAGGCGCCGAGACCCGGCCGCCATGGTGGCCCGGCGGGCGCAGAGCGCGGCGAGCCCACGTCGTGACGTCGAGTCTCGAACCTCGACGGTCACCTCCTCGTTCTCCGCCTCGAACTGCTCGGCTGCGGCACGAAGGAAGGGGGCCGCCGCCGGCGCGGCTTCCACGACGACGACGCCGTTCGGCGGGCCGCTCTCCCCGCCGCCGGTCGCGGAGCCTCCGCCCGAATCACCGGTACAACCGAGCCCTGTGAGCGCGAGCGCCCCGGCCAGCACGAACGTAACGCGGGACACCACGGCTCGGGCACTCTAGAGCGCGCGCCGCCGGGATCGCTGGATCCGTTCACAAAGCCTTCACCACTCGATAACAAGGCGGTAACGGGCTGGGGTGGAGGAAGTGACAGCCTCGCGGCCCGAACGAAGCCGAAAACGGAGGAACACGTATGAGGACACGGACATTGCCTGTGGTGGCGCCCGTCCTGGCGCTCGCGCTCGGGCTCGCCGCCTGCGGCGAGGAGCAGGGTCAGCCCGGCGGCGGCGGCCAACAGGCCCAGAAGCTGTCGGGCAACATCGCCGGTGCCGGAGCGAGCTCGCAGGACGCCGCGATGGAGTCCTGGATCGCCGGCTTCCAGGAGCAGAACCCCGAGGTCACCGTGTCCTACGACCCCGTCGGCTCCGGTGGCGGGCGCGAGCAGTTCGTCGAGGGCGGCACCCTCTTCGCCGGCTCTGACTCCGCACTGAAGGACGAGGAGCTCAAGGGCGCTCAGAAGCGCTGCGGCGGGGTAGACAACCTCATCGAGGTGCCTACCTACATCTCGCCCATCGCCATCGTCTACAACCTCGAGGGAGTGGCCAACCTTCAGCTCTCCCCGGAGACCCTCGCGTCGATCTTCAAGCAGGACATCACCAACTGGAACGACCCGGCGATCGCCAAGGACAACCCCGGCGCGCAGCTACCCGACCAGCGGATCACGGCGGTGAACCGCTCGGACGAGTCGGGAACGACCGAGAACTTCGTGGAGTACATGGCCGAGGTGGCCCCCGACGTCTGGGACTTCGAGGTCGACGGGAACTGGCCGGTCAAGGGCGGCGAGGCCGCGCAGGGCACCTCGGGCGTGGTCGACGCCGTGAAGAACGGCCAGGGTGCGATCGGGTACGCCGACGCCAGCCAGGCGGGCGAGCTCGGGGTAGCCAAGATCAAGGTCGGTGAGGAGTTCGCCGCCCCCACGCCCGAGGCCGCCGCGGCGATCGTGGACAAGTCGCAGGAGACCGACGACAAGGGTAAGTTCGTCGTCACCTACGACCTGGCTCGGGACACCAAGGAGGCGGGCACCTACCCGATCGTCCTCGTCTCCTACGAGCTCGCGTGCACGAAGTACGACTCGCCTGACGAGGGCAAGGTCGTGAAGGCATTCATGAGCTACATCGTCGGCCAGGACGGCCAGGGGGTCGCGGCCAAGGCGGCTGGATCGGCTCCCATCTCCGACGCGCTCCGCAGCAAGATCCAGCCTGCCGTCGACGCGATCGGCGGCTAGACCGAGCCGACGCGGGGGGGGGGGGGGGGGGGGGGGGAGAGAGAGAAGAAGAACCGCACAGAACAAAAAAAACAGGTGCGGGAGAGA
>JBPCRE010000160.1:0-4194 GCA_050997195.1 Thermoleophilaceae bacterium
GCCGTGGCATCCGGCCACACCCGTCTCCGGACGGCTCGAGGAATCTCCGCGAGTAGGAGCTCGCTCGACGCGCGGCTCCGCTCGAGCTCGACGAGCTCCCTCAGCGCCGCGCTCTCAGGCTCCTCGACCACGAGCTTCATCACCGCCGACGCGTCGAGGTAGAGCACCGCCCTTACTTAGCGGTCGCCCCGGATCTCGTCCAGAGCCTTCGTCCCCGCGTAGGGATCTCCCGGGAGCTTGGTCGGAGGCGGCAGGTCGTGAGTGCTGCGGGTGGGGGGCCGCACGAGCCCGGCGGCGATCAGGCGCTCGAGCTCGCCCTGCTCGCTGATGGGCTCGAGGACGGCCACCGGGCGGTTGCGCTCGGTGACTACGAGGCGCTCCCCGTTCTTGACGCGGTCGAGGTAGCGGCTGAGGTTCTGGCGGCGCTCGCGGACGCCGACAGTGTGGGTCATGTACACCAATGTAGCGCTCGAGGTGCCGTGGCGTCAGCCGGCAACACCGAGCGGAGGAGCCGAAAGTATTTCCAACAGCTCCGCGGGAAGGATCTCGCTCGCTCGCCAGTACTCGAGCCCTACCACCCGGTCTCCATCAGCGTCGAGCTCCCTGAGCCCAAAGTCGACCTCCTCGGCCACAACGCGACCGGGGTCGTAACCCTCGAAGCGCAGCCACGCGATGTCGGCTTTCTCGTCGTAATGACCCTGATCTGCTCGTTACTCCGCTCACGTGATCCCGAGGGAGACGCGAAGGCCCTCGTCGAGGCGCATCAGGTCACCGCGCTCAAGCTTCCCTCGCCGCCGGGTCAGGGCGCCCTTCTCGATCGTGTAGAGCTCGTCGCAGTCAGCGACCGACGCGTGATCAAGCCCGTGCGTCTCGTCGAGCGGCACTTCGGCGGCGTGATCTCGGATAGTGCTCGTCACGACGGCGACGGTCACCCGTGTCCGGTGATAGATGGCTTCCTGGCGAGAGACGACCAACACCGGGTGGGAGCCGAGTCCAGCTATCTCCGCGTCGAAGATGTCGCCTCGGTTGATCGCGGCCACGTCTCACCCCCTGCCCGATCGCCGCCGCGACGGCGGGTCGGATGGCGCCGACACGGAGATCTATCCGTCGCGCTCGGTGCGCAACCGATCTGCCAGCAGCCGGAGACCGACGCCTGCGAAACGCTCGTCCTCCGGCACGTCTCGATAGGCGCGACGATAAGACGCGGCGACCTCCTCCTCGGAGCTCCGCTGGTGAAGCAACCCCCTGAGCGCTCGCTCAACGGCGGAGGCTCGGCTGCTGAAGGCGCCGTTCGAAACGGCGTTGTCGAGCGCGGCCAGCTCCTCATCGGATAGCTCGACGGTGACCTCGATGCTCGCCACGGCTTGACCATACAGACGGGCGGTGGCTCAGTCACCGGCAGGGCCTGCGACGCCTATGGCTCGAGCCCGGCTGAGGGCTCCGCGATCCACGCCCGAGCGAAGCTCAGGAGCAACCGATCGGCAAGCGCTCCATCCGTGAGACACTCGCGGCAAGTTCGGACTTGGCGATCCCGGGATCGGACGAGAGACAAGGGGAGGAAGACCTTGACGACCAGCGAGCCACCTGCCAACGAGCAACGGCGGTCAATCGAGAAGAGGTCGTGTCAGGGCTCGCGCCCCCGTTCCGACACATATCCCTGATGCACTTGCCCCAGGAGTTCGAGTCGTTCTTCCGCGTTGCCACGGGCCATCCCCCGTACGAGTACCAACGCGCGCTCGCGCACTCGCCCGCCCCGCCCAGCGTCCTCGAGGTCCCGACGGGGGCCGGCAAGACGAACGCCGTTCTGCTCTCGTGGTTTTACCACAGGCTCGTGGAGCGTCGGGGTCCCCGGCGCCTCGTCTACGCCCTACCGATGCGGAGCCTGGTCGAGCAGACCGCCGACGTCGCTCGTGAGATCCGGACGCGCCTGAAGCTCTCGGTCGAGGACATCCCGATCCGGGTCCTCATGGGTGGCGAGTCAGACGACGACTGGCGCGAGCAGCCCGAGCGCAGCCAGGTCCTGGTCGGCACGATCGACATGCTCTTGTCCCGGGCGCTCAACCGTGGATACGGAGAGAGTCGCTTCGGGTGGCCGGTGTCCTTCGGACTGCTGAACGCGGACTGTCGCTGGGTCTTCGACGAGGTGCAGCTGACGGGTCCCGCCCGCGTCACGTCGGCGCAACTCGATGGCCTGCGGAAGAAGCTCGGCACCGCTCTTCCTTGCCAGACGATGTGGGTCTCAGCCACGGTCGACCACGTGGCGCTGCAAACCGTCGACCGCCCGGACCTGGGCGAAGTCTTCCGTCTACCGGACGCGGATCGCAGCGGGCCGCTGGCACACCGGCTCACCGCCACAAAGGTGGTCGAGCGGGTGGACCTCGCGAACGAAGCACCGCCCCGCATCGCGAAGCGGATCGCCCACCTAGCTCTCGAGCGCCACGTCCCGGGCACGCGGACGATCGTCGTGGTGAACACCGTGAGGGGCGCGCAGGAAGCCTTCGGGGCGCTCCGCAACGCCCTGGCAGCCGACGGCCCGGCAGCCGTTCTTCTCCATTCCCGCTTTCGTCCCCCCGATCGAGCGCGCCACCTGGACTCGGCGCTCGGTGAACCTCCGCCCGGCGGCACTATCGTCGTGTCGACGCAGGTCATCGAGGCCGGCGTAGACCTGACCTCGCGGACTCTGATCACCGCGCTGGCGCCGTTCTCGTCGATCGTCCAGCGCCTTGGCCGATGCAACCGCGCGGGCGCCGACGACCCGGCGACCGTCCTCTGGCTCGACCGGGGGCCCCTTACGGACAACCAGGCCTCCACGAAGCTGGCGGCGCCGTACCCGCCGTTGGACCTCGAACGCTCGCGCGCGAAGCTGATCGAGCTCGAGGGAGAATCGCTCTCGCCTGCGCGGTTGGAAGAGGTCGACGTAGAGGAGACCCGCGACGCCCCGGCGGTGCTACGGCGGCGGGACCTTCTCGATCTCTTCGACACGGCGCCCGACCTCTCCGGCACCGACATCGACGTCGGCCCCTTCATCAGAGCCGACGACGATCGCACCGTGACCGTGTTCTTCCGAGACCGGTCCGCCGGCCCGCCGACCGAGCGTGACCCGCTGCCGACGCGCGACGAATCCGTCGCGGTTCCGCGGAGTGATCTGCGGGCCCCCCCGCGCGCTCGCTGGGTTCCCGACTACGTCAACGGCGGGTGGCTGCTTCTCGGCGGCAATCAGCTCCCGCCACCGGGAGCGACGGTGATGCTGGATGCCGCGGAGGGCGGCTACGACCCGTCGACCGGCTGGCTTCCGAGGGCGAAAGCACCGGTCGACGCAGTCACTCCCAAGGTGAGCCATCCGGTCGAAGGGATGGCGCATGCGGTCGTAGGCAGAGAACCGGAGGAGCTCGCGAGCCACCTTCGGGCGGTCGCCGAGGTGGCGGCCGACCTGGCCGACACGCTCGCCCTCGACGCCTGGGAGGCTGAGCTGCACGCGGCGGCGGCGTTACACGATGTCGGCAAGGCGCACGAGGTCTTCCAGACGCTGATGCGCAACGCGATCCAGGCAGAGGACGACGGCCGGCTCTGGGCGAAGAGCGGTACGGGAGGCGGGCGCTACAGCCGGCCGTACTTCCGCCACGAGCTCGCTTCCGCTCTCGCGCTCGCGAAGGTGGACGACGGAATCTCGGTCCCGAGCCCCCATCTGACGCGCTACCTGGTCGGTGCGCATCATGGCCGGGTGCGGCTGTCGATCCGACCCGCCCCAGGGGAGGCGCCACCCCACGGCGCAACGGAGAGCAGCCGCTTCGCGCTCGGCCTGGTCGACGGGGACCATCTCCCGCCAGTGGAGACGCCGCTCGGCAGGACGCCGGCGGTGACGCTCGACCTCGCGCCCATGGAGCTCGGTGCCGAGGACTCCTGGGTGGACTCCGCACTCGCCCTCCGAGACGATGCGGGGCTCGGACCGTTCCGGCTCGGCCTGCTCGAAGCCGTCCTGCGGATCGCCGACTGGAGGGCAAGCGGTGCCTGATCTCCGGCTCTCCGGGTGCGGCAGTCGCCCCCTGATCGGTTACCTGAAGGCCCTAGGCCTCCTGCGCGCCGTGAGTCAGCAGACCGACGGATCGGTGCGCGGACGTTGGGGCGGCACGGCGTTCGAGCTCCGCACGACGCTCTCCGAGCAGGGACTCAGCGAGTTCCTGCTGAACGACTTCC
>JBPCRE010000008.1:0-18774 GCA_050997195.1 Thermoleophilaceae bacterium
CCTCGAGGTGGGCGGCTGCGACGTGATCGAGCTCGCGCGCGAGTTCGGCACCCCCGCCTACGTGTACGCCGAGGACGACATCCGCGCCCGGGCCCGCGCCTACACGGAGGCCTTCCGGGCGCGCACGGAGGCCTTCGAGGTGGTCTACGCGAGCAAGGCGTTCCCCTGCACGGCCGCGTTCCGCATCCTCGAGCAGGAGGGCCTCTCCTGCGACGTGGCCTCCGGCGGCGAGCTGTTCCTCGCGCTCAGGGGAGGGTTCGGCCCCGAGCGGCTCTACATGCACGGCAACAACAAGACGCTCCCGGAGCTCCGCCTCGCCCTCGAGTCCCGCGTGGGCCACATCGTGATCGACTCCTTCGACGAGATCGACCGCCTCGAGACGCTCACCGGCGAGTTGGGCATCACCCAGCGTGCGCTCCTGCGCGTGACGCCGGGCATCCGCCCCTCCACCCACGCCTCCATCGCCACCGGCCAGGCCGACTCGAAGTTCGGGTTCGGGCTCGAGGACCTCCCACGGGCCGTCGAGCGCTGCGCTCGGGCACGCGGGCTCGAGCTGCGCGGCCTGCACGCCCACCTCGGCTCCCAGATCTTCGACCTGGAGCCCTTCGAGGCGCTGGCCGAGGTGCTCTCCGGACTCGGCGACTACCCGCTGCTCAACCTCGGTGGCGGCCTCGGCATCGCCTACACGGCCGACGAGCACCCGCCCGCCGTCGAGGACTACGTGGCCGCCCTGGTGCGCTCCGCGCCGGAGGGTGTGACCGTCCTCTGCGAGCCCGGCCGCTCGCTCGTGGGCAACGCCGGCGTGACCCTCTACACGGTGGGCACGGTGAAGGAGGTGCGGGGCATCCGCACCTACGTGGCCGTGGACGGGGGGATGTCCGACAATCTGCGCCCGATGCTCTACGGCGCGCGCTACGAGGCCGAGATCGCCGATCGCTTCGTGGGTGCCGGCGCCCGCACCGACGCCGACGCCACGCTGTGCACCGTGGCGGGCATGCACTGCGAGTCCGGGGACGTGCTGGTGCGCGACGTGCTGCTCGACGAACCTCGCCCCGGCGACGTGCTCGTCACGCCGGCCACCGGCGGCTACGGCTCAGCGATGGCCAACAACTACAACGCCATCCCCCGCCCGCCGGTGATCTTCTGCCGGGACGGTGACGCGCGGGTGGTGGTGCGGCGAGAGACCTACGAGGACCTCGCGGCTCGTGACCTCTAGCGGCGAGGGCCCCTACCGGGTCGGCCTGCTCGGATACGGCACGGTGGGCGCCGCGTTCGCCACGCTGCTCGACGAGCGCGCCGGGGCGGTGGAGGCCACCACCGGCCGGCGCCCGGAGATCGCCGGCGTGCTGACCCGCTCGCGCGGCGACTTCGAGGAGATCCTCGAGAAGAGCGACCTGATCGTGGAGCTCATCGGCGGGGTCGAGCCCGCCCGCGAGTACCTGCTGCGCGCCATGGGCGCCGGCCGCGACGTGGTCTCGGCCAACAAGGCGCTCCTCTCGCGCCACGGCGAGGAGCTCTACGCGGCGGCGCGGGCCGGCGGCGCCCAGCTTCGCTTCGAGGCGGCGGTGGGCGGGGTGGTGCCGGTGATCCGGGTGATCCACGAGACGCTGGCCGCGGCCCACATCGAGAAGGTCCACGGCATCGTGAACGGCACCACCAACTACATCCTCACCGAGATGACCCGCACGGGCGCCTCCTACGAGGACGCCCTGGCCGACGCTCAGCGCCTGGGCTACGCGGAGGCCGATCCCACCGACGACGTGAGCGGCACCGACGCGGCGGCGAAGATGGCGATCATCGCCCGCCTCGCCTTCGGGGCGCACGTGCTCGTGGACCAGGTGCCCCGCGAGGGCATCGACACCATCAGCTCCGCCGACATCGCCTACGCCCGCGACCTCGGACTCTCGCTCAAGCTCGTAGGCTCGGCCGAGCGGGTGAACGGCGGGGTGGCGGTGCGGGTATTTCCCACCTTCCTCTACGCCGACCATCCCCTGGCCTCGGTGGGTGGCGCCTTCAACGCGGTGACCATCGAGTCCCCGGCCATCACCGAGATCACCCTCTCGGGCCCCGGAGCCGGCGGCTCGCAGACCGCCTCGGCCGTGCTCGGGGACCTGGTGTCGGCCATGATCCCGCCGCCCACGCTGCCCGCGCCCGCCGTGGAGGCGCCGCTCGTGCTCGACGTGGAGTCGGCGTTCTACCTGCACCTCGAGGTGGCCGACCGGCCCGGGGTGCTGGCCCAGGTGGCGGAGATCCTCGGCCTCCAGGGAGTGTCGGTGAAGTCCGTGGTGCAGAGCGGGATGGGAGAGGATGCCCGGCTCGTGATGGTCGTGCACCCGGTGCTCGAGTCGAAGTTCCTGGCGGCGGTCGAGCTCATCGGGCGGCTCGAGTTCCTGCGCTCGACGCCGCGGCTGATCCGGGTCATCGAGGAGCTCTTCTGAGATCGGGGGGAAAGTCGTGAGCCTCTGGCGCTACCGCGACCGGCTGCCGGTCGACCCCCTGGTGACCCTTGAGGAGGGGGACACGCCCCTCATCCACGCCCCGGCGCTCTCGGAGCGCACCGGGTGCGACGTGTGGCTGAAGTTCGAGGGCGCCAATCCCACCGGCTCCTTCAAGGACCGGGGCATGACCGTGGCCGTCTCGGCGGCGGTGGCCGAGGGCGCGAAGGCCATCATCTGCGCCTCGACGGGCAACACCGCGGCCAGTGCCGCCGCCTACGCCGCCCGCGGCGGGCTGCGCGGCGCGGTGATCGTGCCCGAGGGCAAGATCGCCACCGGAAAGCTCGCCCAGGCGCTCATGCACGGTGCGCGCGTGATCGCCCTCCGGGGCAACTTCGACGAGGCCCTGCGCCTCGTGCGCCGGCTCGTGGAGCGCCACCCCATCTCGCTGGTGAACTCGCTCAACGACTACCGCATCGAGGGCCAGAAGACGGGCGCCTTCGAGGTGTGCGACGAGCTCGGCGAGGCCCCGGACGTGCTCTGCATCCCGGTCGGCAACGCCGGCAACATCACCGCCTACTGGAAGGGCTTCCGCGAGTACGGCGTGGCACCGCACCTGCACGGCTACCAGGCCGAGGGCGCCGCTCCGCTGGTGCACGGCGCTCCGGTGGAGTTCCCGGAGACGGTGGCCTCGGCCATCCGCATCGGCAACCCGGCGCGGTGGGAGGAGGCGATGGACGCGCTCACCGGCTCGCGCGGGGAGATCCGCGCGGTCTCCGACGCGGAGATCCTCGAGGCCTACCGCTTCCTGGCCGACCGCGAGGGCGTGTTCTGCGAGCCGGCGTGCGCCGCCGCGGTGGCCGGGCTCATCAAGTACGGGGCGGAGGGCCGGGTGGTGTGCGTGAGCACCGGCCACGGCCTCAAGGACCCCGCCACCGCCCTCGACCAGGCGAGCTCGGTGATCCCGTGCGGGCCGGAGATCGACGAGGTCGAGCGGGCGGTCCTCGCGGAGTGAGTGGTCCCCGCATCGCGGGGTCGGGGCCCGCCCGGTGAGGCGCCGGCGCCTCGTGCGCGTACCCGCGTCCTCGGCCAACCTCGGGCCGGGCTACGACGCGCTGGCCGTCGCGCTCTCGCTCTCGCTCGAGCTCGAGGTGGAGGAGACCGGCGAGTTCGCCGTGGCCTCGGATACGCCCGGCGTGCCCCTCGACCGGTCGAACCTCTGCGTGCGCGGCTTCGAGGCGCTGCACCCCGCGGACACGTTCAGCTTCTCGATCACCTCGGAGATCCCCCCCTCCGCGGGGCTCGGCTCGAGCGCCGCCGCCCTGGTGGCGGGCATCGTGGCCGCCGACTCCATGTTCGAGCTCGACGCCGACGTATTCGAGCACGCCGCGCGCCTCGAGGGCCACCCCGACAACGTGGGCGCCGCGGTGCGCGGCGGCTTCGTGATCTGCGCGGACTCGGCCGTGGAGCGGCTGGAGCCCCGCCACGGGCTCGAGGGGGTTCTGGCCATCCCGCCCGAGCCGGTGCCCACCGCGAAGGCGCGGGCGGCCATGCCCGCCGAGGTGCCGGTGGCCGACGCCGTGCACAACGCCGCCCACACCGCGCTGCTCGTGCTCGGCCTGGCCACGGGAGACCTCGACCTCGTGGGCCGGGGCCTCGCCGATCGCCTGCACCAGCCCCGCCGCGCGCACCTATACCCGCGTTCGATGGAGCTCGTGAAGCAGGCCGGCGAGCTGGGCGCGCTGGGAGCCTCGATCTCGGGCGCAGGCCCCACCGTGCTCTTCTGGACCCAGTGGGAGGCCACCGGCGGCCTCGTGGAGCGGCTGCGGCGGGCGGCGCCCGACTGCGAGGTGCGCCGGGTGCGCTTCAGCGCCGAGGGGGCGACGGTCCGGGACATAGGGGCCAGACTAGACTAAGCTAGATCAGATGAGCCCGCGACACGTCAACGTCCACGAGGCGAAGACGCAGCTGTCCCGACTGCTGGAGTCGGTGAGCAGGGGGGAGGAGGTGGTCATCGCCCGGGCGGGCACGCCGGTGGCCCGACTCGTGCCCTACGAGGGCGACACCTCGCCCCGCGAGCCGGGGGTGTGGCGGGGGCGGGTGTGCCTCGGCGAGGACTTCGACGAGCTTCCCGACGATCTCGCCGCCGGCTTCCGTGGCGAGCTTCCCTGACCCTGTTGCTCGACACCCACGTCCTGTTGTGGTGGCTCGCCGGCCACTCGACGATCGACTCGACCGCCCGCTCGGCCATCGCCGAGCCGACGAGTCGCGTGGTGGCCAGCGCAGCCAGTGCCTGGGAGATCGCGGTCAAGCGGGCGCTCGGGACGCTCGAGGCACCCGGCGACCTGCCGGCCGCCCTCTCCGCGAGCCGGATCGAGTCCCTGCCCATCACCGTCGAGCACGCGCGGGCCGCCGGCGCGCTCCCCCGCCATCACGACGATCCCTTCGACCGGATGCTCATCGCCCAGGCCCGGGTCGAGGGGCTGACCCTCGTCACCCGTGACCGCGCCCTGTCGCGATACGACGTCGCGGTGTTGCCGGCCTGAGGCGGTCTCGGCGGAGCGAGCGCGCTCAGGCGGTCGGCGAGGCCTCCCGCGCGCTCTCCGGCGGGCTCGTCGAGGAGGACTTGGCGGCGAGGGGGAGGTCCTCGAGGCCGAGCTCTCGGCAGCGGTCACGCCAGTCGTCGGGCGAGAGCGAGCCGTCGTGCACCTCGGCGAGGGCGGCGAAGGGCTCGAAGCGAGCAGCGCCGCGCTCGAACGCGAGCGGCAGGCCGGGCCCCGTGCTCACGCTGAAGCCCTGCCCCTCGACGGCGACGGCCACGCCGGCGCGGAGCGCGTGGGCGGCGCCCTCGCCTTCCTCGAGGTCGGAGTACTCCCCCTCGAGCCGCGAGCCGATCTCCTCGACCGAGCTCATGAACGTGCCCGCCTCGTAGAGGGTCGTCTCTCCCAGCACCCCTCGGTGCTCCTCGACCGATCGCCGGTGGCCGGCGAGCCACACGCGCTGCCCTGCCTCGGCCCAGGGCATGTGCTCGAGCTCGGCGGCCACCTCCTCGCCCGCGAGATGGGCGAGGAGGTCGCGCTCGAGGGCGTCGACGGCCTCGACGAGAGCGATGGCGCGCTCGCCCTCTCCCGCCGCCGCGCCCGCCGGGAGCGCCTCGACGAAGGCGAGCCGCTGGGCGAGCGTCGGATGAGAGTCGTACGGGCCGCTCTTCTCCTCGCCGAGCGCGGCCTCGAGCTGCCCGTCGGCGGCGGCACTCATGGGCTCCGCGCTTCGGAAGCGGGCAAAGCCCTCGCTGATCGGAGGCCGGAGGCCGGAGCTCAGCGCCGGGAGCACCTCGTCGCTCCAGTAGGCGCCGAACAGCGAGCCGTAGGCATGGATGAGCCTCAGGGTGGCCACGTGGGCCTCGCGCCCCGCGACCTGCACCGCGAGGGCGTCGGCGGCGAACTCCTGGCGCCGGGAGATGGCGTTGGTCACGCGCAGGAAGCCGAGCCCGTACCACAGGAAGGGGAGCCCGATCGCGCGCCGAGACCACCGCTCGTCGCCCCGAAGCTCCGCGACGGTGCGCTCGATGGCCTCCCGCGTGCGGTAGGTCCAGGGCCCGTACCGGGTGTCACCGCCGGCGTAGTGGCCGAACTCGTGAGCCACGACGCTCCGCATCTGCGGCACGGTGAGGAGCTCGAGCAGCGGGAGGCCGAGGATCAGCACCCGCTTGGCCCCACGACCGAAGATGCCCCCGTACTCGGTGACCGCCGCGTTCACGTCGAGATCCAGGTAGATCTCGTCCGGCATGCGCTCCCCGGCGGCTCCGGCCACCGAGCTCACCGCCGCCACGAGGCGGGGCTGCTCGTTTTCGGTCACGCGCACGCCCGGGGCCTCGAAGCGGCGCCGCCGCGGCGCGATCGAGCGGAGGATCGCGATCGCGGTGGCGATCATGAAGATGGCAAGCCAGATGTTCATCGGCACACCGTCGGTGAGGATGGCCCACACGGGAAAGCCCACGAGCAGGGCCGCCACCCCGAGGGCCAGCGCGTAGAAGCCGACCGTCATGGCGATGGCCACGGCCACCCGGCCGGCCAGCGATGGGCCGGGTGCGAGCGCGGGGGTGGTGACGGGCTCGTTCCCGCTCATCGCGGGCATGTTCTCAGACGGTGGCGTAGAGGGCCACGAGCAGAGCCACGACCGGCACCGTGCGCCGGACGCGCGGCACGGGGCTACCGCCGCGGCGGATGGATCCGCACGTGGAGGTGGTCGTCGTGGTAGACGAGCTTCTGCACCCTCCCCCGGGGCCCGGTGAGGCCGGTGCGGGGCCCGACGAACACGAACTGCGCGCCCGCGCGCACCCACCGGTCGACGAGATCCTGGGCCAGCCGCCGATCGATCTGCTCGGGCGAGTCGGGCGGCATCTCGAGGCCGTCGCGGCGCGGGTAGTAGATGTCCACGTCCAGGCCGTTCTGATGCGAGCCGTGGCCGAGACTTCCGAAGCGCGCGCCGAAGGGGCCGCCGCGCGGACGGCTCAGGTCGCCGATGCCCACGCGGGGGGCGCCCGGGTTGGCGGCGCGGTAGTTGGCCAGCACGCCCTCGATCCCCCGCACGAGCACGCGGGTCCCGAAGCGCCTCCATTCCCGGTTGGGATGTATGCGCAGCACCGGGTCCCAGGAGAAGAAGTGCTCTCCCTCGGGGGTGAGCGCCACGCCGCCCTCGAGGCGTCCGGCGAAGGGCTGGCCGAGGGCCCGCGAGGGGCCTGTGCTCGGGCGGGGCTGCGCGGGCTCCCGGCGGGGCGCGGGACCCTCGCGCGGCGGCGCCGGGGCGCTCGCGCCGCCCGGCGGCTCGATGGTCGGAGTGGCCTCCGCGCCCGGCTCCGCGGGGGCCACCGCCCGGGCGAGGGGGGATGCGGCTCCCTCCCGAGCAGAGCCGCCGGCCGTGAAGGCCAGGGCGAGGGCGGCGAGCACGCACGCCGACACCGTGAGGGCGACCGCCGTGCGGCGGGCGGGCAGTCCGGAGGGCTCGTGCTCGGGCGGAGGGAAAGGACGCACGAGCGGCGATGATCGCGCTCGAATCTTGTCGTGTGGTTAAGGAGCAGTTCAAGAAGGCCACACACCCGGCCGCGTTGCGCATAGTCTGCGCCCGTGGACGGGGATCTGATCGGCGTCGATCTCGGGGGGACCAAGGTCGCGGTGGCGCGCCTCGAGGGCCATGGCCTAGGGGCGGTGGACACCGCGCCGACCGAGCGGGAGAGCGCCGACGGGCTGATCGAGCAGATCGTGGCCGCGATCGAGCGCGTGCGTGGCGAGGGGGTGAGCGCCGTGGGCGTCGGCGTGCCCTCGGTGGTGGAGTTCGCCACGGGGCGCGCGAAGTCGAGCGTGAACGTCCCCCTGCGCGACGTGCCGCTGGGCCAGGTCCTCCGCGAGCGCCTCGACCTTCCCGTCTACGTGGACAACGACGGCACGTGCGCCGCCCTGGCGGAGGCCCACGACGGCGACGAGCTCGTGACCGAGGACCTCGTGATGTTCGCGGTGGGCACCGGCGTGGGGGGAGGCATCGTGCTCGGAGGCCGCCCCTACCGGGGCAGGACGGGCGCCGCCGGAGAGTTCGGGCACTGGCTCGTGGGCGCCGACCTCGAGCTCGGCGCCCCACCCGCCGGAGCCTTTCCCCAGGCGGGCTCGCTCGAGGCCTACGCCCGCGGCGGGGTGCTCGACGACATGGCCGCGGCCGCCGCGGTGGCCGAGCCACGCTCGGCGCTCGGTCGCCGCGCCGCCGAGCAGGGAGCCGTGCGCGGACGCGACGCGGTGGAGGCTGCCAAGGAGGGCGACGAGGCCAGCCGCCGCCTGATCGAGCTGATCGGCGAGCGACTCGGCATCGGCATCGCCAACGCGATCAACGCGTTCGATCCCGAGGTGGTGGCCGTGGGCGGCGGGGTCTCCGCCGCCGGAGACCTCCTGCTCGCGCCGGCCCGCTCGGCCGCCCTGGGCTTCGTGCTTCCGGGCGTGGGCGAGGAGACCGAGATCCGCCTGGCTCGCCACGGCGCCGACGCGGGCCTGCTGGGCGCCGCGCTGCTCGCACGCCAGGAGCTCGAGCTCGAGGCCGCGGCATGAGGATCGCCTGCGCCTTCGACCATGCCGGGGTTCCTCTGCGCGAGGAGACGCTCGGCGTGCTGGCCGAGGCCGGCCACGAGGTGCTCGACCTCGGCACCGACTCGACCGAGTCCGTCGACTACCCCGACATGGCCCTGGCGGTGGCACGGGCGGTGCTGTCGGGGAGCGCCGAGCGCGGGGTGCTGGTGTGCGGCTCGGGCGCGGGGGTGGCGGTGGCCGCCTCGAAGGTGCCGGGCATCCGGGCGGCCACCTGCCACGACACCTACACCGCCCACCAGGCCGTCGAGCACGACGACGTGAACGTGCTGTGCCTGGGCGCGCGGGTCGTCGGGGCCGACCTGGCCGCGGACATCATCCGCGCCTTCGTCGCCGCCGAGTACAGCGGCGAGGAGCGTCATCGCCGCCGGCTGGCCAAGATCGGCGCCATCGAGCGCGGGGAGCTCGGCGAGGGCGATCCGCAGGGCTCGTGAGCGAGCTCACCGTGTGCCGGGACGCCGAGGAGGCGGCGGGCACGGCGGCCGAGATGCTGGTCGAGATCCTCGAAGAAGCGCGGGCTGAGCGCGGGGTTGCCCACCTCGCCCTCGCGGGGGGCTCGACTCCGAGGCGGATCTACGAGCTCCTGGCCGTTCGCCTCGAGAGCTTCGACGGCGTGGAGCTGTGGTTCGGAGACGAGCGCGCCGTGCCCCACGAGCACCCGGACTCCAACTACGCCCTGGTGGCCGAGACGCTGCTCGCGGCCGCCTCGATCCCGCCCGAGCGCGTGCACCGGATGGAGGGCGAGCGCGAGCCCGACGTTGCCGCCGCCCGCTACGCGCAGGAGCTCGAGCGCGGCCTTCCCGCCGACGAGGACGGCTTCCCCGTGCTCGACGTCGCGCTTCTAGGCGTGGGCGAGGACGGGCACACGGCGTCGATCTTCCCCGGCGACATGACACCCATGGCGGGCGGCCTCTGCGTGGCCGTGCACGGTGCCCCGAAGCCCCCTCCCGATCGGATCACCCTCACCTTCGACGCGTTCGCCGCCGCCCGGCGGCTCGTGATCGTGGCCACCGGAGAGGCGAAGCGCGAGGCGGCCGCCGCGGTGGTCGAGGGCGGGCACTTCGAGATGCCCGCGAGCCTAGTGGCCGGTCCGCGCGCCCACGTGATCCTCGACGAGGCGGCGGCTCCCGACCTCTCCGCGCTCGAGGACCGCATCGCGGCCTCGCCGCCTCTCCAGCACGTCTCGCTCGAGACCCGCCCCGCGGAGGTGTCGGCGTGCCGGGACTTCTACCGGCTGCTCGGCTTCGAGGCGACCCTCGCCCCGGGTGAGCTCGCTCTGCGCTCGGTGTGGCTCGAGCGGGCGGGCCACCAGATCCACCTGCTCCTCGCCGACGACCCGGTGGTGCCGCCTCGCTCCCACTTCGCCGTGCTCCTCGACGACTACGAGGGCACGCTCGCGGCGCTTACGGCCGCCGGGCACGAGGTCGAGCCGAGAGCCGAGCACTGGGGCTCGCCGCGCGCCTACGTGCGCGACCCGGCAGGACACCTGCTCGAGCTCATGGCCTTCGCCCCGCCGCCGCTTCCCGACGAAGGGGTGGAGCTTCGGTGAGGATCGGCCGATGGGGACCCTGATGCGCACGCGCGAAGCTCACCTCGTGGCCTCGACGCCGTCGCGGCTCGCCCTGCTCACGGCGCTCCTCGCCGCGCTCGCGCTCGCGCTCGCCGTACCTCCGAGAGCCGGCGCCCAGGACGGCGACGCACCGGCGGAGGAGCCGGCGCCCGAGGCGGAGGCCACGGCGAAGCGTGGGTTCCCGTGGATCGTGCTCTCCCACTACGCCTCGAACCACCTCCCGCGCCTCGTGGCCGCTCTGAACGGCTCGGGCATGCCCGAGGGAACCCCCGTCTACTTCGGCACCTACTACGGGTCGGGCAAGCCCTCTCACCGCCGTCAACGCGCTCGGAAGGTCGAGGCGGCGGTTCCGTCGGGACGGTTCGCTCCCATCTTCCCGATCCAGCCGAGCTGGTTCTGGGAGCGCCGTCGGGTGCTCCCGGGCGAGGAGTTCAAGCTCAAGCAGGCGGGCGTGGGCGTCCGCCGTGGGCGCCTGCCGCGCATGAAGCGCCTCCTGCGGCTCTCCTCCGGCGCCCGCGTGCGCTGGGGTGAGGAGCTCGGCCGGCGCTTTCGCGACCGCATTCGCTCGAAGGAGCGCAACGGCGTGGACATCGCCACCTGGCAGTTCGACGAGATCCTCTCGCAGGCGGCCGGACCGGCCGGACGCCGCCACCGCGATCTGGCGAAGGGCGTCCTTCGGGGCCTCACCTTCGGCCGGCCCGTGCTCGGTGACAAGGAGCAGGCCGGCATCGTCTGGATGGCCCACCGGGCGCTTCCGCTCGCCTCCCGCCGCGCCCGCGGCGATCTCCCAGACTTCTGGGCCACCCTCGACCGGGCCTCGCTCGTGTTCGTGGGCGAGGAGTACCCCGACTTCACCGGCTCGGCCAGCCGGGCCGCCCGACGCCAGTCCCTCGGCCATCGCGCGCTGCGCCGGGCCGGAGGGCCGCGTGGATCGCTGGCCTCGAAGTACGTGGTGGGCATGTCGCCGGGCTACAGGCTCGGGGTGAGCCTCGGCGGAAACGTGCGCCACCGCCGCCGGGGTGGGGTGAACGCCTTCCGGGACAACTACATCGCGGCCCGCCTCCGGCAGGGCGTGGCCGGGTTCGGAGAGTTCAACTTCCGCTCCTCCAACAGCCGCCGCCGGGTGATGGACGACGTGATGAAGGCGCTGGCGCGGGGCGCGCGGGCGCACCCCGGAACGCCGCGGGGCGAACCGGAGGAGGGTTAGTCGCCGATGGTCGCTCAACTGTCGATCATCGAGTTTCCCGCCGACGATCCCGAGCGCGCCCGACGCTTCTGGGTGGCACTCCTGGGCGCGGAGCTGGAGGTTCGCGGAGACGGAGAGGGAGAGGGCTGGCAAACCCGCTCAGGAGCCCCCGCGGTCGGCGTCCATGCCCGTGGACGCGGCCCGGGCGATTCGTTCTCGCTGCCCTACTTCGCCGTGAGCGATGTCGCCGAAGCGCTCGAGCGCGTCGAGGCGCTGGGTGGGAGCGTGGTCCACCCCGGGGAGGCATGGGCGATCTGCAAGGACTCAGAGGGAAGCCCGTTCGGGCTGGCGCGGACCTGATCTACGCTCGCACGCGCGCCATGACCCCCTGGCCCACCGTGCGCTCGTCGGCGATCACGTGCATCACCGCGTTGATCAGCGCGAGGTGCGAGAACGCCTGCGGGAAGTTGCCGAGGTGGCGGCCGGTCCGGGGGTCGATCTCCTCGGCGTAGAGGTCGAGGGCGCTCGAGTGGGCGAGGAGCTTCTCGCAGAGCGCGCGGGCCTCCTCCTTGTCGCCGATCTCCGAGAGGGCGGACACGAGCCAGAACGAGCAGATGGCAAAGGAGCCCTCGGGCGCGCCGCCAAGCCCGTCGTCGGTCTCCTCCACGCGGTAGCGCATCACCAGGCCGTCACGGGTGAGCTCCTCCCCGATGGCCCGGACCGTGGCCACCACGCGCTCGTCGTCGGCGGGAAGGAAGCGCACGATGGGAATGAGGAGCACCGCGGCGTCGAGTGCCTCGGTCCCGTAGTGCTGACAGAAGACGCCGCGGGCGTCCACCGCGCGCTCGCACACCTCAGCGTGGATCTCGTCGGCCGCCGCGTGCCACCGGGAGGCAAGCTCCTGCTCACCGCGGATCTCGGCCAGCCGCGCCCCGCGGTCGGCGGCGACCCAGCACATCACCTTCGAGTGGGTGAAGTGACGTGGCTCGCCACGGACCTCCCAGATCCCGCGGTCGGGCCGGCGCCAGATGTCGAGCGCGCACTCCACCTGCCGCTCGACGATGGGCCAGAGCCACTCGGGCACTCCGGCGCGGGTCTTCATGTGGAGGTAGACCGAGTCGAGGAAGGCGCCCCACACGTCGTGCTGCTCGTGGTCGTACGCGCCGTTGCCCGTGCGCACGGGCCTGGCTCCCTCGTATCCCGAGAGATGGGTCAGCTCCCGCTCCTCGAGCTTGCGCTCGCCCTCCACCCCGTACATCACCTGAAGGTTTCCCTGGGTGCCCACCGCGTCGGCCACGAAGTAGAAGAACTCGTCGGCCGCCCGGTCGAAGCCCAAGGAGTAGAGGCCCCAGAGCATGAAGGTCGAGTCGCGGATCCACGAGTAGCGGTAGTCCCAGTTGCGTTGACCGCCCGGCGCCTCGGGCAGCGACGTGGTGGGTGCCGCCACCATGGCGCCGGTGGGCATGTAGGTGAGGCCCTTGAGCGTCAGCGCGCTGCGGTTCAAGTGATGGCGCCAGCGGTGGTCGGGCACCTGGCCGGCGGAGAGCCACTCACGCCAGTAGTCGCTCGTTCGCTCCATGCTGTCGAAGGCCTCGTCGTAGGTCATGGGCGGCTCGTCGTGGTGCGACCACGACAGGGCGGAGAAGGAGGTGTCGCCCTCGCGCAGGGTGGTCCGCGCGATGGCCGTTCGCCCCTCGAAGCCCAGGTTGAGATCGGTGACCAGCCGCAGGACGACGCCGTCATGCTGCGCGCGCGCGTCGTGGTAGCCCTCTCCGAGGTAGTCCCAGGCTCCGCCGTCGCGGCCGTAGTCGAACACCGGCTCGCACTCGAGCTCGAAGTCCACCGTGCCGTGCACGCACTTGACGGTGCGCAGGAGCACGTGCTCGGCGTCGTGGTCGGTGGGAGGCCGGCGGTGGGTGCTCGACCGGGTCTCCTCGTGGTGCCACGGCCCGATGCACAGCGCGTCGCGCACGATGAGCCAGCCGGTGCGGGTGACCCAGGTGGTCTCGAGGATCATGGTGCCCGGCAGGTAGCGCCGGCCGGCCGGCACGGCCACGTCGGCCGGGCCCACTCTGAAGCCGCCGGCGTCGCGGTCGAGCAGCGCGGCGAACACGCTCGGACCGTCCATGCGGGGCAGGCACAGCCACTCGACGTTGCCGCTCGGGGCCACGAGCGCGGTCACGTGACAGTCGGAGAGGAAGCCGTAGTCGGCGATGGGGGGAAACGGAGAGCGCCCGATCGCCCCTTCTCCCCACCTCACGCGAGCATGGCCCGGGCGTGCTCCAAGGCCGGTCCGAAGAGGGTCTGTCGAAGGAGTGCCTCGCGGATGCCGGCGCCGAGGATGCCTTCCTCCCCGCGCGAGGCCCCGAGCACCACCCACGAAGACTGCCGGCCCTTCGCGCCCGTGCGCACCGCGCGCAGGCCACCGGGGGCACGGTCGAGCGAGAGGCGAGCGCCCCGGTGGGTCTCGAGCGTCACCCCGGCGAGGCCGGGCGCCGCCTGCTCGGGGGCGGGCTCGAGCCGCAGCTCGACGTCTCCGCTCCCCGACCGGGCGCTGCCCCGGCGCGTCGCCTCTCCGGAGACCTGGAGCCCGCTCGACTCCCACCCGAGACGGGCGGCCAGCCATCCGAGCAGAAGGAGGCCGGACGCCGCCGAGCCCGGGTGATGGCGCACCGAGACCGATGCGAGTCGGCCCAGGGATTGCCGCCAGGCCGGCGGGTCGAAGGTCGCCGCGATGCGCTCGCGCCAGGGCTTGGCTCGCAGCCACGCGAGGTCGACCACCTCGAGGTGCCCTCCGAGCTCGTCGGCGCGGGCCAGCGCGGCGTCGAGCTCGGGGGCGTCGGAGGAGTCGAGGAGCACGGAATCCCCCAGGCCGGCCAGGGCGTCCACGGCGTCGGGGTGGTGGTGGGGGCTCCAGATGAGCGTGCCGAGGTCGCGCACCAGCAGCGGACGCACCACCGAGTCGAGCCGCGCGAGGTGTCGCGGGCCGACCTCCAGCTCGACCCGCTCGCGACAGAGGGCGATGGCTCCCGGCTGCTCGGGCACGTCGCAGGCCATCGTGGCCCAGGCGCCGAGGCTCTCGCGGTTCTCGCCCACCGCGCAGACGATCGCCCGGGAGGGGTGCAGGCGCCCGATGCGCTCCAGCCGCCCGACCACGTCTCCCCGCCGGGTGTGGTCGACCACCACCACGAGGTTGAGGACCCGCGCGGGGGAGTAGGCCTTGGACTCCCGGTGGCGCTCCTCGAGCAGGCGCCTGAGCGCGGCCTCGATCTCGACCGGGGTCGTGCCCTCGGCGCTCCACACGCCGTCGGGGCTCGGTGCGGCCGCGCTCATCGCAAGGTCCGCGTCCCGCGCGGGGCGATCACAGCTCCCGCCACGCCGCCCCGTGCAGCAGCAGCTCGTCGGCCTCCTTCGGCCCCGCCGAGCCGGCGGCGTACTCGTGCACGGGCCCCTCGCCCTCTTCCCACGCGCGGAGGATGGGATCGCACACCGCCCACGCCGCCTCCACCTCGTCGCCGCGGGCGAACAGTGTCGCGTCGCCGCGCATGGTGTCGAGGATCAGGCGCTCGTAGGCCTCGGGCGACTGGGAGATGAACGACGTCCCGTAGAGGAACTCCATGTTCACCGGCCGCACCTGCATGCGCGCCCCCGGGACCTTGCTCACGAGCGAGAGCGACACGCCCTCGTTGGGCTGCACCGAGAGGATGAGCTGGTTGGGCTGGACTCCGCGCGAGTCCCCCTGCGAGAAGGCCAGGTGCGGCACGGGCTTCAGGGTCACGGCGATCTCGGTCGTGCGCCGCGGCAGGCGCTTGCCGGCCCGCAGGTAGAAGGGGATCCCCGCCCAGCGCCAGTTGTCCACCTCGAGGCGCATGGCCACGAAGGTCTCGGTGCGCGAGTCGCTCGGCACGCCCTTCTCCTCGCGGTAGCCCGAGACCTCCTCTCCGCCGATCAGGCCGGCCGTGTACTGGCCGCGGATCGCCGCGAGGCCGCCCCGGTGCTCGGGTCCCGGAGGCTCGATAGCCCTCAGGACCTTGACCTTCTCGTCGCGCACCTCGTCGGCGGAGAAGGACACCGGCGGCTCCATGCCGAGGATGGAGAGAAGCTGGAGCAGGTGGCTCTGCACGATGTCGCGCAGCGCGCCCGCGGCGTCGTAGTAGCCCGAGCGCGAGCCGATGCCGATCTCCTCGGCCGCGGTGATCTGCACGTGGTCGATGTAGGAGCGGTTCCACAGCGGCTCGAAGATCCCGTTGGCGAAGCGGAGCACCAGCATGTTCTGCACGGTCTCCTTGCCCAGGTAGTGGTCGATGCGGAACACCTGCTCCTCGCGGAAGACCTCGAGCACTGAGGCGTTCAGCGCCCGCGCGGAGACGAGGTCGTGCCCGAAGGGCTTCTCGATGACCACCCGCACCTCCGCGTCGCTGTGACGCTCGAGGCCGCACGCGCCGAGCGAGGACACGATGGGCTCGAAGAACCCGGGTGCGGTCGAGAGGTAGAAGACCCGGTTGAGGACGAGGTCGGCCTCCTCGTCGAGGCCCCGCAGGTGATCGGCCAGACGCCCGTAGCCGTCGGGATCGTCGAAGGAGGAGGGGATGTAGGCGGTGCGCTCGAGCAGGGCGTCGAGCACGCCCGCGTCGGGCTCGCGACGCGAGTGCTCGACGATGGCCGCCCGGGCCGCGGCGCGGTAGTCCTCGTGGCTCAGATCGGAGCGCGACACCCCGACGAGCTCGAAGCGCTCGGGCAGCCCGCCGTCGTGGGCGAGGTTGTAGAGCGCGGGGAGCAGCTTGCGCTTGGCGAGGTCGCCGGTGGCCCCGAAGATCACGAGCGCGGTGGGGGCGATGGGCTGGCGCTCGAGGCCCTCGGCCAGTGGGTTCTCCGGCGTGATCTGCTGCTCCTCGACGGTGGCCATGGTCTTTGGTGACCCTAGCTGGGGCCGGCGGCATCTCCCGCGGGCGTTAAGAGGCTGGCAAGGAGGGTGGCTTGCGTGGTCGCGTTCGAGCCTTGCGCCGACTCGCTCGGGAGTGAACGTTTCGCATCGGCGCGCATCTTCGCATCGTGACGCTAGAGTGCGCCTGTGGCAAAGGTTCGCACGACGCTCACGATCGACGATTCGGTGCTGAAGGCCGTGAAGGTCCGCGCCGCCCGCTCCGGGCGCGGCGACAGTGAGGTCATCGAGGAAGCCCTGCGGCGCGAGTTGGGCATCGACTTCCTAGAACGCATGTGGGAGCAGGCGCCGCTCTCCGCGGAGGACGCGGAGGCGCTCGCGGTCGAGGCCCAGCACGCCACACGGAGCCGCCAGCGGTAACGTGTGCGGGCGGTCCTCGACCCCAACGTCGTCATCTCCGGCCTGCTCTCACGCGGCAGCCCGGCGAAGGCCCTCGTGGCCTGGCAGGAAGGCCGCTTCGAGCTGGTCGTCTCGCCGCCTCTGCTCGGGGAGCTCGAGCGCGCGCTGGCCTACCCGAAGCTCCGAGCTCGGATCCCACGGCGGGACGCAGAAGCCGCACTTCGATGGCTGAGCCAGAGCGCCACCGTGGTCGACCACCCTCCGGAAGAGCCACCCTTCCGCTCGGAGGATCCCGGCGACGACCACCTCATCGCGCTCGCCGCTGCGGAGCGCGCTGCGCTCGTTTCAGGCGACAAGCACCTGCTCGCCCTGGCCGACCGGATCCCCGTCTACTCGCCGCGAGAGTTCGTCGATCTCCTGTAGGCCCGACCTGGCTGCCTATCTACCGCCCCTTCACCGCATGCCCCCCGAACTGGTTGCGCAGCGCGGCGATCACCTTGGCCCCGTAGGACTCCGTCTGTCGTGAGGCGAAGCGGGCCATCAGCGACAGGGTGATGATCGGGGCGGGCACCGAGTGCTCGATCGCGTCGAGCACGGTCCAGCGGCCCTCGCCGGAGTCCTCGACGTAGCCCGCGATGCGCTCGAGCTCGGGGCCCTCGGCGGCGAAGGCGCGCTCGGCCAGCTCGCAGAGCCAGGAGCGCACCACCGAGCCCTGGTTCCACAGGTGGGCGATCTGCTCCGGGTCGAGCTCGTAGTCGGAGGCGTGCATGAGCTCGAAGCCCTCCGCGTAGGCCTGGAGCATCGCGTACTCCACCCCGTTGTGGACCATCTTCACGTAGTGGCCCGCGCCGTGGGGGCCCATGTGGCCCCAGCCGTCCGGTGGGGCCAGCACGTCGAGGACGGGCTTCAGCCGTGAGACCGCCTCGGGGCTTCCGCCCACCATCATGCAGTAGCCTACCTCGAGGCCCCACACCCCGCCGCTCACCCCCGCGTCGACGAACTCGAGGCCGGTGGCGGCCAGCCGCTCCCCATTGGCGCGCGAGTCGGTGTAGCGGGAGTTGCCGCCGTCCACCACGAGGTCGCCGGGCTCGAGCAGGCCCTCGAGCGCCTCGATCGTGCTCTGGGTGGGCTCGCCGCTCGGCACCATCACCCACACGTGGCGGGGCGCCTCGAGCCTGGCCACGAGATCCTCGAGCGACTCGGCGCCCACGGCGCCCTGCTCAACCGCCGCGGCGACGGGCTCGGGGTCCCGGTTGAAGGCCACCACCTCGTGGTCTGAGTCGCGCAGGATGCGGCGGGCCATGTTGCCCCCCATGCGGCCGAGGCCCACGAAGCCGATCTGCACGCCTACACCGTTGCGGGACCGGGAAGAAGCTCGCGCAGGCGCTCGGTGAGCGCTTCGATGGCCTCGGCCGTCTCGCCCTCGAGGCGCACCCGCTCGGCGGGCAGGCCGTGAGATCGAAGGGTCTTCAGGTCGCCGACGGCCTGGGCGTTCTTCAGCGTCCCGAACGAATGCCCGGCCTCGGGCACGTCCAAGTCCTCGTCGCCGTCGTGCACGAGCTGAAGGAACACGCCGGTCGGCGGGCCGCCCTTGTGGAGCTGGCCGGTGGAGTGCAGGAAGCGGGGCCCGTAGCCGAAGGTGGTCGTGGCGCGGGTGGCCTCGCGCAGGGTGACCCGCAGGGTCGAGATGGCCGCGTCCACGGCCTCCGACGGCGCGAGGTAGCCCATCACCGCGAGGTAGCTCGGCGGCTCGAGGCGGGCGAGAAGGGAGCGCAGCGCCTCGTCGTCGGCTTCGGCGACCTCGGGGAGCGAACCCGAGGCGCGGTAGCCCTCCAGCACCCCGCTCGTGGCGTTCTTGGCCTCCTGCACGTTCGGCTGGTCGAAGGGGTTCACCTCGAGGGCCCATCCGGCCACCGCGGTGGCGTACTCGGCCAGGAAGAAGATGCGTCCGATATCGGCGGGCCCCTGCACGTTCAGGGTGATCACCGCGTGGCCCTCGCGGCCGAGCTCGGCCAGGCGCGGGGCGAAGGGATCGTCTCCCTCCTCCCCGGAGAGGTGCACGAACACCCGGTCGTGGCCGTCGGCCGAGGGTGGGGCGAGCTCCTCCCCGGCCACGGGCACGATGCCCTTGCCCTGCTTGCCGAGGCTCTCGGCCACGAGCTGCTCGGCCCACA
>JBPCRE010000011.1:0-6672 GCA_050997195.1 Thermoleophilaceae bacterium
GGTTGCCGTTGGCGCTCTCGACCGCGCCGTGGACCTCGCTCGGGTCCACCTGACGCACCTGCTCCTTGACCTTGCGCATCAACTCCGCGGCGCTTGGCATGGGCTCAAACTCCTCAATCTCGATCAGGTATTGGAACTTCAGAAAGTATAGCGATGGGGTGGGAGCCGGCCGGGCCGCCTGGGCGGGCCGCTCAGCCCCACTCCCGCAGACCTACTCTCTACACTGACACGCGATGAATCCTCGCCTCGTCACCGCCCTCGCCGTGGCCGGAATCGTGTCGGCGGGGGCCATCGCGGTCGGGGCCCTAGGCCAGCGCCGCGCCTCCGCAGAGCCCGTGGGCCTCTCTCCCGGCGTCATCGCGCCGGTGTCGCCCTTCGAGGGAGCCACCACGCCTCCAGGGGTGCGGGCGCCCGACTTCACCCTCCGCGACCAGGACGGCGAGCCGGTGAGCATGCGGGCGCTGCGCGGGCGGCCCGTGGTGGTCACCTTCCTGCGCTCGAAGTGCGACGAGAGCTGCGGGCCCCAGGCCCAACAGATCAAGGGCGCCCTGAACGACCTCGGGCGCGACGTGCCCGTGCTCGCGGTCTCGGTCGACCCCAAGGAGGACACGCCCTCCGCGGCGCGGCACTTCCTCGAGGAGCAGGGCATGGTGGGACGCATGGACCTCGTGCTCGGCTCGCGCAAGGAGCTCCGGCCCCTGTGGAAGGGCTTCGCCATCCAGCCGCAGGAGGGCAAGCTCGAGCATCAGGCGCGCATCGCGCTGATCGATGCGAGAGGGTTCCAGCGGGTGGGCTTCCCGCTCGACCAGGCCACGCCGGAGCGGATCGCCCACGACCTGGCGGTGCTCGGGGCCTGAGGTCCGGCGAGCCGCGGTCGGCCCTGCCGGCGCCCTCGTCAGGAAGCCTGCGAAGCGCCCTCGGGCACGGCGACCGCGCCGCGCCGCACGGTCTCGACGATCCCGTCGATGACCCGCGGCCACACCTCCCGGGGGAGGTCGTGGCCCATGCCGTCGATGGCGATCAGCTCGGCACCCTCGATCGACGCCGCCGTGGCCTCGCCGCCGGAGAAGGACACGAGCGGGTCCTCCCGACCGTGGATCACGAGCGTCGGCACGCCGATGGCGCCGAGCCGCGGGGTGCGATCGCCCGAGGCGAAGATGCCCACGAGCTGGCGGCCGAAGCCGGCCGGGTCATAGGCGCGGTCGTAGGAAAGGGCGGCGCGCGTGCGCAGGCGCTCCTCGTCGAAGGGAAAGCCCGGAGAGCCGATCACGCGGAAGGTCTCGACCGTGGAGTCGATCATCTCCTCCTTGCTCGAGGAGGGCGGCCGCAGGAGCGCCTGTACGGCCTCGGGGGTGGCCACGCCCACCTGCGGGTTACCCGTGGTGGACATGATCGACACGACGCTGCGCACCCGCGCTGGGTGCTCGATGGCCAGGGTCTGGACGATCATCCCGCCCATCGAGACCCCGACGAAGTGCGCGGAGTCGAGCCCGAGCGAGTCGAGGAGCCCCGCGGCGTCGTCGGCCATGTCCTCGAGGCGGTAGGAGGCCGTGGAGAGGTCACCGCTCATGGCACCCTGAGGGTCGGGCGTCGGGGCGTCGTGGAGGTGGGTCGAGAGCCCGACGTCCCGGTTGTCGAAGCGCACGACGTGATGGCCGCGATCGGCGAGCTGCCCGCAGAAGTCGTCGTCCCAGCCGAGCATCTGGGTGCCGAGGCCCATCACCAGGAGGACGGGCGGGTCGCCCGCGGACCCGAAGGCCTCGTAGGCGATCTCGATGCCGTTGGCGGACGCGGTCTGGACGCTCACGGCGGGCATGTTGGCAGGCCGCCGCGGAGGGGGCGGTGCCTGGCTGTCAGAGAACGCGCGCTTCCGCGTGATTAGGTCAGGCGCCCGGCAGCGTGCGCCACGCGTGCCAGGCCGGGCGCGGCGGGCCGGGGCGGCCCGCGCTGAAGTCGAAGTCGTCGCGCAGGGCGGAGCGGAAGGTGACTCCCGTCGCGTCGTTGAGCGCATGCTGGGTCCAGAGCACCACGTCGGCCTGCTCGCGCATCTCGTAGAAGTTCCGGTAGATCTTCTCCGCCTGCTCGTCGCGCACGGCGGGGTCCGCGGAGCCGGTGCTCATGTTGAAGCCGGCCTCGGTGAGGTACACGTCGCGGTCGCCTCCGCCCTTCCAGTTCTTGGCGTAGAGGAGATCGATCACCTCGCGGGCGCGACTGGTCTCCCGGGTGACCTCGCGGGCCACGTCGCGGTAGTTGTGAAGGGACCAGTGCACCGGCACCCGGGGCACGAAGCCGGCGAGGGCGTCGAGCGTGCGCTCGGTGAAGAGCCGCCAGTCCGTGCGCGCCGCGGCCGTGTAGCTGTCGGTGGGGTCGGGGGAGTCGAGCGTCCCGGGAGCCAGGATGCGCTGCCCGCCCCACTGGAAGGAGAGCGCCTCGGCGGTCCGCACCATCTCGGCCACCCGCAGGTGGATGTCGGCCTGCGGCCAGAGGATCGTGTTCGGCTCGTTGCAGATCTCGATGGCCTCGATCCAGGCACCCGAGGGATTGCCGAGGCGCGGGTCGTAGCCGCTCGCCTTCTCGCCGTTCCGAGGTTCGTGCGGTCCCTCGGGGTTCACCCCGGCGCCTCGCTTGTAGCGCGCCGACACGTGGCTCACGAACCACGCCCACGGGCCGTCCGGCGAGAGATCGGTGGGCACCTTCTGGTACTTCGTCTTCTGCGAGTTGGAGTACGAGGGGTCGGTGCCCGTGGCCCCGCTCGACCAGGGCGGGTAGGGGTCGGCGAGCGTGAGGATGACCCGCACCCCGTCCGCGTTGGCCGCGGCCACCTCGTCGTCGAGCCCTCGGAACCACTTGAGGTCGCGGGGAGCCGTGTTGAGATCGATCCACGACGCGGCACGGCTCGTGGGCTGGCTGAGCTCCTGGAAGTCGTTCCAGGGCAGCCCGATCTTGATCCAGGTAGTGCGGCTCTCGTCGCGGAGGAACTCCCGGTTGCCCCACAGCCGGTAGTCGTTCTCGTGCTCTCCCCACCGCGGGGGCGGCAGCGAGAGGGCCTTGGCGAGGGGGTTGGCCACGCTCGCAGCTCAGACGGCGAGGGCCGCGGCGTCGAAGCGCAGCCAGTCGGGGTAGAAGGGCGCGGCGGCGAGCGTCACGGCCGCCTGGACCAGCCGGGCGCGGGTCGGCGGCTGACCGGGACGCGGCGCCTCCGTGGTTCGGAGTCGCTGGCGGAGCAGCTCGAGCCGCGCGGGCACGGGCCAGGAGGTGAAGGCGCCCGGCTCCCCCGGACCCTCCACCGCGGCGAGCATGGCGTCGATGTTGGCCCGAGCCGTCTCCGACTCGGCCGTGTAACGCGCGGCCATCTCGTCGGTGAGCGCAGAGGCTCGCGAAGCCCTCACCGCGTCGAGAGCCGGCGACGCGGCGAGTGCCTCGATTAGCGCGGCGTGCACCCGGCGCTGGTTGGGAGTGAGCTCGGCGCCGGGGCCGGCCGCGGTGTTCGGCGGCTCCGCCCCGAGAGGGAGGAGGGAGACCGTGCCGGCGGCGAGAGCCACCCCTCCCGCGCGCTTGAGGAAGGTGCGGCGGTCGAGGAACCGTGGGGCCGAGGCGGGGCCCCGGGACGACGATGGGTCCCGGGCGGCGGAGGGGTGCGAGAGGCTCGTACGCAAGAGGAATTCGAATCTATACTGCGAGGGTGCTCGCTGCGCGCGCACCGGACGCGACTCCAGCGACCTCGCAGGGTAGCCTCGGCATCCGCGGGCGTCGCACCCTCTCACTCGCGGCCGTGATGCTCCTGCTCGGCGCCGCGCCGGCCACCGCCGCACCCACCTGGCTCACGCCGGCGAGCCCGCCGAGCTGGCTCGGCTCGCTCGAGCTGAGCCCCTCGACGCCGTCGGCCCAGAACGCCTTCGATCCGGACGTGGCGATGGCCCCGTCGGGTGACGCGATCGTGGTGTGGCACCGCTTCGACGGCTTGCAGACGCGGGCCCAGTGGACGGCCCGTCGCGCCGCCGGCTCCTTCGCTCCCGCCGCGGCTCTCTCGCCCTCCGGCGAAGCGGCGCTCGACCCGCGCGTGGGGGTTGACGCTGACGGGGCGGCCACCGCCGTGTGGCGCGGCTCGTCGGCCGGCGGTCGATCCGTGATCCGCGCCGCCACCCGCCCGGCCGCGGGCGGCGGCTTCGGGGCACCCGCGACCCTCTCCGTCGACGGCCACGACGCCCGCGAGCCCGATCTGGCCGTGGCCCCGAACGGCGCCGCGGTGGCGGTATGGAGCCGCTTCGACGGCACCCGTCACGTGATCGAGGCCGCCGCCCGCCCCGCCGGTGGAGTGTTCGGGCCGGCCGAGCGCGTATCCGAGGCCGGGCAGAACGCGGAGGCCCCGCGCGTGGAGATGGATGCGGAGGGCGGGGCTCTCGTGGCCTGGAGCCGCCGCGGGTCGGGCGGGGACTGGGTAGTCGAGGCGCGCGGCCGCTCGAAGGCGGGTGGCTTCGGAGCGGCGGAGGCTCTCTCGGCCCCCGGCGCCGACGCCGGCGAGGTCGACGTGGCGATGTCCGGCGACGGCACCGCCGCGGTGGCGTGGACTCGCGCGGGCCGGGTGCAGGCGGCCACTCGATCGGCCACCGGGAGCTTCGGGGCGCCGGCCGACCTCTCGGCGGCCCCCGGGTTCCTCGGGGCGCGCTACCGCGACCCGTCCGCGCGCGATCCCCGAGTGGCCGTCGGCGCGGGTGGTGCGGCCACCGCGGTGTGGACCCGCCTCGACGGAGACGTCGCCGTGGTCCAAGCGTCCACCCGCTCCTCGGGCGCCGGATGGAGCTCCCCGAGCACCATCTCCGCGGCGGGCTTCGAGGCCGAGCAGCCGCAGGTGGCCGCCGACGGACGCGGCAACGCCACGGCGACGTGGGTGCGGGCCCAGGGCATCGACCGCACGGTGCTGGCCGCGCGAAGGACCTCCGACGGTTCGTTCGGCGCTCCCACCGCGATCTCCACCTCTGGAGAGGGTGGTCACCTCCCGCGCCTCGCCTTCGACGCCGAGGGCAACGCCACCGCGGCCTGGTTCCACACCACGACCTCGATCGGGCAGGCGGTGAACGTCCAGGGCGCCGGCTTCGACGCCGCGGGTCCCGAGCTTCGCGACCTCCGCGT
The DNA here is from genome assembly GCA_050997195.1 of Thermoleophilaceae bacterium. Classification (GTDB taxonomy): domain Bacteria; phylum Actinomycetota; class Thermoleophilia; order Solirubrobacterales; family Thermoleophilaceae; genus JACCZP01. The sequence goes on from JBPCRE010000011.1 coordinate 5,131, forward strand.
CCCGCCGGTGACCTCGGCCGGCGCCTCGACGTCCTTCTCGGTGTCGCCGTTCGACGTCTGGTCGCCCGCGGCCGCGTCGGGGACGAGCTGGGACTTCGGGGACGGCTCGTCCTCCACCGGCACGGCGGTCTCGCACACCTACGCCGCCGCCGGGACCTACACGGTGCGGGTGAGCTCCACCGACGCGGTGGGCAACGTGACCTCGACCACCAGGCCCATCGAGGTGGCGCCCGCGTCGACGCCGGGAACGGGCTCGGGCGCCGAGCCGCCGCCCTCGGAGACTACGACGACCACGCCCGCGCCTCCGCCGCCGACCACCACCACCACGACGACGACCCCGGCGCCTCCGCCCACCACCACGACCTCGCCCGCTCCTCCTCCGCCAACTACCACGACCACGACCACGCCCGCTCCTCCGCCGACGACCACCACTACGTCGCCGCCGCCCCCGACCACGACGACCAGCACGACCCCGGCCCCGCCGCCGACCACGACCACGGCCGCCCCGCCGCCCGCCGGGCCGAGCGCACCGGCGCCGAGCGGCGAGGGAGGCTCGGCCGGGAGCTCCGACGGCGGCGCCCCTCCCCCGGCGTCCGCTCCGCTCCTCACCCCGCCCACTCCCACCCCCGGGCCGCGCGCCGCCCCCAACGTGTCCGTCTCCGTGCCTGCCGCCACGCGGCGCATCCGCGCCGTGCTGGCCCGCGGGCTGCGCGTGCGCGTGGTCTGCTCGGAGGCCTGCACCGTGTCCTCGAAGCTCGTGCTCACCCGGGGCCGCGTGGTGGCCGGCCGAGGCTCGCGCCGGCTCGCCCCCCGACAATCGACCGAGGTCGTCCTCCGGCTCACACGCCGCGGTCGAGCCACGCTCCGGCGGGCGCGCCGCGTGACGGCCGAGCTCCGCACGGGCGTGGCCGACGGCACGGGCAACGCCACACCGACGGCCACTCGCTTCGTGCTGCGCCGCTGACGCTCGACCCGACCAGCGTCCGTTATCCTACCCGTCAGGTAGGTATTCCCAGCCCTTGATGTTCTCCACCAAAGCCGAGTACGGCGTCCGCGTGATGGCCCACCTGGCCTCTCACGACGGCGGACGCCCGGTGCCGCTCGGGGCGATCGCCGAGGCCGAGGGGCTGCCGCTGGCCTACCTCGAGCACCTGGTGCAGCGCCTGAGGCGAGCGGAGCTCGTGGAGAGCCGAAGAGGCTCCCACGGGGGCTACTCGCTGGCTCGCCCGGCGGAGGAGATCACGATGGCCGAGGTGGTGGGCGCGCTCGAGGGGCAGATCGCTCCCATCGACTGCATCTCACCCCGCGAGGACGGCACGCTCGTATGCGCTCGGGAGACCGAGTCCGACCACGTCTGTCCGACGAAGCTCCTGTGGACCCGGGTTCAGGGCTCGATCGTCCGCACCCTGACGGAGCTCACCCTGTCCGACCTCATCCGAACTTCGAAGAGCAAGGTGGCCGCATGAGTCTCGAGATCCAGAACCTGCACGTGCGCGTCGAGGACAAGGAGATCCTCAAGGGCGTGGACCTCACGGTGACCAA
>JBPCRE010000056.1:0-10336 GCA_050997195.1 Thermoleophilaceae bacterium
GGCCAGACGCTGCGCAACTGGGTCCGTCAGGCCGAGGTCGACCGCGGCGCTCGCCACGGCCTGAGTTCGGACGAGCGAGAGGAGCTCAGGCGACTTCGCCGTGAGAACCGGGTCCTCGCCGAGGAGCGCGAGATCCTAAAAAAAGCCGCGGCCTTCTTCGCTGCGGAGGGCGGGCAGAGCCGGTAGTCGCGTTTCGGTTCATCGCTGCGGAGAGGGGAAACCACAGGGTCTCGGCGATGTGCCGGGTGCTCGAGGTGTCGCGGGCGGGCTTTCACGCCTGGGAGCGCCGCGCGCCGTGCGACAGGGCGCTCAAACGACGCCTGGCTGACGCGCGAGATCGGGCGTGTCCACGCAGCCAGCCGCGGCCTCTACGGCTCGCCGCGGATCCACGCCGAGCTCGCCTCCGAGGGGGTGCGGGTTGGCCCCAAGCGCGTCGAGCGGCTGATGCGCCAGGCGGGGATCGAGGGGGCGCACATGCGCCGCCGGCGGCCGGGTACGACGATCAGGGTGGCGGGCGTCGTCCCGGCCGAGGACCTCGTCTGCCGCGACTTCACGCCGGCGGCGGCCAACCTGCTGTGGGTCGCCGACCTCAAGCAGGTCGAGACCGACGAGGGCAGGCTCTACGCGGCGGCCGTCACCGACTGCTTCTCGCGGCGGGTCGTCGGCTGGGCGATGGCCGACCACATGCGCACAGAGCTCGTCGTCTGCGCGCTCGAGATGGCGGTCGCCCGCCGCCGCCCGGGCGAAGGGCTCGTCCATCACTCCGACCACGGGACCCAGTACACGAGCCTCGCGTTCGGGCGGCGCTGCCGCGAGGCGGGGATCGCGAAGTCGATGGGGTCGGTGGGCGACTGTTTCGACAACGCGCTCGCTGAATCGGTGTGGGCGACGCTCACCAAGGAGCTGCTCGCCCGCCAGCGCTTCGCCACCCGCGCCCAGGCGCGCACGGCGATCTTCGACTACCTCGAGGCGTTCTACAACCCGGTCCGCCGCCACTCCTCGCTCGGCAACGTCTCACCCGCCGAGTTCGAGCGACGCGCAGCCCAGCGCCCCGCCCGGCCCGTCCCCGCCTGACACCCGGGCGAGCGGCCCCGGCGACCCGCGCGCGGACGGCCCCCGACCATGGCCGGGGACCGTCCGACCCAACCCCTACCTTCAGTCCTAAGTCAACCCGTGTGCACGCAAGCGGGGGAGGTCCATACTGTTCGTCGCCGAGAAGAGGTCGCGGATCGCGCGCTCAGCGAACTCAAAGCGTACGTTCACGGTCGTACGCGGATGCGGCGACCGAGTTCGACGCGCGGCTCCAGGAGATCGAGCACCCCGAACTCTCACGATGGGCGAGGGAGTCGGAGGGGGCGGCGAACCGGCGGCCAGGTATCCGGTAGCCGGACCTCGGCTCGATCGATCCGGCGGCATCCCTACCGTGGAGGGTCCCGACCGGAGATCCCTGCAAATGACCGACTTCCAGCACTCCCCGCAGTGGGCGCTACTTTCGCGCATCGTCACCCAAGGCAAGGCGTGCCGTTACTGCGGCACGCGCCATGACCTCGTGGCTCACCATCGCGTTCCCCGTCGCTCCGGCGGCCCGAACAGTCTCTCCAACCTCGAGCCCGTGTGTCGCCGCTGCCACCCGTGGGTGGAGGCGAAGGCACGAGCGGATGCGAAGGACCGGAGGCGGACGATCCTGTCCGCGGTGCGGCGACGGCGACGGGCTGTCTGACCGGTTTTCTTGAGTAGCGCCGATGGGGATGTACTCCGCGTGCGGTCTCGATAGACGGTCACCCGCGTGTCGCCATCAAGCGCTCGATGTCGGCGAAGCGTACGCGGAGGACGTCCGGGCGATCGATGTCCGCCGAGTCCGGTGAAGAGACGGCGTAGCGGATCACCTCCGCTAGGCGATCTAAGCGCTCCGGATCGGCGAGCTGCTCGACCACCAATAGCTCCATTTCGTCGAGCCACTCGGGCGACTCGGCGTCAAACCGAGCCTCGGGAGCCTTGTGGCCCGCGGCGATGAGCCCCTGCGCGAACAGCCTCGAGAGCCGAAGGCCCTCCTCCGCGATGGTCGGCTGGGGGGTGCATACAGGTGCACCCGAATCATCGGCATCTCGCGCGGCGTCGTCGGCACCACCCCGCCGCGACCGAACGGTCCTCGCGGTTTGAGGCGACGGAGGAGCCGGTCGGGCCACGGCCCGGATCTCCCGTCCGGTCGGGTCGAGCCGGTGTAGCAGGTACCGAGTCGAATCACCATCACCCCTGCCGCCCTGCTGGTCGACCACGATCTCACCGACCTCTCGAAGCGTTCGAAGGTGGTTCTGTACCGCACGTGGCTTCAGACGGGTCTTCTTGGCCAGGGTCTTCACGGACGGCCAGGCGGCCCCGTCCGGGTCTGCGTGGTCGGCGAGGGCGTGGCCGACCAGAAGGCTGTTGCCCTTCTGGAGGGACTCCTCCCACATCCAGCGCGAGGCAGCAAGGCTCATCTCGACCCGCGCTCTCGGACGGAGGACGGCGGCGCCCCTACACGCCCGCACAGCAAGCGCCATGTGCGCTTCTGACGGGCTTCCGGGGCCCGCGCGCCCCAGGGAGAAGGGGTCGCCGCCTCGTGGCCTGGAGGACGCGGATCGGCGCCTCAACCCGACCAGGCGGCAAGTGACGTCACGAGCACCTCGCCGAGTCGGGGCGCGAGGGTTCTGAGGGTCGGCCGGCTCCCGACGGGTCATGCGTCCTCCCGCTTGGAGCCGTTGTCGACGCGGAGGGCGTAGGACTTCAGGGCCTCCATGAGCGGATCGATGTCGGCTGTGGCCAGCCGGCGCGCCGCCTCCTGGTAGGAGATACCGAGGTGCTGGGCCAGCGTGCAGCGATGGTCGGGCTGGTCCTCGAAGATCTCGTCGTCGCCAAGTCCGTTGGGGTAGACCGTGTCGGTCCTGAAGTGCCAGATCCCGTGGTTCACCACCTCGCGCCAGTCGGCTCCCTCGCTGTCGACGAGATGCAAGAGGTCGCAGATCAGGTCCCCGACCAGCGTGTTGGCGTCTTCCACCTGCGGATCCAGGCCGCTTCGATCGCCGTAAGCCTCAACGAGGGGACGGACGCGGTCTGCGCGGTCTGCGCGGTCTGCGCGGTCTGCGTTGATGTGGTTCATGGTGTTCTCCTTCTCTCGGGCTCCCGAAACAGAGCCGGTGTTTGCACGCGCGACGTCCTCGCGACCGAGCGGGGCTCCGTGACATCCGGCTCACGAGCGCCCTTGGCCGCCAGCAGCGCCTTGAGGCGGTTGATCTCGAAGCTGGCCGCGCCCGTGTTCCCGAAGAAGCGAGGCCCCACGCCGCACTGCCGGGCGAGGGAGGCGATGTAGCGGCGCTGCCGATCGGTGATCTTCCTCGTGGGCAAGCGCGGACTCGACCTTCCAAAGGTCGGCTTGCCTCGGTCACGGCGGTTCGCCGCCTCCCAGTCCAAGCGCCGTCCCATCACGCCTCCCAAGGGGAGTGGCGGGCGGCGAGCCTCGCAGCTACCGAGGGGTACGGAGCGTTCGGAGCGCCGTCGAGGATGAGCCTGAGGCGGCTTGCCTCAGCCCGGCACGCGTTCGAGCAGTAGCGGGCGTCTGTGCGACGACCTTGAAGGGAAGCGCCACAGAGGGCGCAGACGACGAAGCGGGCACGGATCTTTGCTCCAGGCGGATGGGGGGTAGCCCGCGCGAGCCCGAAACCACGGGCGGGTCGACCTTGCGTCTCGCTTGCGGCCCCGCCTGCGTCTTGCTTGCGTCGCAGTTGCTCCGCAATGAGGGAGAAACCCCTGCTCTGTGAGGAGGAAGTTTCGCAGCCCTTCGCAGTGGCAACCGTGCTTTGCGCCCGGCTTTCGCACTTTTGCGCGGAGCGGCCGGGAAGCGCGCCCGGCTGGATTCGAACCAGCGACTTCTGCCTCCGGAGGGCAGCGCTCTATCCACTGAGCTACGGGCGCCCGGGGGCCGAGTCTAACCCTCTGTCGAGTTAGATTGGGTGGTATGACCGTGAAGATGGGCCCCAAGGGACAGGTGGTCATCCCAAGCGGGTGCGGGGGCGACTCGGTCTCAAGCCGGGGGACGAGGTCGTGGTCGAGGCGGTCGACGGCGAGGCGCGCGTGCGCCGGCTCGACGACGAGGTGCCGCTGAGGGGCATGTTCGCCGGAGGCCTCGACGTCCTCGCCGACCTCGAGGCCGATCACCGTGAGGAACTGGAGCGCGACTACCGCAGGCAGGGGTCGTGGAGGCAGTCCTAGACGCCTACGCCATCGTCGCCCTCCTGCGGGACGAGGCTGCGGCGGAGCAGATCGAGCAGACCATCGCTACGGGTCGCGCCGGCGCTTCGTGGGTCAACCTCGGTGAGGTCTACTACTCGCTCGCCCGGCGGGGCGGCCACTCGGCGGCCGCCGCGGCCGTCGAGCGAGTGAGCAGGCGCATCCTCACCGACGAGCCGAGCGCGGCGTCGATCGTGGCGGCGGCGGGCATCAAGGCACGGCACCGCCTGTCCTACGCCGAGGCCTTTGCCGTCGAGGTGGCTGAGCGTCACCGCGCTCCGCTTCTCACCGGCGACCCCGAGATCGTCGCCCTGGCAAGCGAGGTGACCGTCATCGACCTGCGCGGATGATCGCGATCATCTCCGACACCCATCTTCCGCGCGGCCGGCGCCGCCTGCCCGAGGCATGTCTCGAGCGCCTGCGCGAAGCCGAGCTCGTCCTCCATGCCGGCGACCTCGCGAGCGAGCAGGCCCTCGATGAGCTCGAGGCCCTCGGGACCCCCGTGCTCGCGATCCACGGCAACGTCGACTGCGCGGCGCTTCGTGAGCGCCTGCCCGCCTCGCGGGTGGTTGAGATCCAGGGGGCACGCATCGGGATGATCCACGACGCCGGCCCCGCCCAGGGACGGCTCGCGCGCCTTCGCCGCCGCTTCCCCGACGCCGACGCCGTGGTCTTCGGCCACTCTCACATCCCCCTCCACGAGGAGGATGCGGGGGGCTTTCAGATCTTCAACCCCGGGAGCCCGACCGATCGCCGCCGTCAGCCCCAGCACACGATGGGCGAGGCGCGGGTCGAAGCGACGCGGGTCGCCTTCGAGATCCTGCGCCTCGAATGAGAAGGGCGCCGACTTACACCACTTCTCTCGAGTGGGGTAGGATTGGCAGCAAGTGAAGCGCCTGCAGATCATGATCGAGGAGGATCTCGATGCCGACATCGGCCGTCAGGCGGCAGAGCGCGGAGTCTCCAAGGCGGCGCTCATCCGGGAGACGATGCGGGACCGCGTTCGGCCCCTTCCCCCCCTGGAGGAGGACCCTCTCTGGGACTGGGTGGGGAAGGGTGACTTTGAGTCAGGACGCCACGATGACGTCGTCTACCCGAGAGAGGGACCCGTCTGATCTTCGTCGACACGTCGTTCTGGGTCGCCGCGCGCAGCCGTCGAGACGATCGCAACGCTCAAGCTCTCGAGCTGCTCGGTCGGCACCGGGGACAGGCTCTGCTGACCACCAACCATGTCTGCGGAGAGACTTGGACCTATCTGCGTCGTAGCGAGGGCTTTCGAGCGGGCGTCTCCTTCCTCGACATGGTTGCCGGCTCGCCGCGCATCCGCATCGTGCACGTCTCACGGGCTCTCGAGGAAGACGCGATGCGCTGGCTTCGACGACACGACGAACGGGAGTACTCGTTCGTCGATGCGACGAGCTTCGCGTTCATGCGGACGGAGGGCATCCAGTCGGCCCTTGCCTTCGACGGCGACTTCTCGGCCGCCGGCTTCGTGGAGTTGCGAGCCTGAGCTGGTCGCCCGCACACGGCGCCGCCCCGCCCGCCAAGATGCCGGGATGGACCTCGAGGTGCTCTTCCTCGGCACCGCCGGCTCGGCTCCCACCGCCCGGCGCGGCCTGCCCGCGCTGCTGATCCGTCGCGGCGGCGATCGGCTGCTCTTCGACTGCGGAGAGGGAACCCAGCGCCAGCTTCTGCGCTCCGAGGGCCTGGTGGACCTCGAGGAGATCTTCCTCACCCACTTCCACGCCGATCATCTGCTCGGGCTTCCCGGCATGCTCAAGACCTTCGCCCTGCGTGGGCGCGAGGCGCCGCTCACCCTCCACGGGCCGCCCGGCCTGCGGCGGCTCATCGAGGCGCTCCGAGTGGTGATCGGACGCACGCCGTTCGAGCTTCGGCTCGTGGAGGTCGACCCCGCGAGGCCGCTCCGCCGCGAGGGCTACATCGTGGCTCCCTTCGCGGTGCACCACCGTGCGCGGGCCTACGGCTACGCGGTGGTGGAGGACGAGCGCCTCGGCCGCTTCGACGAGCAGCGCGCCCGGGAGCTCGGGGTGCGGGAGGGTCCCGACTTCGGCCGCCTTCATCGCGGCGAGACGGTTCCGGGGACCGACGGCGACGTAGGCCCCGAGGAGGTGGTGGGCCCGGCGCGGCCGGGGCGCAAGGTCGTGCTCACCGGCGACACGGCGCCGACCCAGATGACCGAGGCGGTGGCTCACCGAGCCGATCTGCTGGTGCACGAGGCCACCTTCACGGCCGAGGAGGCCGAGCGCGCGGCGGAGACCGGCCATTCGACCGCGCTCGCCGCCGCGGAGCTCGCCGCGCGGGCGGAGGTTCGGCTCCTGGCGCTCACGCACGTCTCTCCCCGCTACGCCGGGCCCGAGCTGCGCGACGAGGCGCGCGCCGCCTTCGCCGAGACCATCGTGCCCCGGGACTTCGACCGGGTCGAGGTGCCCTACCCCGAGCGCGGGCCGCCGGTGCACCAGCGCGGGGGGGAGGGGCGCCCATGAGCTCTTTCGGTCCCCGGCCGTTGATAGCCTCGGCTCAGTTCCTTTAACCAGGTCCCGCGAGGCCAGGAAGGACGTGTGAGCATGCAGGAGAAGGTCGTCCTCGACCGCAACGACATACGGCGCACGCTCGTGCGCATCTCCCACGAGATCGTCGAGCGCACCCAGGGAGACGCCGTCGCCGTCGTCGGGATTCAGAGCCGTGGGGTCCCGATCGCCGCGCGCATCCGCGACCTCGTGGCCGAGCTGGTGGGCGAGCCCGTTCCCCTCGGGGAGCTCGACATCTCCTTCTACCGCGATGACGTGGGGCTGCGCGGGCCGGGCTACCAGCCGACGGTGCACGCCTCGCACCTCGAGTTCAACGCCGAGGAGCACACGGTGGTGCTCGTGGACGACGTGCTGTTCACCGGGCGCACCGTGCGGGCGGCCATCGAGGCGCTCTTCGACTACGGGCGGCCGCCACGGGTCCAGCTCGCCGTGCTGGCCGACCGCGGCCACCGCGAGCTGCCCATCCGGCCGGATTACGTGGGCAAGAACCTCCCCACCGCTCGCGCGGAGCGCGTGAACGCCCGCGTGGAGGAGATCGACGGGATCGACGAGGTGTCGATCTCAGACCCCGAGGAGGTACCGGCATGAAGCGCAGCCTGCTGACCATCGACGACCTGACGCGCCCCGACATCGAGCAGATCCTCGATCGGGCCGAGAGCTTCGCCGAGGTGTCGGGCCGGGCCATCAAGAAGGTGCCGACGCTGCGCGGCCGCACGGTGATCAACCTCTTCTACGAGGCCTCGACGCGCACGAGCTCCTCGTTCGAGCTGGCCGCCAAGCGCCTCTCGGCCGACCTCGTGAGCATCAAGGCCCAGGGCTCCGCGGTGGACAAGGGCGAGAGCCTGAAGGACACGGTCCAGACCCTCTCGGCCTACGATCCCGGCCTCATCGTGATCCGCTCCCCCCACGCGGGGGCCGCCGCGCTGGTGTCGCGCTGGAGCGCCGCGCGGGTGGTCAACGCCGGCGACGGAAAGCACGAGCACCCGACCCAGGCCCTGCTCGACCTCTACACCCTCCGCCGCCGGGTGGGCTCGCTGGAGGGGCTCAAGGTCTGGATCGTGGGCGACGTGATGCACTCGCGCGTGGCCCGCTCGAACATCCTCGCCTTCGGGCGCATGGGGTGCGAGGTCACGGTTTGCGGACCGCCGACGCTCATTCCCCGCCAGGTCGAGTCGCTCGGGTGCCGGGTGGCCTACGACCTCGACCACGTGGGCGAGGCCGACGTGATCTACGCCCTGCGCCTGCAGCAGGAGCGCATGGCCGGGGCGCTCGTGCCCTCTCTGCGCGAGTACGCCACGCGCTACCAGATCGACGGTCGCCGGCTCGGTCCTCACCAGCTCCTGATGCACCCCGGGCCGGTGAACCGCGGGCTCGAGCTCTCCGGCGAGGTGGTGGACTCGCCGCAGGCGCTGATCACCCGTCAGGTCGAGTCGGGTGTGGTGGTGCGCATGGCCGTCCTTTACGAGCTGCTGGCCGGCGCCGGGGGCCCGACCGAGCCCGCCACGCGCTCACGGGCCGCCTCGGAGGCTCAGCCGGCGTGAGCCCACCACCGGCGGTGCGCCTCGATCACGGGCCCCTGCCGCCCGGCGCCGACGCCGTGCTCATCCGCGGGGCTCACCTCCTCGACCCCCGCGCCGGCCTCGACGGGCGGCGCGACCTCCTCGTGCGCGACGGGGAGGTGGCCGAGATCGCCGAGGCGGACGCCATCGAGGCCCCGCCCGGCGCCGAGGAGATCGACGCCCGCGGCCTTCACCTCTTTCCGGCCTTCGTCGATCCCCACGTGCACCTGCGCACGCCGGGCCGCGAGGACGAGGAGGACGTGGAGTCGGGCACCCGCGCGGCCGCCGCCGGGGGCTACTGCGCCATCCTCGCCATGCCCAACACCGATCCGGTGGTGGACACCGCTTCGGTGCTCGGCGCGCTGCGCGAGCAGGCGCGGCGCTCCGCCCGCGTGCCCACCGGCTTCCTGGCCGCCATCACCCGCGGACAGGGGGGTGGGGAGCTGACCGACATGGCCGAGCTGGCCGATGCCGGCGCCGTGGCCTTCTCCGACGACGGCGTGCCCGTGCGGAGCGCCGGGCGGCTGCGCCAGGCCCTTCGCTACCAGCGCTTGGCCGGCCGGGTGCTCGCGCTGCACGAGGAGGACGCCTCGCTCTCCGCCGACGGGGCCATGCACGAGGGCTCGGTGTCCGCGCTGCTCGGGATCGCCGGGATCCCGTCGGTCTCGGAGTCGACGATGGTGGCCCGGGACGCCGCTCTCGCCGGCTACGAGGAGGGGCGCATCCACGTGCAGCACCTCTCGGCGTGGGAGTCGGTGGCGGCCGTGGAGGAGGCCAAGCGAGCGGGGGTCTCGATCACCGCGGAGGTCACGCCCCACCACCTCCTGCTCACCGAGGAGCACGTACGCGAGCTCGACACCAGCACGAAGATGAACCCACCGCTGCGCGCCGAGGCCGACCGCCAGGCGCTCGTCGAGGGCCTGCGCTCGGGCGCGATCGACTGCGTGGCCACCGACCATGCGCCGCACGCCCGGGAGGAGAAGGAGCAGCCCTTCGAGTTGGCGCCCATGGGAGTCATCGGCCTCGAGACGGCGTTCTCGGCCCTGCACACCGATCTCGTGCTTCCCGGGGTGCTCGGGCTCGGCCTGATCGTGGAGCGAATGAGCGCGGGGGCCGCCCCCTTCGGCCTGCCCACCCCGAGCCTGGCGCCCGGCGCCCCGGCCAACCTGTGCCTCGTGGACCTCGAGGCCGAGTGGGAGGTGGGCGCGGCGGGCTTCGAGAGCCGCTCGGCCAACTCTCCGTGGTCGGGGCGGCGGCTTACCGGTCGGGTGCGGATGACCATGGCCGGCGGGGCGGTGGCCTACCGCGAGCGCACCTTCGCCGTCGCGGCCGTATGAGCGGGGCCTACCTGCTCCTCGAGGACGGCACGCGCTTCGACGGGGAGGCCGCGGGCGCACTCGCCCGCTCGGGGGGTGGCCCCGGCACGGGCGAGGTGGTGTTCAACACCGCGATGTCGGGCTACCAGGAGGCGATCACCGACCCGAGCTACCGCGGGCAGATCGTGGTCTTCTCCTACCCGCTGATCGGCAACTACGGCGTGTCGGCCGGCGCGCTCGAGTCCGAGGAGGTGCAGGCCCGCGCGGTGGTGATGCGCGAGGGCGTGGACCGCTCGGACGCCGCCGGTGCGGAGGGGGGGTGGCTCTCCTGGCTCGACGAGGAGGGGATCCCGGCGCTCACCGGGGTCGACACCCGGGCGCTCGTGCGTCACGTGCGCGAGCTCGGCGCCATGCGCGGCGGCGTGTTCACGGCCGAGGTGCCCGAGGCCGAGGCGATGGAGCGTGTGCGGTCCGAGCCGCCGATGGACGGGCGCGATCTCACGACGGAGGTCGGCCCGCGAGAGCCGGTTCTCCTCGACCCCGACAACCCGGGTCCGCGGGTCGTGGCCCTCGACACCGGGATCAAGCACTCGATCGTGGAGCAGCTTCGCCGGCGCGGCGCGCGGCTCGAGCTGCACCCCTGCGCCAC